>NZ_JBJJLA010000019.1:0-259539 GCF_045449715.1 Marinobacter shunpengi | reverse complement strand
GTTTCAGTTGCACCGCTGATTAGAGTTTTCCGCCCGTTGGTGTTTCGCCAGGTATTCCCATGGCGTCAGGTCTTCCAGTGAATCGTGGGGACGCTCATCGTTGTATTCCGTTATCCAGGACTCGGTCAGTTCTCGGACTTCGGTGAGGTTCCGGAAGACATACATGTTCAGGATCTCGTCCCGGTAAGTTCGGTTGAAGCGCTCCACGTAGGAGTTCTGAGTCGGCTTCCCTGGCTTAATAAACTCCAGCGATATGCCGTGCTGTTCCGCCCAATCTGCCAGGGCGATGGAGATGAACTCCGGGCCGTTATCCATTCGCAATCTGGCCGGGTAGCCTCGCCAGGCGATGATGCGCTCCAGAACCCGGATGATCCGTGGGGCCGGCAAATTAAGGTCGATCTCGATGGCCAGTACCTCCCGGTTAAAATCGTCCACCACGTTGAAAGTGCGGAACCGGCGACCACAGAACAGACTGTCGTTCATGAAATCCATCGACCAGCACCGATTAACGGTGACTGGTACGCTCAATGGCTCCGGGTTTCGGGTCGGGAGTCGTTTCTTACCCCGTCGTCGTTTATTCAGGTTGAGTGCACAATACAGCCGGTGTACCCGCTTGTGATTCCATCCGTGACCCCAGCGTCGCAGCACCTTGAACAGTTTGCTGAAGCCGTAGGCGGGATAGCGTTCAGTCGCGCTCTGAAGCGCTGCAATCACTGGTTCATCCCGGGAAGTATCCGGCCGATACCGGTACACAGAGTCACTGATGCCAGCGATTCGACAGGCTCTGCGAATGCTGACGCCGTGAGCCTGCTTGAGGTAATCCACCAGTTCTCGTCGAACGGCTGGCTTTACAGCTTTTTTTCGATCACATCCTTGAGCAGTTTGTGATCCAGGCTCAGCTCCGCGTACATCTGCTTCAGCCGGCGGTTTTCCTCTTCAAGCTCCTTGAGGCGCTTCACATCAGAGGCTTCCATGCCGCCGTACTTGGATTTCCAGTTGTAGTAGGTCGCATCGGAGATGCCGTACTCCCGGCAGACTTCCTTGACCAGGCGACCGCCCTCGACCTCCTTCAGGATCTTGACGATCTGGGACTCGCTGTACCGTGATTTCTTCATGTCGTTCTCCGTTTGCCTCATTGTAGGCCGGAGAACTCTAATTACGCATGCACCGATTTTAGGGGATGGTTACATTCCCTTTTGAGTTGCTCTATTTCGTGAAGATCGGAATATTTAGTGCTCTCCCAGATCCAGTCTTGGCTTTTCACAACGATCGGGGCGAAGAATGGAGGAAAACTACTGGAAATGCAGACGGCTTGAGCGACGGTGAGACCATGATCTACAACCTTCCCGATACGCCAGTCCCTGAGACAGTCTTTACTTATTCGGACACTCACGCCCGTGTCGTAGTTTGTCGCGTAAAATACGAACTGAGGTGCTCTCTCGTTGAGAATACTGTCGAGCCTAGTGTCACCAAATAGAAGCGACTCATATTGCCTTAAAAGTTGGTCGCCAACACTACTGGTTGGCAAGATCATGCCTTTTATAGCTGATGGAATGTCGATTTTATTCTGTGTGAACTGAATAAGTGGTTTCGCGATAACCGCTCGAAAATTTGCAGCTCCTGATTTATTACCTACCTCCTCAAAATCGAGATCGTCCCATCTCAAAGCAAGATAGCCCGCCGTGATTGCCCCGCCGGAGACACTGGTAATAGTGTCCAGCTGACGGAGTAGGCCAGCATCATTAAAGCGCCAGAGACTGCCAAGACAGAAAAGAGTCGCCCTGTAGCCTCCGCCTGAAAGCGCCAGACCAATTTTACGTCCATCCATAGATCACCTCTCGATGTTGGGTCGTTGTCTTGTTCAAGACTGAGGAGGTAGGTACTTGGCTAGCTCAATCTCAGTATAGAGATGCTCTTGGTCCAACTCGCGGCTTTTGTTGCTCTCGATTTGGTCCCCGGGAAATACTCTCTTCACAGAGGGATCCGGGTGTCCAAAATGATTTTTTCCGTATGAGATCAGCATCAAGGAATCCGCGTCCATGTACGCTTGGCAAAAAATTGTGAAATGCTTCAAACCCTTTTTAGAGCCGTGGTGAGGTGCGGCAAGTAATGAAATTTTTGCGCTTGGTAAGTTAGGTATTCGATTCAACGGGCAGTCACCGGGGAGGACAGCTTGTGACGATTCAGTCACTTCGGGGCCGTGAATCGTAACGGCGAGGCCTGTTAAATTTCGATCCTCATAAGGAACCTCTTTGTTGCGCTTACCGCATTTCCTTATGAGGATAGTATGATCCCGAAGGCTTATCCCTATAACATTTTCTTCAAAATTCTCCGGCCACCTGAAAGCATTTTCAAGTTCAGCAGAGAACTTAGCAGCTTGTGGCGAAACCCATTGGTTCGGAACAAGCCACATTGACTTTTTAGCATCGGTGTTTTTGCATTTAGCGGACCAATAATGATCTTTATCCCAATGAGAGAGAACGATGACGCTTTTACCAAATTTATGGTTCACTGGCATTCGACGTTTTGTGCGCTCTGAGTCTTCTCGATCTGGATGATCCATTAAACCCCCATAGTCTAGATACATTAAGGGGAACTGTGTGCCATCCCTCATGGCAGTAATTGCAAAGCAGTCACCTTGCCCAACGTCTACAAGCCGAATACCTGTTAAGTAACCATTCGCGAGGTTTTTCGTGAGTTGATCATGCAGCTCACCTCCCACTTGAATCAGACATTCCAGTGAGGTGACGATTGAGTGATGTTTGGGCATGGCAAAATTTCCTCAACGTTCTGCCGGAGAGCCCATCAGAGAAAAACGAAAAAGCACGTGGGGCCTAAACCTCTCTCGGCCTACGTGCAAAATGATGGACACCTGACGCGGTTCCTTCATCGATTTCTCGGAAAACGACCCGCGAATTTTTGTAAGGGACAAACTGATAGTTAATGGGCTTGTGGAAATTAAAGTCGGCCTCATCCAGGTGATCCAGGCAAAAAACATTCCTGAGTTTTGATAACACAGGCTTTTCAACACGGCTATCAAAAAGGGTCCATACAACTTCGACCGTTTCCTGCTCGTAGTCTGCCGACTGGTGACCCGGAACACTTTCAGTTTCTTTCGAATTGAAAATACTGATCTCTAGCCAAGCTCCTTCAGTCAACTCATCATAAAATGCCGAGTTACCCTCTTTATGAAGCGCTAACAAGAACACGGATAACTTTTTTGAATCCAGAGAATTAAGATGATTTCTGCGTTGGTCCCGATCTGATTGCGAACTAGATTTACATGGGGTGCCAATCCAAGACAAAGAACTAAAGTAAGCTTCCTCAATACCATCGAGCCACACCAGGTGCGTCGGGTCTTTCCCGGAGTGTTTTCTATATAATTCAATGACCTTTCCTGCCTCGCTAGATTCGCCAGCGACAGAACTTGTAGCGGAAACATCCTCAACAAAAGTCAAAAATCGATGTGAAGTCATAAAATCTCACGCCCTGAGACGATATAACTCAACACTGCCAATGGAGAGCGGAGCCGGAAGGTTCCTCGGAATGGATAGATAGGTTTTAAATCTAGACTGACAATTCAGTATTTTCAACACTGCACACCAAATTGTCACACAATGGATTCAAGCGCTGGTGTAGGAACCGCTGTAGCGGGGATGTTTACAAAGATCGTTCAGGTAAACGTAGTCCCGTTTGAAAGTCTTTACGAAGGCCTCAGCCATACCGTTGCTCTGAGGATTCTGACGAGTGTAGTACAGACCACCAAGCCCAGAGAGGAAGCGAAGGCCCGGGTTTCTCTGGCGATGTAGCAACTGCCGTTATCCGTCGACCATTCCAGCGGGTGTGGTGCCCTTTCTGAGTGCCCGAGACGGTATTCCAACCTCTCCAACAACAAGTCCTGAACCATCTCAGGGGTGTGCCACCGATCTTTGCAACCTACGGCATCAGCTCCCGATCGCAGCAATCCAGGCTGAAGGCCACACGGAGCAGTAGGCTCGCTGATATACCATGACGTCGGGCCACAAGCGATACTGACATGCCGGGTCGCTAACACTCAGCAACCATCACCGCCTTCTCTTAAGCTGAAAACCTACGACGACGCTGCACTCCGGTTATGACTTCGAATCTCTCCACCTTGGACACTCCTTTATCAGCAAAGGAACTATCATTAACTAGAAGTGGGCCGTAACACCCTGTTTAATAACAGTGTTCGGTCAATAAATTTCATTATTAGCTTTAATTTTTCCGGGAATTTCTTCGTTAGCTTTAATGAAAAGTTTCACTTAACTTTAAACCTCTCGTAACAGCCCGTTTTCTCTGAGGTCTGAGTTTCCCCTCGTTCTTTAAATGCAAATATTCAGTAGTACCGGCTCAGGCCCCTGTTAAGCCGATTTCAATCTGTGAAAAGCAGCAGGCACATTCTGAGGGATTACCGGAGTTATCGCGTCGTTTGACTCATAAGCCCCTGACCAGGATCTCAACACCCATATCCCCTTTGCTTTTCTCATTCATCGACGTTGACCCTGTAGCAGCTACAAGCTTTAACCTACTTCCATAGCTTCAAGCCTGAGAAGCCTTTCCATCCGTGTAAAGGACAAGCTATGCAAAGTGAACTGAAGCACTTCTACCACGCGGAGCTTGCTGCCGCGCATAAGGCTGAGGAACTGGGTAATTTCCCGAAGGCCTTCACCCACCTTGAGCGGGCCCATATCCTGAGCCAGCGATTTGCACTGGCCCATGCTGCGACTCATCTGCGCATGCTCAGACTTGGTTGGCGCACCCATGACTTTCGGGAGGTACTGGGACAACTGACCCGGGCCATTGCAGCGTTGCTGTTTTCCCGTATCTGGGTTCCTATTGGCAATACGGGGCGCGCCAACGTCAGTCCATTTGAACCAATGCCTCTGCCTGAAGACCTGGCTCATGTGCTGAAGAAAGTGAGCGACCAGTAGCCTCGCGCCCCGGTCACCAGCCGGACACCAGCGTTAGCCTACAGACCGGTGACCTCACTCAATGGCAAGCGACCGATTCGGTCGTTGTGCAACGTGCCGAAATACAGGTCGTCGCCATACACCTCCACCGAGGTGATTTCCTGCAGGTGCTCCCCGGAGGGATCATGCAGGCTGGTCAGGATCTCGCCATTTTCGTCCAGGGCCAGGGCGAAGCCATAGCGTTGCGCCTGCGGCTGGATCGCGTCGGGCAGCTTGGCCACGACGTTCTTGATCCAGGGAGTCGGATGAATGCGATCAACCGTTGCGTTACGCGGCGTTGCCAGGGCTACCCAGAAACGCCCGCTTGGGCCCCGGGAGATGCCGTCCGGAAACCCTGGCAGGTTATCGACGAAGAGTTCACTTTGCCCTGCCTTCTCGCCACTGAGCCAGAAACGCTGCACCCGATAGCGATAGGTTTCGTTGACCAGGACAAACGCTTCGTCCGGATCCACCGCGATACCATTGGCGAAGTACAGATCCTCCATCAGCACCGTGGTTTCACCGGTCGAGGGCTCGTACTTCAGCAGGCGGCCGTGGGGTCGCGCCTCCAGCAGGTCGAGTTTGTAGTCCGGCTGATTGAAGCGGCTGCTCGCATCGGAGAAGTAGATGGTGCCATCCGCCGCAATGTCCAGGTCATCGGTAAAGGCGAAGGGTACGCCATCGGCCTCGGTGGCAAGCACGGTGATGTCCCCCTCCGGAGAGATGGACAACAGCCCCTTCCAGGCATCACAGACGATAAGGTTGCCTGCTGCATCAAATTCGAGTCCCAGCGGACGCCCACCGGTTTGAACCCAGTCCTCGACGCTGCCATCCCGACCGACTCTCATAATGGAGCCGGTGTGAGTACCCCCGTATACCCTGCCCTGGTCGTCCACCGCCACGTCTTCGGGCCCGACCAACTCGCCCACAGCGAGTAGATCGGCCTGCTGCAACGTGTTATTGGGTTTCAGTGGCCCCGTCATCGGGGGTGCCTTGGGCGGTTGGTAAGCCACGGAATCCACCGGTGACGGCCAGAACAGCACCCAGAGAACAACCGCGAGGAGGACGAACACAACAGGCACTAGCAAGCGTTTCATAGGCATCCTTTCTACTGATTTGTTGTTGTCGACGGTCGCTCCTTCCGCCCGGCGACCGGGGCAAACTCAATGCTTTTCCGAGCAGGAAATCTGCGAGGCGTTGGTGACCTCGGGAGGCTCCAGGGTAATCGCCGACACCATCCAGCACCAGGAACTGGTAGGCCCCTCCTCCAGATCGGCGCAGGTATCCACACGCTGTACTTCCCGTTGTGCGCATTGGGCAACCAGTACACCAGCGTCGGATCCGGACGTCCAGCGGACACGAACCTCCACATCCTCGCCAGTCTGTTCCGGTGGGATTGGCTCAACCACCAGGGCTTCGGCGTTGATCTCATGGCGTGCCAGCCATTCCAGTGCCGCGGTTTCGGCACACTGCTGTGGCGGCGTCAGCCCGCCGTTGCCCCGATAGCACGGTAGATAGGCCCGGCCACGGATTTCGTGCTCCAGTAACGCCCGCGTGTGATCACGGCCGATGCGGCCATATTTACGCCTGGATGGAAACGTGATCAGGCTCGCCGCCAGCCGGCAGCCCCCGAGGTGAGAGCTTTCCCAGAGATCCACCGGCAGCTCCCGCTGCGCGATCTCGGCCTGAAGCGCCCGGTAGGTGTCGTACCCGAATTTTGCGCAACACTTGTCCTTCTTGCCGTGGGTGCAGCACAGCATCACCGGATTGTTCACCGGGCGGCCCGCCCATGGCGCAAGGTCATGGCCCTGCTGTACATCCTCCAGGAAGTCTTCAAGTCGGTCCGGTGTGATGACGAACGCCAGGCGTTCCGGAAACAGCAGTATCCGATGGATATCTTCGGGCTCCTGACGACGGTAGATCAGGTTAACCCGCCGACCGCTGGCGGCGAGGCTATCCAGCCGGGTAACCAGCGACGGCGCCATATTACTGGCGTGACGCAGGTTGCGCTCCCAGTAGCGGCGGGGCCAGCTCAGCAGCAGGTTGCGTTCAGGATGGGTGGCCGTGCCCGGTAACGGATCCCCTGCCCTGACGCTTTCAACGGCGCAGAACTGCTTCGGGTTATCCATTATCCGGTTACCACACTGGCTTCGGTTGGTTCCGGTGCGGCGACGTAACCCGGTCGTATCGGGATGCAGACCGGGCGGCCCGAATTCGGATCGGCGACAATCCGGGCGTCCAGGTCAAACACCTCTTTCAGGTTGGACGAGGTGAAGGTGGCCGATGGCGTCCCTCGATGGCGGATCTCGCCGGCCTTCATCATCACCAGCGTGTCGGCATAGGCCGCGGCCAGGTTCAGATCGTGGAGCACCACCAGCAAGGTACGGCCGCCTTTATGGGTCATGGTGGCCAGCAGTTCCAACAGATCCACCTGGACCTTCAGGTCGAGAAACGTCGTGGGTTCGTCCAGCAGCAGAAGGCCGGTCTCCTGGGCCAGCACCATGGCGATCCAGCAGCGCTGTCGCTGGCCCCCGCTGAGGCTATCCACCGGTCGGTCGGCGAACTGGGTGACAGCCACCTCCGCCATGGCGGCCTCCACCGCTTCCTGATCGCGGCGGGACCACTGGCGCAGCATGGACTGGTAGGGAAAGCGTCCGAGCGCCACCAGCTCACGGACCGTCAGGCCATCCGGTGCCGTGGGACTTTGCGGCAGTATCCCGAGCATACGCGCCACGGCCCGGGTTGACTGGCGATGGATATCGTTGCCATCCAGCAGCACCCGTCCCCCGTCCGGTGTCATGGTCCTGGCCAGGGTTTTCAGCAAGGTGGACTTGCCGCACCCGTTGGGCCCCAGGAGTACGGTGAGCTTGCCGGGTTCCAGGGTGAAATCCACATTCGCCAGGACGGGGCGTTCCCCATAACCAACGGTCAGGGAGTCACCGTAGAGAACACGTGGCGTCGTGGATTGGTTCATAAAGTGTGGGCAGCTATGGCTGAGTCGTTATGGCTGGGTAGTTATGACTGGATAATGTCGCTTTATCCGATGGAGCAATGATATTATTACCAATTCTCATTTACAATAACTGTGCTGCCCTGGAGCCATTCGACCCGCCCGTGCTTTTCACTTTAAGACCTACTCTTATCCTTTTGTTTTTGCTTACCTTCAGTGCCGGTTCCGTGGTATCCGGAGCTAATCATCATGCCGTGGAAGTGCGACATTCGCTGGGCACCGCCACCATCACTGGCACCCCGTTGCGGGTGGTGTCCCTCTACCAGGGGGCGTCCGACAGTCTCGCCGCCCTGGGCATCCGGCCCGTCGGCATGGTGGAATCCTGGACACAGAAGCCCATCTACGACTACCTGGGCGACCGCCTGGGCCAGCCCAGGATGCTGGGCATGGAGACCCAGCCCGACCTGGAGGGCATCGCCTGGCTGCAGCCGGATCTGATCGTGGGTGCCCGGTATCGCCATTACGAGGTCTACCCCCTACTCGATCAGATCGCCCCCACCGTGATTGCGGAAGACGTCTATGACTTCCGGTCGTTGCTTGGGATGCTTGCCCAGGCTACCGGGCGGACCGACAGGGCCCGGACCCTGCTGGATGAGTGGGATGCCAGGGTTGAGGACTTCCAGGGCCGTATCCGGAAGAAGCTGGGCGACCAATGGCCCATGGAGGTGGCCATCCTGAGTTTCCGTGGCGACCATGCCCGTATCTATTACCAGGGTTTCGCCAGGCAGGTGCTGGACGAACTGGGTTTCCTGGCGCCTCCGGCCCACCGCAAGGAGAGCTGGGGCATCAAGCTGACCAGCCAGGAAAGCATTCCCGCCATGGATGCCGACGCCGTGTTTATCTTCATGCTGGATGATCCGGCCATACAGCGGACCTACGAGGACTGGACCTCCCACCCGCTGTGGGAAAACCTTAGTGCCGTGCGCCGTAACCAGGTGTTCCAGGTGGACCCGGTGACCTGGAACATGGGCGCCGGCATTATCGCCGCCCATCGTCTGCTGGACGACCTGTACGACCACTACGGGCTTGAGGACGGTGTCTCGGAAGGCTGCATCCTATGCTGAACTCCGCCCTCGCCCGATCCGCCGGCGGCCTGACCTGCCTGCTGCTCCTGGCCCTGGCAGCGGTGGCCAGCCTGGTGTACGGCAATATTCCGGTGACCCTCAGCACCCTGCTGGACAGTCTGTTGGCCTATGATGCCGGCAACATACAGCACCTGGTCATCCGGTCCGAACGGGTATCCCGGACCGTGGTGGCGGTTGCCGTGGGCGCCGGACTGGCCGTTGCCGGAGTGCTGATGCAGTCCCTCACCCGCAACCCCCTGGCGTCGCCGGGCATCCTCGGCATCAACGCGGGCGCCCTGTTCTTCGTGGTGGCCGGCGCCACCCTGTTCTCTCTGTCATTGCCATCGGACCTGATCTGGCTCGCCTTCCTCGGGGCCGGGGTGGCTGCGGGATTCGTCTTCACCCTCGGCCAGGAACCTGGCCAGGGGCTCTCGCCGGTACGAACGGTACTGGCCGGTGTCGCCATCACGGCCCTGTTCGTGTCTTTTTCCCAGGGCCTGCTGATCATGAATCAGGACCGGCTGGAGAGTCTGCTGTTCTGGCTCGCCGGATCGGTATCCGGTCGTTCACTGGATTCGGTGGCTGCCCTTCTGCCCATCATCGCAGTGGCCATCGTGATAACGCTCCTGATCGCACGTCAACTCAACCTGCTGGGCATGGATGACGAGGTGATCCAGGGCCTGGGCCTGAATGTGGTTCGCACACGGCTGCTCTGCGTGGTGCTGGTGATCGCCCTGGCCGGCACCGCCGTGGCCATTGCCGGGCTGATCGGGTTTGTCGGGCTGATCGTGCCCCATATCGCCCGGGCCATCTTCGGTACTGACCACCGCTGGCTGCTGCCCACCTCCGCGCTGATCGGGGCGGCCCTGCTGCTGATCGCCGACACCGTCGCCCGGCTGGTGATCCCGCCCCAGGAAATCCCGGTGGGGGTGGTCACCGCCCTGCTGGGAACACCACTGTTCCTCCACCTGGCCCGCAAGACCCGGAGCCTGACATGACACGACCAATGGTGCTCCGCGCCCCTGACGACCGCTGGTCACTGAAACTGAATCCGCACACCCTGACGGTCACCACGGCCATGGGCCTGGCGCTGGTACTGGTGGCCGGCCTGTCCCTGGGCACGGGCAGCCATCCGGCGTCGTGGCTGGAGGCGATGTCGGCCCTGGTGGCCGGGGACGATCCCGGCCTGCGGCTGGTGGTGATGGAAATACGGCTGCCCCGGGTGCTTATGGCGATCCTGGCGGGGGCCTCCCTGGGCATCGCCGGCCTGATCCTGCAGGGACTGGTTCGCAACCCCCTGGCCTCACCGGACGTGATTGGCATCTCCAGCGGGGCCTCCGCCGCTGCCGTACTGTGCCTGTGGCTGTCCAGCGCGGCCTGGCTGGTACCTGCCGCCATAGCCGGCGCCCTGGCCGTTGCCGGCCTGCTGGTAACGCTGACCTGGTACAAGGGCATCAGCCCGGGGCGTCTGGTGCTGGTGGGGGTTGGCCTGGCGGCGGGCCTGGGCGCCCTGACCACCCTTTTGCTGGTGATCAGCCCCGACACCACCGCCATGACCGCCTTTATCTGGCTGACCGGCAGCCTGTACGCTGCTCAATGGCACGATGTGCTGGGTCTGGCCCCCTGGCTGCTGGTCTGCCTGCCCATCGTGTTGGCCAAGGCCCGCCACCTGGATATCCAGGCCATGGGCGATATCGCCGCCCAGGGACTGGGCAGCGCCGTGCAGCGCCACCGGCTGTTGTTCCTCCTGATGGCCGTCGCCCTGACCGGGGCCTCGGTGGCCCATGTGGGCGCACTGGGATTCGTGGGGCTGATCTCCCCTCACCTGGCCCGGCGCATGGTGCGTTCTGGGCATCCGGGACTGGTGATGCTGACGGCCTTCACCGGCGCCATTATCCTGGTGTGTGCGGACCTGGTGGGACGGATGGCGTTCCTGCCAAGGGACCTGCCGGCGGGGATCTTCGTGTCGGGGATCGGTGCGCCGTTCTTCGTGTACCTGCTTTATCGGATGAGACGGTAGGCGGGAACCAGGCAATAAAAAAGGGGCCCTGAGCGGCCCCGATAAAGAAAGGCAAGGTACAGTGGAGCCTGTGCGGGCAGCGTTGCCGCACAGGCTCCCAACCCTCAGAAATCGAGTTGGTAACCCAGGCTGACCGTCCGGCCACGGCCCCGGAAATAGTAGTCATCACTGACACGGGCGGCCTGTGAATAGTAGGTGAAGTAGTCCGTATCCAGCAGGTTCTCGATGCCCAGGGATACCTGGCCCACCGGGCTGCGGTAGACAACGGAGCCGTCCAGAAGGCCATAGCCATCGAAGTCCAGTTCGTCGTTATCCACGTTGCGGTCCAGGAAGTGGCTGTATTGCAGGTGACTGGACAGCACCGGCGCCCAGGCGGCGGACCAGGACAGTTTTACGGTCTGCGGCGGAATATTGATGCCGGTGAGCTCGGTGTCCACATCGCCGTCGCCATCGGTATCCGATTCACCGTCCGTGTAGGTGTAGGACGCGCCCAGTTTATGCTGGTCGGTGACCCGGGCACTGGCGGTGATCTCCGCCCCCTTGATCTCGGTTTTTTCCCTATTACCGACCCAGACGCCGTTTTCCTCGGTCAGCCGCTCGCCATAGTCGGAGTCCGACTCGTAGTAGCTCACTTCCAGCTCATAACGATCCCAGTCAAACCGGGCGCCGATTTCACGCTGCTCGGTAACGATGGGCTGCAGCTCCAGCAGGGTGTCCACATCCTGGCCAGGCGTGCTGATACCCCGCAGTACACGACCCACGTCCGGCATGCCGAAACCTTCGGAGTAGTTGGCATACACCTGGGCCCAGTCCGTCACCTGGTAGATCAGGCCACCATTGAACAGGGTCTCGTCAAAGTCCGGCTTGCCGCCTTCCACGGTCACGTTGTCCTGGGTGACGTTGCTGCGGTCGATGGTCTGGTAGGTGTCCACGTCCAGTTCCGCATGCTCCTGGCGTACACCGGTATGCAGGCTGAGCCGGTCGGTCACCTTGATGTCACCCTGGAGGAACGCCGCCACATTGCGGAAGCGGGATTTCGGCACGTACACCCGGTCCGTATGCACCAGCACCTGTTGGGTTTCATCCTGCAGCAGGTCCAGGCCGGTGGTCAGGCTGAGGTGATCATTGAACAGGCCGCCCCGGGTCAGGGTGAACTTCGCCCCCAGCTTGTCGGATTCGTTCCGGGTCTGGTCATACTGGGTGTTACCGTTTCCATCCTCGTAAGGGAAGTACGGCGTGGTGGCGAACTGGGCCCGGAAGGCCTGGCTGTATAGCTGTGCGTCCACCTCATTGCCCAGCCAGTCGGCGTGACTGTAGGACAGCCGTGCAGTGGTGACTTCGTTGTAGCCAGGGTCTCCGGGAAGGTCCCCTTTCTCCGCTGTGGTGGGAATACCGTTGTCGCGGTCACCGGACACCGGGCGGTAGTCGTCGCCCCCTTCCAGGTCGAAGCGATTGACGAAAAACTCGACATTCTGGTTATCATCGATCCAGTAGCCCACCTTCGCCAGCAGGTCGTAACTCTGGGAGTTCTGGATCTCACCGGGATAGGCAATGCCGATGGGCTCATCCTTGCCATCGTAATACACGCCCCGCTCCTGGAAGCTGGCCCCGGCCAGGTAGTCCCACTGACCGGACTGCCCACTCAGCCGGTAGCCCAGCTTGTAACCCTGGCCATCCGAGCTGACATCGTCATCGGTGGTCACCTTGGCCGTTACCGATTGCTTCAGGCTGCCACTATCCGGCTCCCGGGTGACGAAGTTGATGATACCGCCGGTGGCGCCCAGGCCATGCTCCGCGCTGGCACCGTAGATCACCTCGATCCGCTCGACCATGTCCATATCGATGGTGTAGCTGTCCCGGGCACTGTCCCGCAGCGGATTGGTCTGGGGTACACCATCCACCATGAACAGCGGCGCCCTGCCCCGCAGGGTTTCACCGGCGTTGGTGAGCTTCTGCCGGCCCGGTGAATAGGACGGAATCAGGTTGCTGAGCACCTGCCCGGGGTCATCGGAAATGGCCAGTTGCTGCTCGATTTCCTCCCGCGAGATGATCCTGGTCCGTTGGGGCGTCTGGTTGACCGTGGCGCGGTTACGGGTGGCGGAAATCACAAGTTCCGGCATGGCAGAGGCGGTGAAATCCTCACTACCGGTTTCCTGGGTATGGCCGATGGCCGGCGCCAGAGCGGTGATGCCCGACGCAAGGAGCAGTGACCTGGAGTTCAACAACGTCATAATCTGGTTCCGTTCTTCGTGGATTGTGCCTGCTGGCCGTCTCGAACAGTAAAACGGGCCAACGAATTCGGCACGAACGGTAACCGTTATCATTTACATTTGCAAGAAAAGGCAGGCCCGGCCAGGAATATCGACGGATATCAGGGCGGTTCCAGGATTCCGGGAGGACCGATCCTTCCAGGCACGGTGCCGGTTTTCGGGTGCTCCTGTTCAGTCCGCGGTAGCGGTCCTGGCTGACCGTGCCCCGTAGCTCTTGCCGATCTCACTGTCGAAGTAGGACAGCGAGTCCTCCTCAAGCCGGTAAAGCTTGGAGGCCTGCCCCCGGGCGCCCAGGGATTTTCTCTCGCCGGTATCCACCAACAGGCCGGGGTTCACCCATCGACTGAAAACGGTCTGTTTGGTAACGCGGATACCAAAGGTGTCGTAGGCATCCACGATCTGGCTGACCGCCACCTTCTCCGGTAACAGGTAGAGCAGGAGTGACGAGTACTTGATCTTGTTGAGGAAGGCGTCGTAGGCGTTGGCCACCAGGGTACGGTGGTCGAACGGCAAGGGGCACCCACCCTCGAGGATCGACGCCAGCGGGGCCCAGCGAATGCCCTCCCGGGTCTGAAGGGACTCGGTGTCGTCCCGGTTAAACAGACACAGGTGGGGGATGGTGACCGACCACCCCAGCGTCGGATCCCGCTGAAGGCTGCCTTCCACCCTCACCTGCTCCAGGTAGCTCGGCATCGGGCCGACCTTTTGCCGCATGATGCGGGTAACCGCATCGTCCAGGGTCTCATCGAACTCTCCCCCTTCTTCTACCGGCTGCTCCCACACCCAGCCTCCCACCAGGGCATCACGGCCCTTCTCCGGGCCCCGCTGGCGTTGCTGGAGCATGACTTCCGGTTGCCCGGAATCCGGGTTCAGTCGCAGGCAGATAAAGTCGAGGGTAACAACCATTCAGTGTCTCCGGTTGGTATTGTGACAGACCACAGGATAGCAATCGGATTTTTTTAGTCAAACTGTTTGACAATTAAAAACCGCCGCTATAGATTAATGGTCAAATGAATTGACGAAAGGAAGCCGACCCCATGAACACCACCGTCAGCAAGGAACTGTTTCGTGACCAGTTGATCACCAGTGCCATGGACACCGACGCCTACAAACTGCACATGCAGCAGGTGGTGTTCGAGAAGTACGCGGCGATACAGGTGAAGTACGAATTCCGCTGCCGCACGGACGAAAACCTGGCGGAGTTCGCCGGTGAGATCCGGGAAGGCATCTACGCCCTGGAAGGTGTCACCTTCACCGATGACCAGCTCCTGTACCTCAGCCGCATCCCCTTCCTGAAGCCGGCGTACATCGACTTCCTGCGCCAGTTCCGCTTTGATCCCCGCCGCTATGTCACCGTGCGGGTGGAGGATGGCGAGCTGGTGATCCGGGCGGAAGGTCCCTGGCTCTATACCATCCTGTTCGAGATTCCGGTACTGGCGGTTGTCAGCGAGGTCCGCAACCGTAACCGCTACGGCATGGTGGACGAGGAAGTGTTCCGGGAAGTGCTCTACCGCAAGGTGGCCCACCTGCAGGCGGAGCTGGACCGCCGGCGGATCAGCAACTTCCGGTTTGCGGATTTCGGTACCCGGCGACGGTTCTCCTATAAGGTACAGAGGGATGTGGTGGCCTACCTGACCCGCGCCATGCCGGACAACTTTATCGGTTCGAGCAACTACCACCTGGCCCGGGAATACGGCCTGACGCCAATTGGCACCATGGCCCACGAATACCTGCAGGCGCACCAGGCCTTCGTGAACGTGTCCCGGTCCCAGAAGGAGGCCCTGGAGGTCTGGAACCAGGTCTACCGGGGACGGCTCGGGGTTGCCCTGACCGACTGCATTACCACCGATGCCTTCCTGAAGGACTTCGATTACCTGTTCTCCGTCCTGTTCTCGGGGGTGCGTCACGACAGCGGCGACCCGTTTGTGTGGGGCGAGAAGTTCATCCGCCATTACCAGGACTTCGGCATCGACCCGAAGACCAAGACGCTGGTGTTCAGCGACAGCCTCGATTTCGACCGGGCCCTGGATATCGCTGAACACTTCCAGGGACGGATACAGACCAGCTTCGGCATCGGCACGTTCCTGACCAACGACCTGGGGGACTTCACCCGGCCTGACGGCGAGGCGTACCGGCCCCTGAACATCGTGATGAAGATGGTGGAATGCGACGGCATGCCGGTCGCGAAAATCAGTGACGAACCGGGCAAGAGCATGTGCAACGACCCGGTCTACCTGGCCAACCTCAAGGCCCGGTTCAACGTGGAGTAAGGAGACAATGATGAGCGACAACACGACCTTGAGCACTACGGATATCCTTCGGGAATGGGCCGTCCAGCCTACGGAGGAACGGAACTGGCAGCAGGAGATCGACACACGCGTAGCCTTCCTGCAGCAAACCCTGCTCAATGCCGGTCGTAACCGCCTGGTACTGGGTATCAGCGGCGGCGTGGATTCGCTGGTGGCGGGCCGGCTCTGCCAGTTGGCCATCGAGGGTCTGAAGGCGGACGACCCAAATGCCACCTTTATTGCAGTACGCCTGCCCTACGGCACCCAGGCCGATGAGAGCGACGCCCGGGCCTCCATCAGCTTTATCCGCCCTGACCGGACCGACACCGTGGACATCCGCCCGGCCGTCGATGCGCTGCACGGCGCTGTGATCGGTGCCGCCGAAGAAGCCGATCAACGTCCCGCGGAGGCCAACCTCGACTTCGAACGGGGCAACGTCAAGGCGCGGGTCCGCATGACCGCACAGTATGAGATCGCCGCCCTGAACAACGGCCTGGTGGTGGGTACCGACCACAACGCCGAAGCCGTAACCGGGTTCTTCACCAAGTGGGGCGACGGCGCCTGCGACCTGCTGCCACTGCGGGGTCTGAACAAGCGCCAGGTGCGGCTGCTGGCCAAGGCCCTGGGCGCGAGCCCGGAACTCTATGAAAAGCCGGCCACGGCCGACCTGGAGGACCTGCGGCCACAACGCTGCGATGAAGAGGCCCTGGGAATGCCCTACGACGTGATCGACGATTTCCTGGAAGGTAAGGACATTGCCGAGGCCGACCTGCGCAGGATCAAGGCGCAGTACCTGAGAACGGAGCACAAGCGCGCGGACCCGCCCGCCGCCATGGGGCCCTTTGTGGCCGCTTCGTCCAACTGACCAAGGGAGGAAACGCCATGAACAGAGTCATCGCTGCCTTCGATGTGGATGCACAGAAGACCTTCACTCCCCTGTGCCCGGACGAGTTGCCGGTACCAGGAGGCGATGAAATCGTCGATGAACTGAACACCAATGCCGCCCTGGCCCGGTTCCGGATCGGCTCCCGGGATGCCCACCCGGACAATGCCCGGTGGATTGCCGACGATCCGGCCGACGTATTCTCCCCGGTGGAGGGCGACAACATCGACGTCCGCTGGCCCCGTCACGCCATGATGGGCACCCGGGGCTTCGAGTTGCTGGATGGCCTGCCCCACCCCATTACCGGCTATGACTTCATGGTCAGCAAGGGGCTGGACGTGGACTGCCACCCCTACGGAGCCTGCTACCACGACCTGGGTGACACCCGCAGCACCGGCGTCATCGAGTTCCTGGAAAGCAAGGAAGTGACCACGGTGATCGTCGGCGGGCTGGCCCTGGACTACTGCGTGGCCACCACCGTCATGCAGCTCAAGGCCGCAGGGTTCGAGGTGATCCTCAACCTGGCCGCCAGCCGGGGCATTGCCGAAGCGTCCGTTGAAAAAGCACTTGCCGATATGCGTGAGGCGGGCGTTCTCTTCGCCAGCGACAGCCGGGAAGTGAAGGGCCTGCTGGCCTGAAGATGTTACCAGGGGTGCTCCAGTCAGGCCTCCGGCCCTGTACCGGGCCTGACTGGGGCGCCCCGTCAGGCCGCTGCTTTTTGCAGGTCCCGCTGCTGGACCCGGTGCTTGACCCAGTCCCGACAGGGTTTCTCCACCCATTCGTAGGTGTAGCGGGAAAACCCGATCACCACCACCAGCAACAGCAGGTTCAGGGGCACCGAAGGCCACCCCATCGGTTCACTGGGATCAATCTCCAGGATGAACTCGAACACGTTGGAGGCGCCAAACTGGATCAGACGGTGGGTCATGTAGATGGAGAAAGACCACACCCCGATCTTGCGCACCAGGTCGATGTCCAGCAGCCGACTGACTGCGCCGCCGTTGCGGGTGGCAAACACAAACACCGCCAGGGCAAAACTGAGTATGGCCACCATGATCGCCGCATAGCGGTTGCCGGAGAGGGAGACAGACACGATGATGGCGGCCATGGTCAGCCCCTCCACCGCCGAAAGTGGGCCAAACGAAAGCCTGTCCAGGGTGCCATAGGCCCTCAGGCGGTAGACGAATATCCCCAGGTAGAAGGCCGCCAGGCAGCGTATGAAACCGTGGTCGTAGGTGATCTTCAGCTGTTCGGGCTGGATCACCAGGAAAATGGTGGCGTACAACCCGGCCGACAATGCCAGCGGCACCCACAACCGCCGCCCGCGGTCCACGGTAATGGCGGTCACGAAGAACACGATATAGGCGAAGAACTCCGTACTGATACTCCAGCTCGGCTGGTTCCAGCTCAGGGACTCGTTGACCCCCAGCCCGTGGATTATCAGCAGGTTGGTGATAAAGGTGAACAGGTTGTTCTCATCAAGCTGGCTGGTACCGCCAAAGCCGGTTTCGTACAGGTATTGCTTGATGAGCACATAGGGCACCCAGAGCATCAGCGTAAACAGGTGCAACGGGTACAGGCGCCCCAGGCGAAGGGCAATGTACTGGCCGAAGCCCATCCCCCCACGGATTTTGTCGCCATAGGCATAGGCCATGACGAAACCGGAGAGCACAAAGAACAGGTCAACGAACAGGTAGCTGTTACGGATCAGGGAGAGAGACGGTTGTTCGATATAGAACGGGGTGTGGTAGATCACCACCATGATGGCGGCCAGCCCGCGTAGTGATTCCAGTCTGGTAAACATGCCCTGCTCCCTGGGAAGTGGATTCCTTGCGGGTCACTCTGACCTGCCTGGATACCGTGAAAACGCTGCCTACGATAGCAAACTGCACCGGCATGTCATCTGTCGTAATTCTTGGCGCATGGCCCGACAACGGCTATCCGGGGTTATGGCTCCAGTCTGGAACGACTGAATGCCAGCAGGTCCGGGAAGAAAACCAGGAAGCGGGCTTCCAGCTCGTCGTCCATCGGACGGATTTCATTAATGATGCCCTCGAAACCATGACGGAACCGGATGCGACTGGCGACCCGGTCCATGGCCTGGCCCACCGTATCCAGGTTTTCGTAGGCATTGAACCAGTCATACGCCACCATACGCCGGGTCACCTGCTCCATGGCTGGCGGCATCAGGTAAGATCCCGCTTCAAGATCCGCATATAATTCTTTGATAAAACGATTTTTATCAGTATGTCCGAACTGTTCCCAATGGCGCAGCAGGTAATGGTCAAAGAGGATATCCAGGGCGATGCCCGCAAACCGGCGACGGTCGGCGGAAAAGAGCGCCTTGCTGGCCAACACCTGCGGATGGGAATCAGTGAAGGCATCCACGGCCCGATGATGTTCCAGGCCTTCCCTCACCTGTTCCGGCAGGTCCCGGCTATCCAACCCCCGGGCGAAATCCCCGAGCAGGTTGCCCACCCGGGATTCCAGCGTCGGACGGGCCAGGAACAGGTGACAGAAGTGGTTCACAGGATCAGTAACTCCACCATTCCGTTATCGGAGCACCAGGACGTTCCGCAGGAACTCGCCGATGGCGTGGATCTCCTCCAGGCATACAGCATGCTCCATGGGCCAGGTCTGGTAATCCGCCTGGTAGCCCATGGCCTGTAGCTTCTCAACAGATGCCCGGCCCAGGGCCTCCGGTATCATCGGGTCATGGGTGCCATGGAACACACTGATGGGAATGTTCCGGTTGGCGTCGGAACACTGCACGGTATCCGCCGTGGCAAAGTAAGTGGACAGGGCCAGGATGCCCGCCAGGGGCTTCGGGTAACTCAGGCCCAGTTCGTAGGCCACCGCGCCCCCCTGGGAGAAGCCCGCGATCACGATGCGTTCGGACTTCACACCCCGATCGATCTCATGCTCCACCAGGGCCGCCACCGCCTGGGCGGACGCCACCAGTTGATCCTTGTCCACGGTGCGGCCCAGTTCCAGCGACTTGATGTCATACCAGGCCGGCATCCGGATGCCGCCGTTAATGGTCACCGGAATTTCCGGGGCGTGGGGGAAGATAAAGCGGACCGAAGCGCCCTGTGGCAGACCCAGCTCCGGTACCACCGGCTCAAAGTCATGGCCGTTCGCGCCAAGGCCGTGGAGCCAGATAACGGATGCATCCGGGTTCTCACCGGTGTCCTGCTGGATGTACTCAAGTTGGTTCATAACACCTCGTCATCAATCGGTAAAAAGTCAGTCGGTGGATGGTTCCCTGGTGTCCCGTCTGGGTAATTCGTTAACCTACTGCGGGACACTAGCCTCCTGAGCATTGAGCGAACTCAGCACCGGGTTGGCATACATGGAAATCAGGTAGGGGCGGATGGCCTCGTCGCAGGCCTCAATGCGCCGCTCCAGTTCCTCTTCCGCCGCTTCCAGCTCTGCCGGGGTCCAGCTCTCGGCGGTCACCACCTCCTCGCCGACCACGTCCGGGGTATCGTGAGTCGCCGGGTGTACCCCTTTCATGTTATAGGCCACCAGGTTGGAAGCATGCAGGTGGTAGTTGGCACGGATCTCGGTATCGATCAGGGCCGCCAGGTCCTTCGCATTGTCGGGCGAATCACTGATCGGTGAGCCGAAGTGCACGTGCACATGACCCTTGAAGCCGGTCAGCCCCTTGACGATCTGCTCGGAATCCTCGTTCTCCGCCTTGGTGTAAGTACCGGTCCGCTCGCGGGTTTCCAGCTCCCGGGCCTTGTCCACGTCACAGGGGTCGTACTCGTAGGCAATGGACACCGGCACGATACGCATGCGGTTCATGGCCTCGGCGAAGTCCAGCCCCTCCTTCTTGCGGCTCATGTAGAACATCTTGATGATGGCGGGATCGGTCTGATCCACCCCATCCTTGGCGCGCCCTTCCCGCTGGGCAATCCAGATGCTGTGGCCATCATCCAGGCTGTGGTTGATGAACCCGGACAGGGTCAGGAACACCTGCCGCATTTCCCGGGGGCTCTGGATGTCCCGCTGCACCACAAAGCTCTTGTTCAGGCGCATCATCTCAGCGAACACCGGGTTCTTGAGCAGATTGTCACCGATGGCGATGCGGGTGGTCTCGAAACTGTTCAGATGTAACAGGTGATTGACCACCATCGGATCAAACACGATATCCCGATGGTTACAGATGAAGAGGTACGGGGTGTCCGGATCCAGTCGCTCCAGCCCTGACGACGTCAGGCGGGTGGTGGTCCGGCCCACCAGGTCGGTCACGTACGCCTGCACCCGTAACTGGACATCCCGGATGGTCCGGGCACTGCCGAATTCTTTCCTCAACCAGCTTTTCACGCGCTTGCGAAGCAGGCCCGGAAGCCAGCGGGCAAGCATGGGGGAGCGGAACCGCCCCACCATCAACAAGAAATCGGGGTCGTTGGACAGCCGCCGTACAGCGCCTTCGACCTCGTCATCCCCATAGGGACGTATGGCATCAAATTCCTGCATTAGAGTCCTGTTCTTGTTGCCTTTTTTATCGAATAAACAAGGCCCGGCCCGGTTGGCCGGTGCGAAAAACCGCGTTATTGTATCGCGGCAGCGCCGCAGATGCCTCCTCCCGACAACCAATCCCCATTCTGATATCATCCCGCGTTCATTCACGAACCCGGCGAGCCATCCATGGACTCCTACACCGACTTCGACCAGCTCAGCCCCGAAAAGCCGGTGATGCCCTCCGCCAGCCCGGAACAGGTGCTGCACGAGGTATTCGGCTACGAGTCCTTCCGTCCCCTGCAAGGTGATATCGTCCGGGAGCTGGTCAATGGTGGCAACGCGCTGGTGCTGATGCCCACCGGCGGCGGCAAGTCCCTCTGCTACCAGATTCCCGCCATGGTCCGGCCCGGAACGGGCATTGTGATTTCGCCCCTGATTGCACTGATGCAGGACCAGGTAGCCGCACTGCAACAACTGGGGGTGCGGGCCGCCTTCCTGAACTCCACCATGGGCATGGAGCAGGCCATGGACGCGGAGAACGCACTGCTGCGGGGGGAACTGGACCTGTTGTACTGCGCCCCGGAACGGCTGCTCCAGCCCCGTACCCTGAGCCTGCTGGAAGATGCATCGCTGTCACTGTTCGCCATTGATGAAGCCCACTGTGTGTCCCAGTGGGGGCACGATTTCCGTTCTGATTACCTGGGCCTGAGCATCCTGGCGGAGCGTTTCGCCCATGTGCCCCGCATCGCCCTGACCGCCACCGCCGACGAGCGCACCCGCAAGGAAATCGCCGAGCGCCTGTCCCTTACCGACGCGCGGCACTTTATCAGTGGTTTCGACCGCCCCAACATTCAGTACCGCATTGCCCCCAAGACCAACGCCAACAAGCAGTTGCTGGACTTCATCAAGGCCGAGCATCCTGACGATTCCGGCATTGTCTACTGCCTGTCCCGCAACAAGGTGGACGCCACCGCCCGACTCCTGCAACAGAAAGGCTACACTGCCCTTCCCTACCATGCCGGGCTGCCCGCCGAGGAGCGGGCCCGCAACCAGGAACGCTTCCTGCGGGAGGACGGCGTGATCGTGGTGGCCACCATTGCCTTCGGCATGGGCATCGACAAACCGGATGTCCGCTTCGTGGCCCACCTGGACCTGCCCAAGAGCCTGGAAGCCTACTACCAGGAGACCGGTCGCGCCGGCCGGGATGGCAACCCCTCCACGGCATGGATGGTCTACGGCCTGCAGGATGTGATCAAGCTACGGCAGATGCTGGAGGCCTCCCAGGGCAATGACCACTTCAAACGGGTGGAACGCCAGAAACTGGATGCCATGCTGGGCCTCTGCGAGATCACCACCTGTCGTCGTCAGGCCCTGCTGCGCTACTTTGGCGACCAGTTGGACGCCCCCTGCGGCAACTGCGACACCTGTCTGGTACCACCGGAGACCTGGGACGGCACCGACGCGGTGCGCAAGGCCCTGTCCTGCGTCTACCGGACCGGACAGCGCTTCGGCGTCAACTACGTGATCGATGTGCTGCGAGGATCGGAGAACGACCGTATCCGGCAGGCGGGGCACCAGACCCTGTCCACCTGGGGCATCGGTACCGAGCTGTCGGTCAACCAGTGGAAATCCGTGTTCCGGCAACTGGTGGCCAATGGGTACCTGCGGGCCGATCCGGAGGGATATGGCGCCCTCCAACTGACCGAAATCTGCCGCCCGGTGTTGCGGGGTGAAGCCGCCCTGGAGCTTCGCCGGGATCCGGAACGCAAGGTGACCCGGCGCCAGGATGGAGACCGCCGTTCCCGTACCCAGTCCATATCAGACCCGGAAGGCTGGGAGGCGCTCAGACAGAAACGCAAGGAACTGGCGGACGAACAGGGTGTGCCCCCCTTCGTTATTTTCCACGACACCACCCTGATGGAGATACTGGAGCGGCGCCCGGCCAGCCTGGAGGAAATGTCGGAAGTCAGTGGCGTTGGCAGCGCCAAGCTGGAGCGCTACGGGGCAGTTTTCCTGGCCGTACTGGACAGTCTTCCACCGAGGTCATAAGCCCACCCCGACGGCGGAAATGCGTGTTTTTGCACAATATATGCTGCAACAGCCGGAAAACGACTACACTGTCTGAATAACCAATAATTCGATGCCGCAGTGCGCGCGTACCGCCCAGCAGTTCGGAAGACTCAATGGCCCTACCAGGATCCTGTCAATTCCAGCGTGTTATCCTCCTTGCCCTTCTGATACTGCTACCCATCGGCAACCCGTCCGCCGCCCGGGACAGTACCGACCCGATCGTCTACCGGCTCTGGTATCGCAACTACGACAGCCCGGCCGTGCTTGCGGTACTGCGGCTGGCCTTCGACAAGACCCCGGAGTACGGCCCGTACCGGATTCTGCGATCGCCGGAAATGGTCCAGGGACGCGCTCTGGTGGAGCTCCAGGAGGCGGATGACCGGCTGATCACCATCGCCAATGTGGCTACCTCTCCTGAGCGGGAAGACAACCTCTACGCCATCCCCCTGCCTATTGACGGGGGGTTGCTGGGATTGCGGGTCTGTGTGGTCAGGCAGGATAACCTTCTGCGGTTCCGGGGTGTGGAAGACCTGGACGACCTGGTGGCCCGTGACATCAGCATCGGCCAGGGCACCCACTGGCCGGACAGCGAGATCCTGAAGGCCAACGGCGTCAAGGTGATTACCAATACGCGGTTTGAAACCCTGTTTAACATGCTGCAGCGGAACCGGTTTGACTGCTTTGCACGGGGCGTGAGCGAAGTGCTGTTTGACCTGGAACGAGTGCATGACAGCGACCTGGTGATAGAACCTCACCTGTTGCTTGCTTACCCCATGCCATCCTACTTCTTCGTCGGTCCGGATGATCACGATACCGCCCAGAGGATCCAGCTGGGCCTGGAAAGGGCCATCTCCGACGGCAGCTTTGCACTGCACCTCGCCACCTACTATGGTCGTGCCGTGGAGTCGCTGAATCTCGACCGGCGCAAACTGCTGGTACTGGAAAACCCTCTCCTTAGTGATGACTCGGCGCCCATCGGCCGGGAAGTGCTGGAGACCCTGCGGCGGCGGATCTCCAACGGCCTTGCCCGACAGGACACGCCTTAGCGTCCCGCCCTCGATCAGACCCGGAAACGCCGGACCTTGTCGTTCAGGTCAGACGCCACTGAATCGATCCGGTTGCTGTACTGGTCGTTCTCGGACGCAGCCTCCGCGGCATCCTGACCTTTCTCTGCAATGCGGGTGATCGAGCTGTTCAGTTCCTCGGTGACCGAGGTCTGTTCCTCCGACGCGGTGGCGATCTGGGAAGTCATCTCGTTGATGGAGGTGATCGCGGCGGCAATCCGGTCCAGGGCATCCATCGCATGCTGGGCCTTCGCCGCGCTTTCCGAGGATACCTCGGTTGAGGCCTCCATCACCCGCACCGCTTCAGAGGCCCCGGCCTGGAGACGCTCGATCACGGCGCCCACTTCACCGGTGCTCTTCTGGGTGCGTTGGGCCAGGTTACGGACCTCATCGGCCACCACCGCAAAACCACGGCCCGCCTCGCCGGCCCTGGCGGCCTCGATGGCGGCATTCAGGGCCAGCAGGTTAGTCTGCTCGGCCACGCCCTGGATGACCTCCAGTACCGTGGTGATCTCATTCACATCCCGGCCCAGGCGCTCAATCACCTGGGCGGCACTGCCAATCTCTTCCGCCAGCCGGTCCACCGCGTCCCGGGACTGGGACACCGTGCCCACCGTCTCCCGCGCATCGGAATCGGCTGTCTGGGCTGCATCGGCGGTCTGCTGGGCATTGCGGGCAATTTCCGAAGCGGCGGCGGACATCTCGTTGATCGCCGTGGCAATCATGTCCACCTCCTGCTGCTGGCCCTCGACACTGCTGCGGCTGGTGCTGGCAGTCTGGCGCAGGGCCGCCACTGACTCATGCAGTTCACCGGCGCCCCGCTGGGCGTCCCGGACAACCCCCTGGATGTTGGCCACAAACTCGTTGAAGCTCCCGGCCAGTCGCCCGAACTCATCCTTGGTCTCCACATCCAGCCGGCGGGTCAGATCCGCGTCGCCGCTGGCAATATCCGCCATGGCATTGTTCAGGCGATGTACCGGTCGCATCAGCACCCGGATACCCAGGTGCAGCAGGATCAGGGCAACCACCAGGCCGACCACCAGGATCAGAAGGCCTGTGGTGCGGGCCTTGCGGACCGGCGCGTTCACCAGATCCTCATTGGCAAACATGGCCAGGTGCCAGTTCACGCCACGGGCCTGCTCAATCTCGTGGAAGCTTACCCGCCACGGAGTCTCCTCAATGACCACGGTACTGGCTTCACCACCGAACCGAGGCTCCTGCCCCAGAAACCCGGAAATGGGTTCCCCCACCAGATCACTGTTTGGATGGTAGAGCACCGTGCCGTCACCACCGACCAGGGCGACATAACCGGTATCCGCCAGGTTGACGCTACCCAGAAGCTCATCCACCACATCCAGGGTAATGTCCGCCCCGGCCACGCCCCGATATTCCCCGGAGCTCACCGGCGCCAGGGTCGACAGGATCATCTGCCCCGACGAGGCGTCCTTGTAGGGCTTGGTAATGGAGGCCCGACCCAGCTCCTGCGCCAGCTTGTACCAGGGGCGGGTACGGGGATCGTAACCGTCAGGCAGGGTCTGTTGCGCCTCACGGTCGGGCATCAGCATCTTGCCATCGGTGCGTCCCACATAGACGTTGTTGAACCCGCCACCGACGTTGGCGGACTGCAGGATGGCCCTCGCCTGCCCGTCGTCTTCCGCCGACGCCAGCGCCCCGGCAACGCCCTCGGTCATCTTCAGTCGGGTGTTGAGCCACTCCGCGATACTCGCCGTGGCCTGGCTGGCGGTATCCGCCGCCATGGACTCGACGTAGCGGCTTGTGGTGGCGGTCAGCCGGTGGTCGCCGGTAACGGCGTAGCTACCGACTACAAGGACAAGCAAAATACCGAATGCGATCAGCAGTTTCTGGCCGAAGGACAGATTCACTGGCGTTCTCCCGTGGTGAATAGGCTGGAAGGCGTTACTGGAATGCATGTCGGCCACGGGGACGAAGTCTTTAACAAACTTCTGATACCATCACGGTTTTCGGCACCCTGATACAGAGGCTGGCGACACCGCCAATCCCGGTCAGTGTCTACAATGGGTCTTGAACACCCCCTATCGAACAGGAGCCACCATCGCCATGGCACATGAAGAACTGCACCTGAGCCTGCGCAACCTTGAAGACAGTGACTATGAGCAACTCAAGGTGCTGATGGACCGGGTCTACAACGATATTGGCGGTGCCTGGCCCCGGGACACCATCAAGGCGCTGGTCGACCAGTTCCCGGATGGCCAGATCTGCATTGAGGACAGTGGTGAGCTGGTGGCGGTCGCGCTGACGGTCTGTGTGAAGTACGAGCGCTTCAGCAACCCCCACACCTATGACGACCTGATCCTCCGCAACGAGAAGATCTGGCACAACGCCAATGGCGATTCCCTGTACGGCCTGGATGTGTTCATCCATCCGGACTACCGGGGCTATCGCCTGGGTCGCCGCCTTTACGAGGCCCGCAAGGAACTCTGCCGGTCCAAGAACCTGCGGGCCATCCTGGCGGGTGGCCGTATCCCCAACTACCACAAGTATGCCAGTCAGTACACGCCGGCGGAGTACATCCAGCGGGTGGATCGCAAGGAGATTTACGACCCCATCCTGACCTTCCAGCTCTCGAATGATTTCCAGGTCACCCGGCTGATGCACAAATACCTGCCGGAGGATGAAAAATCATTGGGTTACGCCACACTCCTCGAGTGGAACAACATCCTCTACACCCCGCCCTCCACGGTGCTCAACACCCGCAGGACCCAGGTGCGCATGGGGGCGGTCCAGTGGCAGATGCGGGAATTCACCTCTGTAGAGGAAGTGCTGAAACAGGTGGAATACTTTGTCGATGCCCTGTCCGACTACAAGAGCGATATCGCCCTGTTCCCGGAGTTCTTCAACGCACCGCTGATGGGGCTCACCGACCAGATGGACCAGACCCGGGCCATCCGTTTCCTGGCCGGTTTCACCGAGCAGTTCCGCAATGAAATGTCCGAGATGGCGGTAAGCTACAACATCAATATTGTCACCGGCTCCATGCCCCTGATCGAGGATGATCGGGTCTACAACGTCTCCTACCTGTGCCATCGCGACGGTCGGGTGGACGAGCAGCGGAAGATCCACATTACGCCCCATGAACGCCGGGACTGGGTGATCGAGGGAGGAAGCCGGTTCGAGGTATTCGATACCGATGCCGGACGCGTCGCCATCATGATCTGCTACGACATCGAGTTCCCGGAACTGGGGCGCATGGCCGCCGCCGAGGAGGTGGATATCATCTGCGTGCCGTTCTGGACCGACACCAAGAACGGCTACCTGCGGGTTCGCCATTGCGCCCAGGCCCGTGCCATCGAGAACGAGTGCTACGTGGTCATTACCGGCAGTGTCGGCAACCTGCCCAAGGTGGAGAACCTGGACGTTCAGTATGCCCAGTCCTCGGTGTTCTCACCGTCGGATTTCGCCTTCCCCCACGACGCGGTGATGGCGGAAACCACCCCCAACACCGAGATGATTATGTTCTCCGACCTGGACCTGGAAAAACTCAAGCTGGTTCGCAACGAGGGCTCGGTAACCAACCTCAAGGACCGGCGCACGGATTTGTACACCTTACACACGAACGACAAGGATCATGATATCGTAGAGGATGATAGCTGAGACCGCGCCTCATCCTTTGTCGTGAAACGGGCGGCAACGCACATTAAGTGCACCCGCTACGATACTGAAACTGTTGCCAAACCGTTTTCCGGTGACTAAAGTTTACGCACTGGGAACACAACCATAATATCCGGGGAGTCCCTGAATAGATCCTGAGTGTCATCCGTCAGGCTCCATTCAAAGACTCCCTGACGCGTCGAGTATAATAAATGTTGTTGGCGGTCTGCGCCGCCCAGGGAAATGAGCCATGCCAATGTCAGACAATGCTTACCACACCCCCCTGCCAGACCTGGTAGCGCGGTTCACCCTGAAGAAAGGGCTATTCCGCAAGGAACTGGTAGAAGCCAGTCTGTTTGATCTGAATCAGTTCGGTTGCGTATTGAAAACCGATAAGGTGTTTGAACCGGGCGAAACCCTCGGATTGGACCTGGAAATGGATATGCCGTTCGAGAACCTCCAGGCAAACGGCCTGACCGGGCTGATCACCGAGCGAAGAAAGTACTGTAGCAATTTCTTTTATCATATTGATTTTATTGCAAGTGACTACCGCCCGAAGGCTGAGCGTTCGGAGCAGTTCGAGCGCATTCGCGACGTACTTGACCGCAAGAAGTCCCTGCTTTCCCGCCGCGAAAATCCCAGCCTGGGTGCAACCGCCTGAACCCCTCCTGCTCTTTTGCGGGCCGGAGGGAGTCCATTCAGGGTCAGCACTGCCACAAATTCCGTCGGTCGGTCATCCGGCCGGCTGCCTTAACGGACTATCCGTTAGCTCGTCACAACCCGTGAACAGGGAGCGGTACCATGGCCAAGACCAGCAAGAGCAGTAAGACCGACAACAAACGCCCCAACGTCGAAAAGATCGTCAAAAAGGTCAACAAGGAATTCGAGAAGACCTCCGGGCAGATCGAAAGACTGGTGGACGACGCCTTCAAACAGCTTGATTCACTCCAGAACCAGATCCAGGAGCCGGTCCGCAAGCTGATGAAGGAGATCGACGAGCTCCGTGAGCGCGAAATGAAGCGTTTTCACGATGAGCTGGACCGCCGGATGGAAGAGTTCCAGAAAATCCAGGACTCGGTGATGGACCGCCTCGGCATTGCCCAGCGCGAAGCCAAACGGGGCCAGGAGGCGGTTACCAAATCCCTGGAGCAGGAAACCAGGAAAACAGCCAAGACCGCGAAATCGGCGGGCAAGACCACAGCCAAAACGGCAAGCAAGGCTGGAAAGAAGACCGCCACCAAGGCGAAATCCGGTGCCAGGAAAGCAGCCACCAACACCAGGGCCGGCGCCCGCAAGACCGGCGCCACCGTAAAGGCGGCCGCCAAGGGTAACGACCTGTCCGACCTGACCCGTATCAAGGGCATTGGCCCGGTCACCGCCCGTAAGTTGCAGGGTGCTGGCATTACCTCCATTAACCAGATTGCCAGCCCCACCGAAGCCGAGCAGGAGAAACTGAACCAGTTCTCCAGCATGAAAGGCTTCAGTGACTGGCCTAACGAAGCGAAGAAACTGATCGGATGAAGGAAGCGGAACAACCGGTACTGCGTGACATCGTATTGATTGGTGGTGGCCACAGCCACGTTGGAGTCCTCAAACGTTTTGCGATGAAACCAGTGCCGGGGGTTCGCCTCACACTGATCTGTCGCGACACGCACACCCCCTACTCCGGCATGCTGCCCGGCTACGTTGCTGGCCACTACACCTATGATGAATGCCACATTGACCTGAGCAACCTGGCGGAATTTGCCGGTGCCCGCTTCTACCGGGACGAGGCCGTCGACATCGACCGCACCAACAAGCGGATCATCTGCCGGGGGCGTCCGTCGGTACCCTATGATCTGCTGTCCATCAATATCGGCTCCACCCCGCAGGTGGGTGAAGTGCCCGGTGCCGGAGAGTATGCCGTGCCGGTCAAGCCCATCAATGGCTTCAACCAGCGCTGGCTGGCGTTGCTGGAGCGGGCCGAGACCCACCAGGGCCCCATGGCCATCGGCGTTGTCGGCGCCGGCGCCGGCGGGGTCGAACTGACCCTGGCCATGCAGCACCGCCTGCGCCATGAATACCAGGCCCGGGGCAAGGACCCGGACCAGCTCTCCTTCCACCTTTTCGACCAAGCTGGTGACCTTCTCCCCACCCATAACGACCGGGTGCGACAGGCGTTTGCCCGAACCCTGAAACAGCGGCATGTGCACACCCACCTGGGCAGCGCCGTGACCGCTGTCGAGGCGGGACACCTGCGTACCGATAACGGCCACGCCTTCGACCTGGATGAAGTGCTCTGGGTGACCCGGGCCGGTGGCCCTGAATGGCTGCGGGACACGGGCCTGGCCCTGGACGACGGTGGCTTTATACGTTGCCGGGACACCCTTCAGACCGAGACCGATGACGACATCTTCGCCGCCGGGGATATTGCCAACGTGGTGGACCACCCCCGTGAGAAAGCCGGTGTGTTCGCCGTGCGTCAGGGGCCGCCCCTGTCGGAAAACCTCCGTCGCGCCGCCATCGGAAAAAAGCCCAAACCGTTCATCCCGCAGAAGACTTGGCTGGCGCTGATCAGCACCGGTGACAAGTACGCCATCGCCTCAAAGGGTGACCGCTTCATGCAGGGGCGCCTGGTGTGGCGCTGGAAGGACTGGATCGACCGCCGGTTCATGAAGAAATTCAATGAGCTGCCGGCCATGGAGGAATCCGCCGCCCTGCCCGACACCGCCGCCGCCCAGAACCCCGAGGAGGCCTCCCAGGCCATCTCGGCGGTGGCCATGCGATGCGGTGGCTGCGGCGCCAAGGTGGGCAGCACCGTGCTGTCCCGGGCCCTGGGGGAACTGCGCCCCATCGAGCGGGACGATATCCTGGTGGGGCTCCACGCCCCGGACGATGCCGCCGTGCTGACGGTGCCTCCCGGCAAGGCCGTGGTGCACACGGTGGACTTCTTCCGCGCCTTTATCGACGACCCCTACGTGTTCGGCCGGGTGGCCGCCAACCACAGCCTGGGGGATGTATTCGCCATGGGCGCCGAGGCCCAGAGTGCCACTGCCGTGGCCACGGTGCCCTACGGCATCGAGTCGAAGGTGGAAGACGTGGTGTTCCAGATGATGTCCGGAGCGGTGGAAGTGCTCAACGAAGCCGGCTGCGCCCTGGTGGGCGGCCACACCGGCGAGGGCAAGGAACTGGCACTGGGTTTTGCGGTGAACGGCCTGATCGATCCGGATCAGGTGATGAGCAAGGGCGGGCTGAAGCCTGGCGACAAACTGATCCTCACCAAGGCCATCGGTACCGGCACCCTGTTCGCCGCCCATGCCAGGCTGGCAGCCCGGGGGCGCTGGATCGACGCCGCCCTCGCCTCGATGATGCAGTCCAACCTGGAGGGGGCCCGCTGCCTGCTCCGTTACGGCTCCAGGGCCTGCACCGATGTCACCGGTTTTGGCCTGCTGGGCCACCTGGTGGAGATGACCCGGCCATCGGAAGTGGACGCCGTGCTTGACCTGTCTGCCATCCCCATCCTGCCGGGTGCCGAGGAAACCGCCGCCGAGGGCATCCTCAGTTCCCTGCAACCGGCCAACATCCGCCTGCGCCGGGGTATCCGGGACCAGGCCCGCTGGGTTGACCATCCCCGCTACCCACTGATCTTCGACCCCCAGACCGCCGGTGGTCTGCTGGCCAGCGTGCCCGCTGACCGGGCCGAGGCCTGCGTGGAAGAGCTTCGATCCCTGGGCTATCCCCTGACCGCCATCATCGGCGAGGTGACGGCCCAGGGGGAAGCCATCGAACCCATCACCCTGAGGGACTGATCGCCCGGGCGATGGCCTCTTCCAGGGCCGCCTGTTCCCGCCGGGGCGTGAAATCCTCCGCCAGGTCACTGACAATGGCCGCCAGGCCGGCCAGCCAGTCGGCGTCGTTCTCCGCCCTGGCCAGCCGCTGCGCAAGGGCGGCCTCGTCCCTCACATGATAGAGCCCCGGGTACTGCTCCCCCAGCAGGCCCCGGTTACCGGGAATGTCGGAAGCCAGTACCGGCAAGCCGGCACGGCACGCCTCGGACACCACGTTGGCCCCTCCCTCCATGATGGAACTGATGACCATGATCCGGCTGCTGGCCATCAGGCGTCGGGTGGCACTCCGGTCCAGTTCGCCCAGCCAATGGTAACGCGGGTTATCGGCCATTTCCCGACGGGCGGCCTGCGCCCATTCCTCACTGTGCGCCCGCCCCGCCTGCAACACGCGGATGGCCGAGGCCGGTGGTAGCTGCCGGGCGGCCAGGGCGGCCCTCAGGGGGTCTTTCTCGTCCCTCAGGTGTCCGATCACACACACATCAAAGTGGTCCGGTGACGGGCTGACCGGGGCGTCAGGCTGTTCCGTTGACTGCAACACCACACTGACCCGCCCCTGCAAGCGGTGGGGAACATCCCGGGCCGCCAGGCGGTGCAGCACGATCAACCGGTCGGCCTGCTCCATGGTTGGCAGGGTCTGTTCGGGCTTGGTGAACTGGTAGCGGTACAGGTCGGTCCCGGTCAGGGCGACAACAACGGGCTTGCCGGGCTGTTCCCGACGCCAGCGGGCGACGGTCTCCCGGCTCCGCCAGGCGTGGAGTGCAATCAGCAGATCAGCGCTGTCGGCCTCCCAGGGATCATAGTCGGTCCCGACAACAACCCGGTGCCCCGCCTGTTCCAGCAGTCCGGCCCAACGCTCGGCGGTGGCCCGGTTGCCGGACAGGGAGCCCTCCGGCGCCGGCGTCAATAGCAGTAGTTTCATTAAGTTGCTACCATTCAGAATGTGTCTGATGATTTCTACGTTAGGCTAATCCAGTCAGGCTATCGTAGAGTATCATTACAACCGGCACATTGGTGCCTGACCCCGTCACTTCAAGGAATGACTCCTATGCTCAGAAAACTCTTTGGCCTGGCTACCATAGCCGCCGCCATGCAGACCTTTGCCCTATCCGCCGCTGCGGAGACATTCGTCTTCACCGCCATTCCGGACCAGGATGAAACCCAGCTGGTTGAGCGTTTTGGCGCCGTGGAGGCCTACCTGGAGGAGCAGCTCGACGTCGATGTACGCTATGTCCCGGTGAAATCCTACGCTGCCGCCGTATCCGCCTTCCGCAACAACCAGGTGCAGTTGGCCTGGTTCGGTGGCCTGTCCGGGGTCCAGGCCCGTCGGCTGGTACCGGGCTCGGAGGCGATTGCCCAGGGCGTGGAGGACACCCGATTCCGGAGCTACTTCATCGCCAATACCGAATCCGGGCTGGAACCGGCCAGCGAACTGTCCGATGCCCTGCGGGACAAAACCTTCACCTTCGGCTCCAAGGGCTCCACTTCCGGTCGACTGATGCCCGAGTACTACCTTCGCGAAGCGTTCTCCGAAGCGCCCGACGAGGTGTTCTCCCGTGTCGGCTTCAGCGGCAACCACACCCGCACCATCCGCCTGGTGGAAGCCGGCACCTATGATGTTGGCGCGCTCAACTTCAAGGTCTGGGAAACCGCCGTCGAGAACGGCGAGGTGGACACCGACAAGGTTCAGGTGATCTGGGAAACCCCGGAGTACGCCGATTATCAATGGACCATCCGTGGTGACGTCAACGAGCGTTTTGGCGAAGGCTTCAAGGAGCGTGTCACCGAGGCCCTGCTGAACATGGATGATCCGGATCTGCTGAAACGGTTCCCCCGGGAAGGCTTCATTCCCGCCTCCAATGACGACTATTCCGCCATTGAGGACACCGCCGAGGAACTTGGCCTGCTACGTTGATGGAAACTGACCTGGAGTTTAACGGCCTGTCCGGTTTTTTCGGAGGGCAGCGGGTGGTGGGCCCGCTGTCCCTCACCATACGGCCCGGCGAACAGGTCGCCCTAGTCGGTCGCAGTGGCGCCGGCAAGTCCACCCTGATCCGGCTGATCCACGATCGGGTGGCCAGCCAGGTCGCCCTGGTGCCCCAGGAACTGGGCCTGGTGAACGCGCTGCCGGTTTTCCATAATGTCTTCATGGCCCGGCTGGACCAGCACAACAGCCTGTACAACCTGGTGTCCCTGGTTCGCCCCTTCCAGGCGGACCGGCAAGCAGTGACAGCGATCCTGCAACAACTGGGCATGGAAGAAAAACTGTGGATCCCCGCCGCCGCCCTGTCTGGCGGACAGCGCCAACGGACCGCCATTGCCCGGGCACTGTTCCACAAGGCGGATTTCCTGCTGGGGGATGAACCGGTATCCGCCCTGGACGGCCCCCTGGCACACCGAGTCATGTCCCTGCTGACGTCCAGGTTCTCCACTTACCTGATCGCCCTGCACGACGTGGACCTGGCCCTGGAATACTCAACGCGGGTGGTGGGCATCCGCAACGGCGAGATAGCCCTGGACGCACCCAGCCACGAGCTGACGCCCGCGGATATCCGACCACTCTACGACTGACGGTAGACGCCCATGCCAGCCTGGCCCAATGTGCCCCTGAGCCGCTCCAGAACCGCCCGCACCAGTTTCGGTTTCCTGGTCCTGGCCCTGGTATGCCTGGCGTTCTCGGATATCGCCATTACCACCGCCAATCCCTGGCAGGACCTGTTCCGGTTTTTCTGGGGGATGATAACCCCGGATTTCTTCTCCAGCGAAGGCCTGGCCACCGCGCTGCTGCGAACCGTCTCCTTTGCCTTTGTCGGCGTCACCATTGGCAGCATCTGCGGCTTCGGGCTGGCGCTGATCTACCGGATCCGGCTGGTACGCACCTTTTGCGCCTTTATCCGGGCCATCCACGAACTCTTCTGGGCGCTGATTTTCCTGCAGTTCTTCGGTTTCCACCCGCTCACCGGAGTATTGGCCATCGCCATCCCCTACTCCGGCATCTTCGCCAAGGTGTACTCCGAGATCCTGGACGAGGCCGATCCCGAGCCCCGGACCCTGTTGCCGCCCGGCGTGGGCGCACTATCAGCCTTTGTCTATGCCCGTATCCCGGACTGCTGGGACCAGTTGCGTACCTATACCTCCTACCGCCTGGAATGTGGCCTGCGCTCCAGTGCCATCCTCGGCTTCGTGGGACTGCCCACCCTCGGCTTCTTCCTGGAATCGTCCTTCTCCCAGGGGCACTATTCCGAGGCCGGCGCGGTGCTGTTGCTGTTCTATGGGCTGATTGCCACCATTCCCCTGTGGGTACGTCCCCGCCTGCTGCCCTTCTACATTGTCGCCGCGCCCTTTTTCCTGGGGGACGGGTTGCCCATCGTGTGGGGCAACGTTAAACGGTTCTTTACCGAGGACATCGTGCCCGCGCCACTGAGGGAAGGCGTGGGTAGCGATGAACTCTGGCCGTGGCTGTCGGAACTGGTGATCGACCAGGCCTTGCCGGGCATCTGGAACACCCTGCTGCTGACCCAGATGGCCCTGGTGGCGACCGGACTGGTGGCGCTGGCAGCCTTCCCACTGATCTCCAGGCACTTCGGCAACCGGGTGAGCCGCACGGGCGGCCATGTGCTGCTGGTCATTGCCCGCTCAACCCCCGAGTACATCCTGGCCTACATCCTGTTGCAGCTCTGGGGACCATCCATGCTGCCGGCGGTGGTGGCCCTGTCCCTGCACAACGGCGGTATCATCGGGCACCTGATCGGCCGTCAGTCCAGTGGCCTGTACCTGAGGCCGGATGCGCCCCGTGGCATCACCCGCTACGGCTACGAGCTGGTACCGCGACTGTACCCGTCGTTCCTGGCGTTCCTGTTCTACCGGTGGGAAATCATCATGCGGGAAACCGCCATCCTCGGCATCCTGGGGATCTACACCCTGGGCTTCTACGTGGACAGCGCGATCCAGAACATCCAGTTCGACAAGGCCATGATCCTGATCCTGGTGACCGCGCTACTGAACATCGGCATCGACTCCCTGTCCCGCAGGATCCGCGGTAGACTGGCCCTGCAGACCATGCCCACCTGCTGAAAGCCGTTACTCTGTGGGCTGGAACAGGACATTGAAAGGTATGCCCATGGGAGCGCCGTCGGCACGCAGGCTTGCTCGCCATGTCATGGCATCGCCTGTGGTGCAGTAAGGAGGAACAAAACGAAGCCGGTAATGGCCTGTTTCATCGGTCGTTTCCATCCTGAGGGGATACTCGCCCATGTACATGGTCTCCCCGGTCAACAGGACCATGACCCGGTCCGGGGCGGTCGGCAAGGTAGCCGTCAGTTCCAGTTCATTGCCCGCCAGGCGCTCTATGCGGACAGAGGCTTGGCCGGAATCGGTCTGCCAGCGGCAAGCTTCCTGTAGCGGATGACAGTCGGGTCTGTCGCCGGCGTCACTGGCCCCCGCCGACCTGGACTCAAACCAGCGCGGGCCCATAACGGCAAGGGCTCCCAGCCCGATTACCAACACTACCATCAACAGACCACGTATCATTCAGGATCCCGATTAACACCAATGGGCCGACAGAGGGAGGGCCCGGCGACGGCATTATGCCCTTTCGGCCCGGAATGCACCAACGGAACGACAAGTCCCATAGCATGCAAAACTATAAGGGGCTATACGGGGTGCCCTGATACCCCATAACGTGCGAAAATGCCTGCCTTTTCCAAACCTGCTGACGGAGTACCCGCTGTGCACCCGGAATTATCGGTCCAGAACCTCAGCAAGACCTACGGTGACGGCTTTCAGGCCCTGAAGGACGTCACCCTGGAGATCCAGAAGGGTGAGATCTTCGCCCTGCTCGGCCCCAATGGCGCCGGCAAGACCACACTGATCAGCATCATCTGCGGGCTGGTCAACCCGAGCCACGGTTCCGTGACGGCGGCGGGCCACGACATCCTGAAGGAATTCCGCGAGGCCCGCACCAAGATCGGCCTGGTGCCCCAGGAACTGAATACCGACTCCTTCGAGAAGGTCTGGAACACCGTCAGTTTCAGCCGCGGCCTGTTCGGCAAGGCCCCCAACCCGGACCATATCGAGAAAATCCTGCGCGACCTGTCCCTGTGGGACAAGCGCAACAACCGGGTGATGTCCCTGTCCGGCGGCATGAAACGCCGGGTGATGATTGCCAAGGCCCTGTCCCATGAACCCGACATCCTGTTCCTGGACGAGCCCACCGCCGGGGTGGACGTGGAACTGCGCCGGGATATGTGGGAAATGGTCCGCAAACTCCGGGAAAGCGGTGTCACCATCATCCTCACCACCCACTATATCGAGGAGGCGGAGGAGATGGCCGACCGCATCGGCGTCATCCGCAATGGTGAGCTGATCCTGGTGGAAGACAAGAGCACGCTCATGTCCAAGCTGGGCCGCAAGGAACTGCGCCTGCATCTGCAGACCGCCATGAATGAGCTTCCGCCGGAACTGAAGGACCAGCCCATCGAACTGTCCGAGGACGGTTATGAGCTGATCTATACCTTCGACAGCCAGCGGGAACAGACGGGGGTTGCCCTGCTGCTTCGGTCCCTGGGCGAACTGGGTGTGGAATACCGGGACCTGCAGACCCGGGAGAGTTCGCTGGAGGAAATCTTCGTCGGTCTGGTTCACCACGACTGAACCGGCCCCGTGACAGAACTGGAGTATCACTATGAACGTGTATGGCATCCTCGCCATCTACAAGTTTGAAATGGCCCGCATGTGGCGCACCCTGATGCAGAGTGTCGCGTCCCCGGTCATCTCCACGTCGCTGTACTTCGTGGTGTTCGGTTCCGCCATCGGGTCACGGATGGGCGATATCGACGGCATCAGCTATGGCGCCTACATCATCCCCGGACTGATCATGCTGACGCTGCTGATGCAGAGCATTTCCAACGCCAGTTTCGGCATCTACATGCCCCGCTTCTCCGGCACCATCTACGAGGTGCTGTCGGCGCCGGTATCCTATATCGAGGTGGTCATTGGCTACGTGGGGGCCGCCGCCACCAAGTCCGTTATCCTGGGGCTGATCATCCTGGCCACGGCACGACTGTTCGTGGACTACAGCGTGCTGCACCCGTTCTGGATGATCGCCTTCCTGGTGCTCACGGCGGTCACCTTCAGCCTGTTCGGCTTTATCATCGGTGTCTGGGCTGACGGCTTCGAGAAACTGCAGATTGTTCCGCTGATGATCGTCACGCCCCTGGTGTTCCTGGGCGGCACCTTCTATTCCATCGACATGCTGCCGGAGATCTGGCAGACCATCACCCTGTTCAACCCGGTGGTGTACCTGATTTCCGGGTTCCGCTGGGCATTCTATGGTGTTTCTGATATCCATATCGGTATCAGTGTCGGCATGATCATCGTCTTCCTGACTCTATGCATGGTGCTGATTGCCTGGATCTTCCGTACCGGCTACCGACTCAAACCCTGACCGGAGACTGCTCATGAACTGGCGGACAACCTGGATAGCGACAATGCTGCTGGCTACCCCTGTCGCCATGGCGGAGCAGGCCCCGCCTCCCCAGTTCCTGGAACCCTACCAGGCCTGTCTGGTCACCGAATCCGAAGCCATCCCCGTGAAGCTGGAGCAGGCCATTGAACCGCTCCAGCATCGCTTCGGACTGATGGAGCGCACCTCCCTGCCGGATAACGGTGGGATGCTGTTCGTCTACCAGGAGAATCGGGGCCCCAGGGCGGGCTTCTGGATGTACAACACCCTGATCCCCCTGGATATCGCCTGGCTGGATGAAGACGGTGTCATCGTGGCCATGGACACCATGGTGCCCTGCGAGACCGAATCCGCCACTCAGTGCCCAAGCTGGATTCCCGGGGTCGGTCACCGGAACGTACTGGAGATGAACGCCGACTTTTTCGAGGAAAATCATGTAAATATCGGAGACAGGTTAATCACAAACCTGAACGACCATACGACCTGTCCCACGGTTGATTAGGTATCACTTTCCCGCTGCCCGGTTGAACAGTCTCACAGCCTCCGGTTTCTCCCCTGTCCCTGCTCTTGCGTATATCCTTATACTTCCCGCGGTTTTTATTGCTGACCGGTCGTAAGTGACTGTCATTAATGAATAATATTTCATTTATGTGAATGTTGCCAGGTCGACCCGGAGAAGGATGTCCCGGGCCAAGGGAGTCAAGCCAAGGATGTCGCGAGATGGATCTGCCCTCCGTTGAAACGCTGAAAACCCTGTTCATTGCCGGCCACCTGATTGGTCTTGCACTGGGCGTCGGCGGCGCCCTGACCCTGGATATCATTGCCTTCCGCTACTTCTACCTGGAGCGCATCACCCGGGAGAAGCTGGTGCTGTTCCACTTTATCGCCCGCCTGGTCAGTACCGGCCTGTTCATCCTGTGGGTTACCGGCCTGGCCTTCCTCTGGATCTACTGGCAGCACCAGCCCGAACTGCTGGGCAACCCCAAGATCTGGGCAAAACTGGTCATTGTGGTGGTCCTGACCGTCAACGGCTATTTCCTGCACCACAAGGTATTCCCCATCCTTGACCGGAACCTGGGGCATCAGATGTTCCACCGGGTCACCGTCGACGAGAAGGCCATGATGTTCACCTTCTCCAGCATTTCCATCATTTCCTGGGGCTTCCCCCTGGTGCTGGGCATTGCCCGGTCCCTCAACTTCAACACCGGTATGGAAAACATCCTGGCGTTCTATTTCCTGATGCTCAGCAGCACCTGCCTGCTGATGCTACTGGTGTTCAAGCTGTTTCTGGATCCCATCAAGTATTTCGTCATTGACCGCCCCGCCCGCCGGCGGGAAGTCAGGTCGTAGGGCGGGCGCAAGTCCTGCCCACGCTGTAACCCGAATTCAATTGCAGACGCAGTACCCCCTGCAGTTTTCCAGGGCCTGTTCCGGCAGTAAGGGCCAACGTTTGCTACCCGCGTTATCGCGGTAGTCGTGTTTAACCACCAGGTACAGGATTAAAAACGTGCGCTATGAAGACTAAATCCAGACTGGCACTACTGCTGTGCGGCACGGCTATGGCCGGCACAGCCGTCGCCGACTCGCTCTGCGAGGTCGACTACAGGATCCAGCATAGCTGGCAGACCGGTGCCGTACACCGTGTACAGATGACCTACAACGGCCCGGATGTCACCGGTTGGGAGCTGAGCTGGACGTTCCCCGGCGGGGATACCATCGATTCCATCTTCAACGTCACCCATACCCAGAACGGACAGGACGTCGTTGTCGAAAACCTGCTATGGAACGCCCGCCTGTCCGAGGGTGGGGAGATCAAATTTGGTTTCAACGTGCGTAACCCGTCCGGTGAGGTGCCGGTGGAGTTCTACCTCAACGGAGAGCCCTGCGACGAGGAGGTCAACGACACCCCGGACCAGCCGGACGACCCCGACCAGCCCGACAATCCCGGTGACAACCCGGGCGACGGCGGCGACCAACCCGGCGATGGCGGTGATCCCGGCGACGATGATCCGGCCACACGTACCGCCTGGACCCTTGATGCCGGCGACTCCTACCTCGGCTTCGTCACCACCAAGAATACCCACAAGGTGGAAAGCCATCGCTTCGGCACTCTCTCCGGCTCGGTTGCCGACGGCACCGCCACCCTGGACATCGACCTGAACAGCGTCGAAACCGGCATTGATATCCGCAACCAGCGCCTGAAGGAGATGCTGTTCAACACCGGCCAGACGCCCACCGCCACGGTGGCCATCGAGCTGGGCGACAACCTCTCCCAGGTGCAGGGCCTGTCCGCCGGCGAAGTGATGACCCTGGATGTTCCGGCCCAGGTACAGATCAGCGGTGAAACCCGCGATATCAACAGCCAGCTCCGCGTCCAGCACCTGGGTAACCAGCGGTTCCTCGTCAGCAGTGCCCAACCGCTGATCATCACCGCCGACCAGTTTGGCCTTGAAAACGGCGTGGAGGCACTACGGGAAGTGGCCGGCCTGGATTCCATCAGCATTGCCGTACCGGTGGATTTCGCCCTGTTCTTTGAAGCCGACGAGCCCACCACCCCGTGACGCGCTCCTGACACCGCATGAGAGAGGCTTTTATGAAACCCTTACTAAGAAACCTGCTGACACTGACTGCGGGGGCGATGGCCGGCAATGCCGCACTGGCCAATGAGCTCTGTACCGTGGACTATCAGGAAATCAACAACTGGGGCAACGGCGCCACCCACCAGGTGACCGTGCAGTACAACGGGCCGCGTATTGAACAGTGGGACCTGTCCTGGACCTTCCCCGGCAACGAGACCATCTCCAACCTCTGGAAAGGCCATTTCGAGCAACAGGGCCAGCAGATCGGCGTGATCGATGCCGGTTATAACGGCACGGTCACCAGCGGCGGCCAGTTTGATTTCGGCTTCAATATCGAGAACCCGTCCGGCAGCCTGCCCACCGAGTTCTTCCTCAACGGGGAAAGCTGCGGCAGCCCGGCGGACGGCAGCGGGTCAGACCCTGGCGATGACTCCCCCGGAGATGATTCACCGGACGAGCCGGTCATGGGCTGGTCCCTGAACGGAGCCGACTCCGACTTCTCGTTCGTCACCGTCAAGAACACCGATGTGGCCGAGGCCCAGAGCTTCCAGAACCTGCAGGCCTTCGTGGACACCAGCGGCAAGGCCACCCTGGCCATTGACCTGAACACGGTGGACACCGGTATTGACATACGGGATGAGCGTATCCGCGACCACCTGTTTGCCAGCGGCCTGCTGCCCACCCTGACCTTCACCACCCAGGTGGATATGGCGACGGTAACCAGCCTGGAGCCAGGTGAGGCGGAAATGATGACCCTGGACGGCCGGCTCAGCCTGAACGGCATCAGCCAGGACACCACCGCCGACGTCATGGTGATCCGCACCGCCGACAACCGTGTAGCCGTACGCACCGCGCGGCCCGTGATGGTCCAGGGCGGTGATTTCGAGCTGGTGGGAGGTATCGAGACCTTGCGCAATCTTGCCGGCCTGTCCGCCATCGGGCAGACCGTACCGGTGTACTTCAACCTCAGCTTCTCGGCCATCAGTGGCGACGACGCCGACAACCTGATGCCGGTGGAAGTCGGTGACGCGCCGGCAGCGCCGTCCATCGTGGATGCGTCCTACACCGAAGGTAACAGCACGGTGACCCTAAGCTGGCAGGACCTCAGCAGCAACGAAACCGGTTTTGTCATCAAGCGTCGCCAGGGCGATGGCTACTGGGAAACCCGGGACGCCGTGGATGCCAACCAGACCCAATGGATGGAACAGCTTGACGCCGAGGGCAACTACACCTACCGCGTGATCGCGGTGAACGACAGCGTGCCATCCATGTCCTCCGGCAATGTCATCGTCAACGCCCAGCCGTCCGACGACATGCCCGGGGATGATGGCGGCGATGATCCCGGCACCGATCCGGGCGATGACCCCGGCGACGATGACGGCGGCAACGACAATGGCGGCGATCCGGGCAACGATGACGGTTCCGGCAACGACGACGGCGGAGACAATGGTTCCGGCGATGACGGGGGCGACAACGGCAGTGGCAACGATGATGGCGGAGACGACGGCAATGAGCTGGACGGCGCCGAGATCTATGCCACCCAGTGCGCTTCCTGTCACGGGGCTGACGGCACCGGTGGCGCTGTCGGTGTCTCGCTGACCCAGTCCACCGAACTGGACTCCCTGGTCAGCTATATCGACAGCACCATGCCCCTGGGCAATGCCGGCCGCTGCGTGGGTGACTGCGCCCAGGCCGTGGGCGAGCACATCGCCGACAACTTCTGGAGCGACCAGGGTGATGGCGATCCGGTCAACCTGGAAGACGAGACCGCCGGCCCGCGCCAGCTCAACCTGCTGACCCGCTACCAGTACGAGAACGCGGTATCCGACCTTCTGGGCATTGATGCGGCCAACATCACCAACAACTTCCCCACGGAAGCCAGGGTGAAGGGCTTCAGCAACAACGCCGCCAAGAACTTCGTCAGCGCCCGTCACTTCGACGAGTACATGCGGGCCGCCGAACAACTGGCCGACGACGCCGTCAGCAACCAGAAGGGCACCCTGCTCCCCTGTGACGAGAACGCCGACGGCTGCGACGAGCAGTTTGTCGACAACTTCGGCCTGAAAGCCTTCCGCCGTCCGCTGACCGACGAGGAACGTAGCGGCTACCTGGGCCTGTTCCAGGACCAGGGCGACTTCAACAGCGGAATGACCGCGGTGATCGAGGCCATGCTGATCTCACCCAACTTCCTCTACATCAGCGAGCTGGGCGAAGCCCAGGGCAATGGTGTCTACAAGCTGACCCAGTACGAGCTGGCGTCGCAATTGTCGTTCATCTTCCAGGGCACCATCCCGGACGACACACTGCTGTCCGCGGCGGCCAGCAACCAGTTGGAAACCCCGGAACAACTGGCCGCCCAGGCCCGTCGGCTGCTGGAAACCGAGCAGGCCCGCGTGCATATGGGGCACTTCGCCGAGCAGTGGCTGGAGTCCGACCCGGCCTCCATGGGTAGCAAGGACCCGAACATCTATCCGCGCTTCAACGGCCAGGTTCGCGATGCCATGCACCAGGAGCTCCGTGCCTTCTTCACCCACGTGATGTACGACTCCACCGGCCAGTTCCAGGAGTTGCTGAACGCCGACTATGTGTTCGTGAACCAGGCCCTGGCCAACTACTACAACCTGTCCGGCGTCAGTGGTGACAACATCCGCAAGGTCACCGACACCACCGGCACCCGGGGCGGCATCCTCGCCACCGGCGCGGTCATGGCCTCCCATGGCCACGCCAACGAGTCGGCCCCCATTCCCCGGGGCAACTTCGTTCGCCGGCGCCTGATGTGCCAGGAGCTGCCTCCGCCCCCGGAGGAACTGGACACCAGCTTCCCGGACCCGGACCCGAACTACACCACCCGCGAGCGGTTTGAGGAGAAAACCGGCGACCCGGACTGCCAGACCTGTCACCTGTACATCAACGGCGTTGGTTTCGGTTTCGCCGCCTTTGACGGTGCCGGTGGCTATCGCACCACCGACAACGGCAAGCAGGTCAACACCTACGGTGAGATCTACGGCCTGGAAAGCCTGCTCGAGGAGTCCAGCGTGGCCTACGACGGCGTGCGCGAGATGCAACAGGTGCTGGCCCAGACCGACAGCAGCAAGAGCTGTCTGGCCACCCAGTTCTACCGGTTTGCCCGTGGCTATATCGAAACGTCATCGGATGAAAACACCATCGATAACCTGACCCGGTTGTTCGCAGCCAATGACTACCGGCTGAAGGATCTGATGGTGGGCATCACTCAGTTGCAGACCTTTGCCCTGCGCAGAGATCAATAAGGAGATCGTCATGAATTCCAACAGACGTCAGTTTCTCAAAGGCCTTGGTGGCAGCGCGCTCGCGCTGCCCCTGGCGACGATGCCCTGGGCCCGGGTTGCGACAGCGCAGGGCGCCATCGCCAAGCGTGCCGTCTTCATGTACATCCCGGACGGGTGTATCCCCGAGCGGTTCCACCCCACCGGCGGCGAGTTTGATTTCCAGCTTAACGAGATGACCAGCCCGCTGGAGTCCGTGCGGCAGCACTGCCTGTTCGCCAGCGGCCTGAACATGTACGAAGGTGGCCACACCCACGAGGGCGGTGTTGCCAAGGTACTCACCGGCAACCACACCGAGTCGCTGGACTACTTCCTGGCCCAGCGCCTTGGCTCCGCCACACCGTTCAAGTCCATGAACCTGGGGGTCGCCGCCACCTTCCAGAACGGTGAAGGCAACGTGTTCAACTTCAGTTCCGGCAACGTGCCCATCACCCCCAACGACAACCCCATCAACGCCTTCGACACCATGTTCGGTGGCGGTGGCAACGGGGGTGGCGAGCCGCTGGCGGACCGCCGCAAACGCAGCATCCTAGACCGGGTGCTGGCGGACCTGAACGCCATGAACAGCAAACTGGGCCAGAACGAGCGGGAGAAACTGGAGTTCCACACCCAGAGCCTGCGCGAGGTGGAATCCCGGATACTGGATGCGGGGGCGGAAGCCGGCGTGTGCAACACCGGGGGCTTCAACAGTGACAACTTCACCGTGCCCGAGGGCTGGAACGGCTACCCGCCCAAGATCCACCTGGACGAGCACTACCAGACCATCGGGCGCCTGCAAATGGACCTGATCACCGAGGCCTTCTCCTGCGACATGACCCGGGTAGCCTCACTGATGTGGTCCCACCCGGTCAGTCCGCTGCGGGTGGAGGGCATCGACCAGGGCCACCACGACACCTCCCACTACGGCAACCGGGACAGCGACACCGCGGACAAGTTCGTGCAGTACAAGCAGTACCACATGCACCAGTTCCGCTACCTGATCGAGAACCTGGCCAGCCGCACGGATACCGATGGCAACAGCCTGCTGCACAACACGGTCATCTTCCTGTGCTCGGAACTGGGCGACAGTAACGCCCACGACCACCGGAACATGCCCTTCATCCTGGCGGGCAACGCCGGCGGGGCGCTGCAGACCGGCCGCTACGTGGACTTTGCTGGCGACGCCCACAGCAAGCTGCTGGTGTCCATCGCCAACATGCTGGACGTCGACATCGACAGCTTCGGTTACACCGGCCACGGCACCGGCGGCCTGCCCGGCCTGCTGGCCTAGAATGGTACTGCGCGCCACAGGGACGTGGCGCTATCCGCAGGTACAACAACAACTCGGTCTGAGAAAGAGAAAAAATGCTGCCCCGGCGACACGCCGGGGCTTTTTTACGCGCGCTGGTCGGGCGTTACATCCCGTGAGTGGATGGATCAACCCGGGAGAAGACCTCTTTCCAGTACAGTTCCGCCAGTTCCTCCTGGCTATCCACGTCCTTTACCAGGTCCACCCATTTCTCCAGGACCGGCCGGAATTCCTCAAGCATCTCGGCACCGTTTTCCACACCATAGGTCTTGGCGTAGTACTGGGCGATAACCTCCATATCCTCACGTACAAACTCCCGGGTGGCGGCGGCCAGGTCCTCCGACGCGGTGTGCAGCTCGATGCCCAGTTCCTCCCGGGCCCGCTTCAGCACCTCGGCTTCCCGCTGGTGATACACCCACGGAATCTCCGCGGAAATATAGGCACCGGCATGCAGCATGGCCTGGCGTTGCTCGTCGGTCAGGCTCTGCCAGCGGTCCCGGTTGGTATTGGTGATCTCAGCCCCCGCAAACACGCCACCGGGTACATCGGTAGTGATATCCGTGGTCGCCTCGATGATGCCAAGGTTCTCAAGATCCGGCGCGGAAATAACCACACAGTCCACAACGCCCTGGTCCAGGGCCTCATAGGCTTCGTTGCCGGAAAGCGTGACCGGACTGGCGCCAAAACGCTCCGCCCAGCGGGACCACTGTGAACCCGACGATCTCAGCCGCTTGCCTTCCAGGTCCTCCTGGCTGGTTACCGGTTCACTGCAGTTGAGCATGTAGTTGGAGCTTGAGGCGATGCCGGTAATGACCTGATTCTGGGCCTGGAAGTCCTCCAGGCACTCCTCGCACTGAAAGAAGATGTACTCGGCCAGGGCACCGATATAGGCAGGCCCTTCCTTGCCCTGGATTTCCTTCCCGAAAAGCTGCAGCTGCATCGCCGCTTCCGCCAACAGGTTGGTGTGGGGATATTCGGACGGGAAGTACGGGCTGAGCAGGTAACCAATGTCCGCCATACCATCCCGGACACCAGCGGACGTTTCCGCAAAGTTGAGCAGCGACAGCGGATACACCTTGACGGTCAGCGAGCCGCCGGAGAACTCCTCCACCCGGTCGGCATAGTTCTGGGCGGCCTTGGCCGAATCACTCCCGGGGGGATACCCCAAGGCATAGCTGAGCGTCTCGGCATGGGCGGTGGTCGCCAATGCGGCTCCCCCCATCAACAGGCTGGCAGACAGGGTACGGAAAAGGCTTGGTTTGGACATGGCACGACTCCCTGGGCGTTATTGTTGTATTGCGAAGAGTCACGGGACGGAAACCCGATACAATTCATGTCCTGACACAGTAGCCCCGGCCATATGACCAATCAACTGTTTGGTTAAAAATCGTCCATTCCGACGAGACGGTTCTTGCACTCTTATTTCTGGCCTCCCTGTCCATCGAAACATCCTTCATTATCCTTAAGGGAAGTGCCGTTGAGCCGCAAACTCGAAACCTGGGAATCGTGTGCTAGCATCAAATGAAGCGGCATGGCCGCTTACCACATCCCAACCGAAATAGCTTGATCAAACCAATAAGGACAACAAAATGGCAAACGGAAAGTTCGAGTTGTACACAGATAAAGCAGGAGAATATCGATTCCGCCTGAAAGCTGGTAACGGCGAGACCATCGGCGCCTCCCAGGGCTATAAATCGAAGTCTGGCGCCACCAACGGTATCGAATCCGTAAAAAAGAACGCCGCACTTGAGGAACGCTTTACCGTCTTCGAGGGCAATGGAGGGAAATGGTACTTCAACCTCAAAGCTGGTAATCAGGAAGTCATCCTTGCCAGCCAGGGATACTCATCAAAACAGGGGGCTGAAAGCGGTGCCAAGTCGGTGCAAAACCATGCGCCTGATGCGGCGGTGGAAGAGGTTGCTTGAAGCAATTGCCTTTTAGAGCCCCTTAACCGCTTGCCCGTTACCTGATCGGGTAGTCGCCGCCCGAGAAGGTGGCTACTCGATCCGACTAACAGTTGCCCTGGAACTGATAGAAGTTTTCTTCTTCTGTATTGAGTGCTCGAATGGTGCCCGGGGCCGGACTCGAACCGGCACGACCTAACGGTCAAGAGATTTTAAGTCTCCAGTGTCTACCAATTTCACCACCCGGGCAGGGCGAGCAATCGTGGAGGGCCGGATTGTATAAGGCCCTGGCCGTCAACGCAATTCCGGGGCGGTGACGCTGGACTCGCCGGTGGCCCCGTTCACCTCATCCGCCCCTGGGGGGCATTCCACCACGATCTTGCGGTATATCAACCCCTGCGACATTCCGTCCCATTGGGATTGAGCTATGGTTGGGTTAGCATCGTAAGCATCTGCCGGTACAACAAGAACTGCACAATCATCGGGCGGTTTGCTTGGGTGGAAGTATTCTTCCCTCACTACTGTGGTTACCGGAGGTTCCAATGGAGCTCGATCCCCTGTTGCTATCGCGAATCCAGTTCGCGTTCGTGGTCTCCTTCCACGCGATCTTTCCCGTGTTTACCATCGGCCTGGCGTCATTCATTGCCACCCTCGAGGCCCTGGCCTTCAAGACGGAGAACCCAGTCTGGACGCGACTGTCCACCTTCTGGACCAAGGTGTTTGCCGTGGTGTTCGGCATGGGGGTGGTGTCCGGGATCGTGATGTCGTTTCAGTTCGGCACCAACTGGTCGAACTTTGCCCAGGCCACCGCCAACTTCATCGGCCCCATGCTCAGTTACGAGGTGGTGACGGCCTTCTTCCTGGAGGCGGCTTTCCTGGGGGTCTTGCTGTTCGGGCGTGACAAGGTGCCACCGGGTGTCCACCTGCTGGCGGCGATCATGGTGGCGGTGGGCACATTCATCTCCTCGTTCTGGATCCTGTCGGCCAACAGCTGGATGCACACCCCGCAGGGGGTGGAATTCCGGGACGGGGTCTTCCATGTGCTGTCCTGGTCCGAGGCCATCTTCAACCCGTCCTTCCCTTACCGCTTCGCCCATATGGTGGTGGCGTCGTTCCTGACCGGCAGTTTTGTGGTGGCCGGGGTCAGTGCCTGGTACCTGCTGCGGGGCCGTGAGGTGGAAACCAATCGCAAGGCGCTGTCCATGTGCCTGTGGTTCCTCCTGCTGGTTGCGCCCCTGCAGGCGGTTATCGGTGATTTCCACGGCCTGAATACCCTGGAGCACCAGCCGGTCAAGGTGGCCGCCATGGAGGGTAACTGGGAGACGGATACCAACGTTCCCCTGTTGCTGTTCGCCCTGCCCGACCAGGACAGCCAGACCAATCATTTCGAGGTTGGCATTCCCGGTATGGCCAGCCTGATCCTGAAACATGACGTACAGGGTGAGGTCCCCGGGCTGGAGTTGGCTCCGCCGGAGGAACAGCCCCCCGTGGCCCTTGTGTTCTGGAGTTTCCGGGTGATGGTCGGGCTTGGTGTGCTGATGATCGCCTTTACCCTGGCCGGTCTTTTCCTGCGCCCCGGCGGGCGCTATGCCACCAACCGCTGGTTCCTGAACGGGTTGCGTCTGATGTCCTTCACCCCGTTCGTTGCGGTACTGGCGGGGTGGTTCGTGACCGAGATCGGGCGGGCGCCCTGGCTGGTGTACGGCATGATGACCCACGCCGAGGGCCTGACGCCGTCCCTCACCGGCGGCATGGCGCTGTTTACCCTGATTGGCTATATCGTGGTCTATGCCCTGGTGTTCTCCGCCGGCGTCTACTACCTGATGCGGGTGCTCCACGACGGCATGGAAGCAAAGGATGATACCCACGAATCCGATCATCCCAAGCGACCGCTGTCCGCCGCCCATGTGCCATTCGAGTTCAACGAGGACGTCGTCCGCCAGGGGGGATACTGATATGGAACTGTTCGATCTGGCCCTGATCTGGGCCTTTATCATCGGCTTTGGCGTGATCATGTATGTGCTGATGGACGGCTTCGACCTGGGCGTGGGCATCCTGTTTCCCTTCGCCCCGGACGAGGACGCCCGGGATGTGATGATGAACTCCGTGGCCCCGGTGTGGGACGGCAACGAGACCTGGCTGGTGCTGGGTGGTGCCGGCCTGCTGGCGGCCTTCCCCATGGTGTATTCGATCCTGCTGCCGGCGCTCTATATCGGGGTGTTCCTGATGCTGGCGGGGCTGATCTTCCGGGGCGTGGCCTTCGAGTTCCGCTTCAAGGCCAACACCTCCCGCTACCTGTGGAACTGGGCCTTTGCCGGTGGTTCCACCATTGCCGCCTTCGCCCAGGGCGTTGTGGTGGGGGCCTATATCGAGGGCTTCGAGACCGCCAATGGTGTCTATGTCGGCGGCGCCCTGGACTGGCTGACTCCCTTCAGCGTGCTGACCGGCTTTGGGTTGCTGGCGGGCTACAGCCTGCTCGGGGCCACGTGGCTGGTGCTGAAGACCGAGGGTTACATCCAGCAGTGGGCCCGCGGGCTGGTGACCCCCTTGTTGGTTGCAGTACTGGCGGTGTTTGCCATCATCAGCATCTGGACACCCTTTGTGGATGAGTTCGTCCGTGACCGCTGGTTCAACAACCTGACGCTGATCTGGATCTTCCCGGCCCTGGGGCTGGTATGCGCGTACATGATCTTCCGCTCCACTCGACGCCACCAGGATGGCATGCCCTTTGTGGCCACCATGGGCCTGTTTATCTTCACCTACCTGGGGTTGATCGTCAGCAAGTGGCCCTACGTGGTGCCGCCGGACTACACCCTGTGGGATGCCTCATCCGCCTACGGCTCGCAGTTGTTCCTGCTGCTGGGGCTGTTGTTCGTGATTCCCGTGGTGCTGGGCTATACCGCCTGGACCTACTGGGTGTTCCGGGGCAAGGTCAAGGCTGGCGAAGGCTACCACTAGGTGGCATCTGGCTCTCCCCGTGAGGCGGCGCGTTGGCTGAAGGAACGCCAGCGCCCCGCCCTTGTCTCCATTCGCCTGGCCGCCCTGGCCGGGGCCGTTGTGGCACTGGCGACCATCGTCCAGTTGGCGGGCATCGCGTGGATTGCCCACGGCACGCTGGTGGAGGAGGCCAGTACCGGCCAACTGCTCCCGGTGGTCGGGATGGTACTGGTGGCCCTGCTGGTGCGTTCGGTGGCCACCGGTTACCAGAACCACCTGGCGGCAAGGGCCAGCGACGAGGTGCGGGGCCGCCTGCGGCAGGAACTGCTGGACCACATGGGCGCGTCAGGCCCGGTGCAGCTTGCCCGGCAGTCGGCGGGTACCCTGGCGGCGGAATGGATCGATCAGGTGGATGCCCTCCACGGTTACTATGCCCACTACCTGCCCCAGATGATCCTGTGTGTGGTGGTGCCGGTGATGATCCTGGCTACCGTGGTCTGGCTGGACTGGCTGGCGGCGCTGTTCCTGCTGCTGTCCGCACCACTGATCCCCCTGTTCATGGCGCTGGTGGGCATGGGGGCGGAAAAGCTGAACCAGCAGCACATGGAAACCCTGGGCCGGCTGTCGGGTCACTTCCTGGACCGGCTACGGGGGCTGACCACACTGCAACTGTTCCAGTACACGGAACCGGCCACCGAAGGGATCGCCCGGGCCACGGACGAGTACCGGAGGATCAACCTGAAGACCCTGAGGGTGGCGTTCCTGTCCTCCGCCGTACTGGAGTTCTTTGCCTCGGTGGCCATCGCAGTGATCGCCATCTATATCGGCTTCGGGCTGCTGGGATATATCCAGTATGGCCCCTCCCCGGACCTGACCCTGTTCTCCGGGCTGTTCATCCTGCTGCTGGCGCCGGAGTTCTTCCAGCCGTTACGGCAACTGGCCCAACATTACCACGACCGGGCCACCGCCCTCGGGGCCGCCGCGCAGCTCCAGGCACGGCTGGATGACCGCCCTCACCCGGCACCGGAGGTGGAGCCAGGCACCAGTACAGCTCCCGATACGGCGGTCCATGTCCACCAGCTTAACGTCACCTATCCGGATGGCCGCACGGGGCTGGCTGGGGTGTCTCTGGAGATCAGGGCGGGGGAACTGGTGCTTCTGGAAGGTCCCTCCGGCAGCGGCAAGACCACTCTGCTGAATGCCATGGCGGGCTTCCTGGCGCCGTCCGCGGGCTATGTCAGTACCTTCGGGCAGCAACCGGGCGGGGAGCCCTTCGGCTGGCTCGGTCAGACGCCGTTTGTCCGCGCTGACTCCTGGGCCGGCAACCTGCGGCTTGGAGCACCGGATGCCTCGGACGATGAACTGCTGGAGGCCCTGGCCCGGGTGGGTCTGGGGGAACTGGTCAGGAATCGCCCCGACGGCCTCGATACCACCATCCGCGAGGGCGGCGCCGGCCTCTCCGGCGGGCAGGCCCGGCGCCTGGCCCTGGCGCGCCTGTTCCTGGCCCGCCACCGGCTGGTGCTGATGGACGAACCCACCGCCGGGCTGGATGCCCGCAGTGAGCAACAGGTCATCGACGCCATCCGGTCACTGCGGGACCTCGGCATCACCATCGTGATCGCCAGTCATCACCAGGCCCTCAAGGCGGTGGCGGACCGGCGGCTGGCACTGGCGGACGGGAGGCTGGCCGATGGCTGAACTCTATCCCTGGTTGCGGCTGATCCTGCGGCATCGGCAGCGCCTGCTGGTCGGTGGGCTGCTGATGTTCGCCACCATACTCGCCGGTGTTGGCCTGCTGGCGCTTTCCGGCTGGTTCATCACCGCCACGGCCCTGACCGGGCTGATCCTGGCCTCCGGGGGAAGCGCCTATCTGAATATCTACGCCCCCGGCGGCGGTATCCGGTTCTTCGCCCTGGGCCGGACGGTGTCCCGTTACCTGGAACGCCTCTACAACCACGATACGGTGCTGCGGCTACTGGCGGATATCCGGGTGGTGTTCTTCCAGCGTCTGGCAGCCTCATCACCGGACACCCTGGGCCGGAAACGGGCGGTGGACTGGCTCAATCGCCTGACTCGGGACATCGATACCCTGGATACCCTCTACCTGCAACTGGTGGCGCCGCCGGCCATGGCACTGGCAGGCCTGGTGCTGCTGGCCGGTGTCATGGTGGCCGTGGCGCCGCCTCTGCTGCTGGCGCTGGTTCCGCTGGCCCTGCTGCCGGCAGTGTTGTGGCTGCTGGCGCGATCCACCCTGGGGATCAGCCGCCGCCAGGGATATCAGGAAGAAGCGCTCCGAGGCCAACTGGTGGATGCCATCGAGGGGATGGCGGAACTGCAGGCCGCCCATCACTGGACCGATGAGGCCCGCTCCCTGCTGGACCGCAGCCGCCGCCTGGACCGGGCGAGGCAGTCCATCGAGTCCCGCACCGCCGTGGCCAATGGCATCACCCTGCTGGCCATCCAGTTGGCGGTGGTCCTCTCCCTCTGGACCGGTCTGGCGCTGTGGCGTGATGGGGCATTAAGCGGGCCGGTGGCGCTGTTGTTTACCCTGGCGGTGCTCGGTCTTGGCGAGGCCTTCACCGGGCTGCCGGCCGCCTTCGGGCGACTGGGCGCCACCCTGGGGGCGGCCACCCGCCTGAACGGGGAAGGTCGGCCCCAGCCACGGGAAAGCGTACCTCCCGTATCACCGGGAGTGGTCGCCCTGTCGTCGCTGGTTGCCGTGCGCAATGACGAGCACCTGTTCCCGCCGCTGACGGTGACACTACAGCCCGGGCAGCGACTGGCACTGGTGGGTCGGTCCGGTTCCGGCAAGTCGACGCTACTGGACTATCTCGCGGGGGTATCCGGTGCGGTGGAGGGCCAGGTGCATCTGGCCGGTGAACCGCTTGATCCGGCGACGCTGCCATCCTGGCGTGGCGGTGTCAGCTATCTGAGCCAGCGCACACACTTCTTCAGCGACAGCCTGCGGGCCAACCTGCTGATGGCCCGGGCCGATGCCACGGAACAGGAACTATGGGCCATCATCGAGGCTGTCGGCCTGACACAACTGGTGCAACGGCTGCCCCGGGGGCTGGATACCTGGATCGGCGACCAGGGGCGGCACCTGTCCGGCGGTGAGCGCCGTCGGGTGGCCCTGGCCAGGGCCCTGCTCCGCCCCGGCTGGTTGCTATTACTGGATGAGCCCTTTACCGGCCTGGACGAGGCGACCCGGGAACGGATCAAGGTCCGGATTGAGCCCTGGCTGGCCAATCGAACCTGCATCCTGGCCGCCCACGACACCGACACACTGCCCGATGCCGACATGGCTATCAACCTGGACTAGCTGGCTGACAATACCTCGAAGGTCATCCGGGCATTGTTTTTAAGTCGCTCCAGCAGCTTGCCATCCAGCAGGCTGGCTGGTGTCCAGAAACCACCCGGGGCATCCTCGGGTACATCGAACGCCAGACACTCCGCCGCCTGGGCGAGGATACGGCTGGTGGAACCATACCCCGGGTCGCCCTGGCCGGTCACCTTGGTGATGATGGTCTGGCCGCCTTCGGTAAGGCCGATAAAACGCAGATCGTAGAAGCCCTGCACCTGGGATTTCACGTCCGGGCCCTCTCCCGATTCCGGTAGCACAAAGCGCTCCAGGGCCCAGCGGGTCGGCTTGATGGCGGTGGCAAGGGCAAACCCGCCCATGGCGCCGGCCAGGGCCATGGCCGCGGCCCTGCCCTTCAGCCCCCGACCGGTCATGGTGGCCTCGTCATAGAGAAACTCTGTCCCGTAGGGAGCATCTTGCAGCGCGTTGGAGCGGTGCACCACCCGGGTGTTGATCGCCGCCATCAGGAAGGGTGCCACCCAGGATTCCAGTTCCGGGTCGAACTCCGCGAACTTCACGTTGGGCTGGCGTACGGCAGAGCGATGGTCCGGCGGGCAGATCGAGAACGGGTTGGCCAGTTCCTTGCGAAGGGCCTTGTTGGAGGCGGCTTCCTTCACCACGTTCATCAGGCTGGCGACGGTACCGCCGGAGAGCCCCCCCTTGGCCGCCTTGACCCGCATCTTCACCTGCTGGCAGGGCTGCCCGAAGCGGGCAACAGCCTCCTGTTGCAGGTGCCAGACCCCCAGGTCCGACGGGACTGAATCAAAGCCACAGCAATGGACGATACGAGCGCCGGAGGCCTTGGCCCGGTCCTCGTAGAGCTGGATCATCCGCCGGATCCACTGCACCTCGCCGGTCAGGTCGCAGTAATCGGTGCCACTGTCCACGCAGGCCCGGACCAGGGGCTCCCCATACAGGGCATACGGTCCCACCGTGGAGACCACCACCCGGGTCTGTTCACACAGGGCGGCCAGGGAGTCTTCGTCCGCCGCATCCGCAATCACCATGGGCAGGTCCACGGCGCCGGGGCCAAGCTCGTCCTTCAGTTGATCCAGTTTTGCCTTGGAGCGACCGGCTATGGCCCAGCGAACGCCGCCGTTATCGTCCAGTGATCCGAAACCATGACGCTCCGCCATGCGTCGCGTCAGTATCCTGCCCACAAAACTGGTGGCGCCGAAGAGTACGATATCGTACCGGGGTTCCATGCGATTCTCCTGTCGCTGATGGGGTATGGGTGCAAGCTGTCAGGCCTGGTCCAGAGCATCCCAGCATAGCAGAGCGGGTTCCAACAACCACGGGAAAATAGCAGGACCAGACACAAAAAAGGGGCACCCTCAGGTGCCCCTTTTTCTTTCTGAAGCAGGTTCTTACAGAACTTTCTTCAGTTCCTCTTCAAGCTGGGGTACAGCTTCGAACAGGTCGGCAACCAGGCCGTAGTCGGCTACCTGGAAGATCGGCGCCTCTTCGTCCTTGTTGATCGCAACGATCACCTTGGAGTCGCCCATACCCGCGAGGTGCTGGATGGCACCGGAGATGCCCACGGCAATGTACAGCTGCGGGGCAACGATCTTGCCGGTCTGACCAACCTGCATGTCATTGGGCACGAAGCCGGCGTCAACGGCGGCGCGGGATGCACCCACAGCAGCGCCCAGCAGATCAGCAACCTGCTCCAGCATCTTGAAGTTCTCGCCGTTCTGCATGCCGCGACCACCGGAGATCACGATGTCAGCGCTTGCCAGGTCAGGACGGTCGGACTGGGCCAGCTCTTCGCTCACGAAGGAGGAAACGCCAGCGTCCTTGACCACATCCAGGTTCTCGACGGCAGCGGAACCACCCTCGCCGGCAACCGGATCAAACGCGGTCGGACGAACGGTGATCACCTTGGTGTCGTCCTTGGATTTGACGGTCGCTATGGCGTTACCGGCATAGATCGGACGAACGAAGGTGTCAGCGTCTACAACGCCCATGATGTCGGAAACCTGGGCAACGTCCAGCAGCGCCGCAACGCGGGGCATGAAGTCCTTGCCGGTGGTGCCGGCAGCGGCCAGGATGTGGCTGTAGCCCTTGCCTACCTCGGCGACCAGCTCACCCAGGTTCTCACCCAGGTTGTGGCCATAGACCGCGTTGTCGGCAACCAGTACCTTGTTGACGCCATCGGCCTTGGCAGCCTGCTCGGCAACCGCACCACAGTTCTCGCCGGCAACCAGAACGTCGATATCGCCGCCGATTTCCTTGGCCGCGGCCAGGACACTCAGGGTAGCCTGCTTCAGGCTGCTGTTATCGTGTTCAGCAAATACCAGGATGCTCATTTAGATCACCTTCGCTTCGTTCTTCAGTTTGTCGACCAGCTGGGCTACGTCTTCTACCTTGATGCCAGCCTGACGTGCGGCCGGAGCCTCAACCTTGACGGTTTCCAGACGGTGAGCCATGTCAACACCCAGGTCGGCCGGGGTGGTGGCATCCAGCGGCTTCTTCTTGGCCTTCATGATGTTCGGCAGGGAAGCGTAACGCGGCTCGTTCAGACGCAGGTCGGTGGTTACAACCGCCGGCAGGTTCAGGGAGAGGGTCATCAGGCCGCCGTCCACTTCACGGGTGACGTTGACCTTTTCGCCCTCAACAACAACCTCGGAAGCGAAGGTGCCCTGCCCCATTCCGGTCAGCGCGGCCAGCATCTGGCCGGTCTGGTTGTTGTCGGAATCGATGGACTGCTTGCCGAGAATAACCAGCTTGGGCTCTTCCTTCTCGACAACCGCCTTCAGCAGCTTGGCAGCTTCCAGTGACTGGACTTCCTCGTCCGTTTCAACGTGGATACCGCGATCCGCACCCAGTGCCAGGGCTGTACGGATCTGCTCCTGAGCAGCCTTGGGACCAATGGAAACCACGACGATCTCGCTGGCAACGCCCTTTTCCTTGAGGCGGACCGCTTCTTCAACCGCGATCTCACAGAAAGGGTTCATCGCCATCTTGACGTTGGCAAGATCAACACCGGAGTTGTCCGGCTTGACGCGTACCTTCACGTTGTAGTCGATAACTCGTTTTACCGCGACCAGAACCTTCATAGATTCCTCGTTCTTCTACGATGGGTTTAATGACTCGTAATCAGAAAGACTCTCGACTAACCCGCCTGGGGCGACACCAGAGTATTCATGATTCCTGTCGCTTCGAACGCCTGGAAAAGGCGCCCGAACGTTGATTCAAACAGCAAAAACTCCATGGGACCTGCTGTCAGGGCGCCATAATACTGACGGCAAAGACCGGGCGGGTCAATAGTTAATGCCGTATTGAGACGCATTCACATCCGGATAATGCCACCACCTGTTCTGATTTTGAGGCCTGAAAGGCATTTTCGGGCCTGTTTTCGAAACACTGTTTCGCAAAATATGGTATAGTTCCCTTTACTAGCTATCCGGTTGCGACCTTTCCCTGGCAGAGCTGCGCCCCATTCGGTAATGCGGTGGTAACATGCCAGAAAAGGCTCCCGCATTCAAACGGTCGTTTGAACTGAATGAAATGCGGGGTAAACTGTCGTTATACAGCCGGGTGTCCGGTATCATAGGCGTTTTGCCCTGAGGGCAAAGGCCACGGCAGAAGCCGTCAGGTCTGTGGTTCTGCTTTAATAAAAGATGAAGGGTTGCGAGCAGCGTGCGCCCAGCGCCACCTGCCCTGGGCTGAATTCGGTCAGCACCCGAACGTGCCAGATTCCTTCTGTTCAACTGATGAGAAGTTTGAGGAGACCAACGTGGAACGCGAATCCATGGAATTTGATGTTCTGATCGTCGGCGGAGGGCCCGCGGGCCTTTCGGCAGCCTGTCGCACCATGCAACTGGCGCAGGAAGCCGGCGAGGAACTGACCGTATGCGTGGTGGAGAAAGGCTCCGAGATCGGCGCCCACATCCTCGCGGGTACCGTATTCGAGCCCACCGCCCTGAACGAACTCTTCCCGGACTGGAAAGAGAAAGGTGCGCCCCTGAACACGCCGGTCACCCGTGACGACATCTTCCTGATGAAGAGTCAGGACAAGGCCACCAAGATCCCCAATGCCTTTGTGCCCAAGAACATGCACAACGAAGGCAACTACATCATCAGCCTGGGCAACCTGTGCCGCTGGCTGGCCGAGCAGGCCGAAGGACTCGGCGTTGAGGTCTACCCGGGCTTCCCGGCAGCCGAAACCATCGTTGAGGATGGCCAGGTCAAGGGCATCATCACCGGTGACATGGGCGTTGCCCGCGACGGCAGCGAGAAGGAAGGCTACATGCCGGGCATGGAGCTGCGCGCCAAGTACACCCTGTTCACCGAGGGCTGTCGCGGCCACCTGGGCAAGCGCCTGATCAACGACTTCAAGCTGGACGAAGGCAAGGACCCACAACACTACGGTATCGGCATCAAGGAACTGTGGGATATCGATCCGGAGAAACACGAGCCGGGACTGGTGGTTCACAGTACCGGCTGGCCCCTGAACGAGTCCGGCACCACCGGCGGCTCCTTCCTGTACCACCTGGAAAATGGCCAGGTGTATGTTGGCCTGATCACCGACCTGTCCTACAGCAACCCCCACGTGAGCCCGTTCCATGAAATGCAGCGGCTCAAGACGCATCCGGAGTTCAAGAAGTATCTGGAAGGCGGCAAGCGCGTGTCCTACGGCGCCCGCGCCATCACCAAGGGCGGCCTGAACTCGCTGCCGAAGATGAGCTTCCCGGGTGGCCTGCTGCTGGGCTGTGATGCCGGCACCCTGAACTTCTCCAAGATCAAGGGCTCCCACACTGCCATGAAGTCCGGCATGCTGGGTGCAGAAGCCGTCTTTGAAGCGCTCAAGGAAGGCAAGGCCGGTGAGGAGATCAGCAGCTTCCAGGAGCGTTTCGAGAACAGCTGGCTGTACAAGGAGCTGTTCAAGGAGCACAACTTCGGTCCGGCCATGCATAAATTCGGCATGGTTGGCGGTGGTGCCATTGCCTTTATCGAGCAGAATATCCTGGGCCGCCCGCTGCCGATGACGTTCCACGATACCGTGCCGGATTACGCCACCCTGAAGCCGGCGGACCAGTGCAAGGCGATCGACTATCCGAAGCCGGACAATACCCTGACCTTCGACAAGCTGTCCTCGGTGTTCATTTCCAACACCAACCATGAAGAGGACCAGCCGATCCACCTGAAGTTGACGGACCCGGATATCCCCATCCAGCAGAACCTGCCGAAATACAACGAACCGGCACAGCGTTACTGCCCGGCGGGTGTCTACGAGGTGGTGGAAGCGGAAGATGGCAGTGGCAAGACGTTCCAGATCAACGCCCAGAACTGTGTCCACTGCAAGACCTGCGACATCAAGGACCCGGCCCAGAACATTACCTGGGTAACACCGGAAGGTGGCGGTGGTCCGAACTACCCGAACATGTAACACCGGTTCGGCAACCAAAAGGACTCCTTCGGGGGTCCTTTTTTGTGCCTTTGAAAAAGCATAAAAAAAGCGGCCATAAGGCCGCTTTCTGTACAGGAAACCGGGTCCGGCTTAGTGCGCGTGACCGTGCTCCTGCTCTTCATCCGTTGCGTCACGGGCTTCAACCACTTCCACGTCAAAGTGGAGGGTTTCACCGGCCAGCGGATGGTTGGCGTCGATGGTGACGGTTTCGTCGTTTACCTCGACCACCCGAACGATCTGGGGACCGCCTGGGGTCTGCGCCTGGAACTGCATGCCCGGCTCGATGGTGTCCACACCCTCGAAAGCGGAGCGGGGAACCGGCTGGATCAGCTCGTCATTTTTCTCGCCGTAACCTTCTGCGGGGTCAACGGAAACCTTGACCTGGTCGCCAGGTTCCTTCTCATTCAGCGCGTTCTCGAGACCGCCGATGATGTTCTGTGCACCCTCCAGATACGACAGTGGCTCACGACCTTCCACGCGGGAGGAGTCCAGCTCTTCTCCCTGATCATTGGTCAGTGTGTAATGAATGGTAACAACGCGAGGTTGGGCCATGGTTTCTCCTTGCATGTCGTAATGACTGTAAAATGTGTATTCGGTTGATCGAAAGTGATCTTGAACAGTCGGACTGCACAGAGGAACTAACGACAACCGGGTCTCTCATGTGAGAGCCGGGTTCGATAACAAAACAGAAATACCAGTCTAACAAGTGTCAGACGGCCATTTCTACCGTGTTACCCCCAATGTTGGAGACGCCGGACAGCTTTTCAACCGTTACCCACCGGAAAATATTCCCCACCGCTCCAGACACCGAGTGACGGCGCCCCTCCGGCTGCCTCGTTTTCGACCAACAGGTCTGCCAGTTCATAATAGGCCGCGGTGACCAGTCTTGCCTCAAGGCCCCGGCGAACCCGGACCAGGGGACGGGGGCTGCCATCCTCGTACTGCCCCACTTCCAGCGGATGCTCGGTGCCCAGCAGCAGCTTTTCGCCCACATTGGTGGTTACCGCCAGCGTCTGCCGCTCGCCCTCTCCCTCCTTCTCAAGAGTGTGGGCCAGCAATGGCGTATCCTCCACCCGGATGCGCCACTTTTCGACCGGGGTCACGAGATAGTAGTGACCGTCCTCCTCCCGTCGCAGGATGGTTGAGAACAGCCTCACAATCGCCTCGCGCTGGATCGGCTCTCCCTCGTGATACCAGGCACCGTCCCGGGCGATACGGATATCAATGTCACCGGACAGGTCCGGGTGCCATTTTTCAATGGGCGGGAGATCGCCGGCTTCAACGGCGGCCGCCCTCACCTGCTCCTCCAGACGCTTGGGATCCTGGCTCATGGGTGTCCTCCTGATCATAGGGATACGTAAGTATGGGGTACGACATGATGTGGAAATGGGGTTTTTTGTGGTGGGTTACAAGGCCCGAAGCCAAAGGGCGGGCTGTCAGGGCAGAAACTGCTCCCGCAGGTCGGCGCAGCCCGGGCCCACCACCGGCATGTCCAGGGCCACCGCCTGACTGGTCATAAAGGGAATACCATGGCGATGACCGTCTACCAGCAGCGTTGCCAGGGCACCTACCAGGGGCATGTGGGACACGATCATGATCCGGTTGGCTACCGGCTCCTCCAGTAGGGCATCCAGGCACAGACCGGGGTCGTCCTCGGGGGTCAGGAAGGGCTTCTCCGTGACCCGGCAATTGAGGATCTCCGACGCAATGGCGGCTGTCTGGCGCGCCCGTACCAGGGGACTGGCCCAGATCTCCCGGGGGCGCCAGTGGGACCTGGCGATCTGGCGGGCAACCAGCGCGCACCCCTTGCGGCCGGACTCGGTCAACTCCCGTTCCTGGTCGATGGAATGCCAGCCCGCCTCACCATGGCGCATCACCAGCAGGTTCATGGTCAGCCCTGCCCCGCCAGGGTTCGCGGCAGAATGAACTCCACATCGGAGTTCTGGACCGCAGTCATCAGGCCGCTGATCACGGCCTTGATGGAGGCCCCGCCGTACAGGATATCGTATAGCCCCTTCACCAGGGGCATGTAGATCCCCACAGACTCAGCTTTTTCCTTCACCAGCAGCAGGGTGTGTATGCCCTCGGCCACCTGCCCCAGCTCGGCCACCGCGTCGTCCAGTGCCGTGCCTTTGCCGACGGCGTAGCCGACACGGTAGTTGCGGCTCTTAGACGATGTACAGGTCACCACCAGGTCACCGATACCGGCCAGCCCCATAAAGGTCATGGGGTTGGCCCCCAGACTGACCGCGAAACGGCTCATCTCCGCCAGACTACGGGTCAGCAGCATGGCACGGGCGTTCTCCCCCAGGTCCAGGGCGGCGCCCATCCCGGCGACGATGGCGTAGATGTTCTTCAGGGCGCCGGAAAGCTCAACCCCATAGACGTCGACATTGGCATAGACCCGGAAATACTCACAGCCCAGGAGGGCCTGGACCTCCCGACGGACGTCCGGATCCTTGGCAGCAATCACCGTAGCGGTGAGCTCCCGGTTGACGATCTCCGCCGCCAGGTTGGGACCACTGAGGACACCGATACGGGTACGGGGGATTTCCTCCTGGAGGATCTCGCTCATCAGCTTGAACCCTTCCCGCTCAATACCCTTGGTCAGGCTGATCACGATCTGCCCGGGGCGGAACTCGCCGGCGTGGGTCCGGATAACCTCTCGGAAGGCCTTACTGGGGATGGCCACGAACACCGTGTCCGCGGCGGCAACGGCGGTGGCGAAATCAGTGGTGGGCTGCAGGTCGCCTTCAATCTCGACGCCTGGCATATAGCGGCTGTTGGTGCGCTTCTCCGCCAGCTCCCGGGCCTGGTTTTCGTCGCGCATCCAGAAGTGGACGGTATGGCCGTTTTCCGCCAGCACCTTGGCCGTGGCCGTGCCGAAGCTGCCGCCGCCCAGGACGGCAACGTGTCGTTTGCCCCCGGGTGATGCCTGTGGAGATGAGGGGGACGATTGCCCGTCGCCGGGCGGGTTGTTTTCAGACATAGAGCTTCCGTTTCGGCCCGCGCGTGGCTGATTGGGGCATGTCACGCTGAATCAGCCGGTGTCTTCGCACTCCAGGGCGCGTACCAGGTTGTGAAACTCCTCCCGGTTACGGCTGTTCAGGCCCATCAGTACGCGGTGGGCATCCAGTACCTTGTCCCGGACTTCCTGCTCACTGGCACGGAGTACGGGAATCTCCTCGAGTTCTTCGATGCGCGACGCCGGTTCCCGCACAATAATAAAAATCCGGTCAAACCCCATCGACGTAATGATGCGGGTGATGTCCGGATTGGTGGAGATCAGCGTCGGCAGAAAATGACTCTGCTTCTTGGCGGCCATGGCGATCTTGGCCAGCAACCCCAGAGTGGTGCTGTCGATCACCTCGGTTTCCGTCAGATCAATCACCACGGTCTTGAACGCCGGATCGGAAGTGATGGACTCCACCAGGTTATCCAGCGTCGAGCACAGGTTGAGACGGATTTCACCGATAAACTTGAGGACGTAAATCCCCTGCTTCTCAGCCTGCAGAATCTTATAGCCAGCCATGTCTTCTACTGCCAGTCATTCGACAAAACGGAAACGCCCGGTGAGCTTGACTCACCCGACACCCGCCGGCTTCCCGGCATCAGTGACAGATACGCCATGCAAATCGGAATCGGTCACTGTGATATCGGATACCGACACGATCGCGATGTCGTCTGGGAGCTCTGCGGTCCCTTCCAGGTGCAGGGCGTCGCTCAGCGATGCGATAGTGTGACGGCCTCCTGATACGAGTTCAAGTAATAGCTGTTCCTTTTTATCCAGATTCTCCGCCTTCAGAACCTCAAGGATGCCATCGGAAAACAGGAACAGGTGAAACGGCCCCGGCAGGGGGATTTCATATTCCTCCCATTCCGGCTCATCGAAAAGCCCCACCGGCAGGCCGGACCCTTCCAGGAACCGCGTTTCCCCATCCCTGAACGAGATCATGGGCATCGGAAAGTGCGCACCTACAGCGTAACGCAGGGTTCTGGCCGAGGATGAGATGAGCCCCACAAATACCGTGACATGTTTGCCCAGCCCGGTATCCAGCAATTCAGAGTTAATCCGTTGCAGGAAGCGCTCCGGATACAGGATGTCGTCCGACGATCCCCGGCGCAGGTTGCGCTGGAGCCGGTTGGTCAGGTTCTTGAGCAATACGGTGACGAAGGCGGAACTGGCGCCATGGCCGGAAACGTCGGCGATGTACACCAGGGTCAGGTCCTCGGAGATCCGGAAATAGTCCAGGAAATCGCCGCTCAGGAACAGGGACGGCTTGATCAGGTGGTCAATGGCCAGGCCATTGAGCATGACCTGGTGATCCGGCAACATCTTGAGCTGGACCTTGCGCCCGGCCCGCTGATCGGCCCTGAGCTCGGAGATCCCCTCGCGCAGGTCGGTGTTGGCCTCCTCCAGTTCCTGACGGTAAAGCTGGTTGAGCCGGTGCACCCGAACCCGATCGAAAATGCGCCCCAGCACTTCCTCCACCATCGACCGGTCCGTTACCGGCTTGAGGATGAAATCCACCGCCCCGGCCCGCAGCACCTCGATAACCTCGGCGGCATCGGTGGCGTGGGAGCAGGCAATCAGCGGGATAAAGGCACCGTCGCTGCGCAGGCAGGTGGTCAGTTCCCGGATGGTAGACGGAGGCAGGTCCGCAAAGATGACGTCCGGAGGACGGTCGTCAAAGAGCTGACGGGCATCGGATATACTGCCGTAACCGTGTACATAGAAACCGCGGGAGACCAGATAGCGGTCAAGCTCCCCACGAGCGGATTCGTCGGGATCGATAATCAGTATGCGCTCGGTGCGCGCTGCCATGCTTCGACCTTCATTGTTTCAATTATGCCGGGATCACCGGTTACCGCATACTGGGTATTCTGGCATGGTGCTGTGATATAACAAGTACCCAACCTGTTTTCCCGGCGAGGTTTAATCATGCGCAAGGCGGTCAATGACCTTCTCGGTGCTTATGACAAGATCATCATGGATCCGGTTCACGGCGGCATCCCCCTTTACCGCCACGAAATACGGGTCATCGACCATCCCCTGTTCCAGCGCCTGCGCAATATCTGCCAGAACGATATCCTCAGCCTGGTCTTTCCCGGCGCCACCCATTCCCGCTTCCTGCACAGCGTGGGCGTGATGCATGTGGGCGGGCGCATGTTCCGCGCCATGATTGATGCCTATCTGCGGGAGCGTCAGCTCAGTGAACAGGTGGACCTGACCCTCAGCCAGCTTGACGCCATCGATTACCTCTCCAAGACCATCCGGCTGGGCTGTCTGCTCCATGACAGCGGCCATTCCAGCTTCTCTCACCAGTTCACCCAAGCACGGCGCATCCATGAACTGATGGCCCAGCCGAACCGGTTTGAACAGCTCTGGGAAGGGGCGGATTTCACGCGGTATTTCCGGAAGCCTCCGGCGGAGCTGGAACATGAGCACTATTCAGTACGAGTTGCCCACGAGATCCTGACCAGCATTGACCTGGAGCAGGCGGGGCTATACCTGGAGGATGTGATGGGCATCATGGAGACCACCGAGGTCACCCCCAGCGAGGCGTTCTGCCGCCATGCCCATACCTTCTGGGAATTCATTGCCGGCGAAGATTCGGATTCGGGCCGGCTGCGTAACGCCGATATTCCGAAGCTGGTGATGGGGATGCTGTCGTCCATTGTGTCCGGCGAGATCGACGCTGACCGGGCCGACTACATGCTGAGGGACGGCTTCCATTCGTCGGTGACCATCGGCGGGTTCAACCTGGATCACCTGCTGAGCAACCTGCGGTTCGGCTGGGATACCCGCACGCCCTGGCTGGGCCTGGCCATCACCCACAAGGGGCTGGGGGCGCTGGAGGATTTCGTCTACAGCCGCTACCAGATGTACCGCAAGGTCTATGCCCACAAGACGGCGCTGGGTTTTGACTGGCTGTTGCGGGAGGCCATCAACGAAGCCCTGGAAGATCCGGAGATTTTCGACTGGATCAACATCTGCCTAAGTGACATCGGCTATTTTTCCGATCTCACCGACAGCTTCTTCTGGGAGGCCTTCCGGCGCATCGCCCGGCGACGGCCCGCCAGCTATTCCCGGTGCATCGTGGACCGGGTCAAGCTGCACCACCTGGACACCCGGGAGAACCTGGAGCCGGACGAACTGGGCGCCCACCGGCACTGGCTCGCCCGGGAGCTGTCACTGCCACCCGGGGATGTGGTGACGTGCACCATGCGGGCCAAATTCTCCCGCATCGGAGAAAGCTTCGACGGCATCCAGGTGCTGGTCCGTGACCCGATTTCCCGCACCCGGCGCCTGCGACGGATCACCGATGTGAGCGCCTTCTTCAGTAAATTTGCGGATGGCACCATCACCCATTTCTACCTGCGCCCCCGGGAAGTTACCGGGACGTCGGAATAAGGCCTTCCGATTCCAGCCGGCCGACCAGCCCGGAGGCGCTGTTGTAGGCGCCCTCCACGCGACCACCCTCAAGCCAGTCGCCGGCAATGGCAAGGCGACTGTCGCGGAACCAGAGGTGTCCCGGCGTGGTGCGGGCCCGGGGGCGGGCATAAAGCCAGCGGTGCACCAGGGACTCCCGGTGAAGGGCGGTAATGCCGCTGCAGGCCCGGAACTCTTCCAGCAACTCTTCGCGGACCTGTTCGGGGGCCGTATCGGTATGGGCATCGGACCAGTCCGGGTCCGCGTGAAGCACCCACCACTCGCCCTCGTCGTCACGGCCGGGTTTGCTGGAGTTGTTGGCAATCCAGTGCAACCGGCGGCTGTCCGGCATCAACGCCTGGAAGGTTGCTCCGGCACCCTCCGGGAAATGGAGCACTACCGTCCAGCAGGCCTGCATGTGGCTGACCCGGATGTTCAGATCGCCAGCAAGCTCCGCCAGGCCACTGCCGGACAGCAATTCCACTGTCTGCGCCGGTGGCGGCGTCAGTACCACCGCATCAAACCGCTCATAGACCTTGCCGTCAGTATCCCGGAGCTGCCAGAGGCCATCGCTGTCCCGTTTCAGCCGGGCGATACGAATGCCGGACCGCACGTCGAGATCCCGGGAAATCGCCCGTGTAATCGCGGACATTCTGGGAATCCCCACGTAGCGCTGGGCCGACCGCATATCCTGCCAGCCCTGCTCACTGTCCTGGTAGCGGAAAACACCATTCCACTCACCATAGGCGGACGGTCCGGCGTACTGGTCCAGGAACTGCCGGAACTCCGGGTTGCGGATGGTGAAGTACTGGGCGCCGATGTCCGCCGAACCACCGGCGGGCTCCGGCAATCGCTTGGCGGCCATGCGGCCACCGGGGCCACGACTCTTTTCGAACAGTGTCACCTCGACACCAGCGGCACGAAGCCTGGTTGCAGTGACCAGACCGGCGAGCCCTGAACCAACAATCGCGACACGACGTATTACGGATTGGGTCTTGTGGGAATCAAACATGGTTTCCTGAACATCCAGAACGTTGGTGACCAACGTAGTTAAGGGCGCAGCATTCGCTGCCATCGTATCAATGTACCGGACAAGGTTGTAACAGCATGACCAGAGTGCATTCCTGGCTCAATAACATCCTGAGATGGTTCGATTCCGAAGCCGGTTCGGATCAGCTCGACCAGACATCACGACAGTTCAACCTGGTGCGGGTACTGCCTTTCATTGCCCTGCATGCAGCCTGCCTCCTGGCCTTCCTGACGGGTGTCAGCGCCTTCGCCCTGGGGTTCGCGCTGGCGTTCTTCACCATCCGCATGTTCGCCATTACCGGCTTCTACCACCGCTATTTCTCCCACAAGACTTTCCGCACCAGCCGTGGATGGCAGTTTGTGTTTGCCCTGCTGGGAGCCTCCGCCGCCCAACGTGGTCCCCTGTGGTGGGCCGCCCACCATCGCCACCATCATCAGCATTCCGACCGTGAGGACGACCTGCACTCGCCACACCATGGCGGATTCTGGTGGTCCCATGTCGGCTGGTTTACCTGCGATGCCGGCTTCCGCACCGATGAGCGCCGGGTGAAGGACTGGCTGCGCTATCCGGAACTGCGTTTCATCAACCGCTTCGATGCCCTGGTGCCGGCGGCCTGTGCCCTGGCCATCTACGGACTTGGTGAAGCGCTCGCTGCCTGGGCCCCGGGACTTGGCACCAACGGCCTGCAACTGCTGGTCTGGGGTTTCTTCGTGTCCACGGTGGTGCTGTTCCACGCCACGGTGTCCATCAATTCCCTGTCCCACGTCTGGGGATCGCGCCGTTTCGATACTCCGGATGACAGCCGCAACAATTTCTGGCTGGCACTGGTAACGTTTGGCGAAGGCTGGCACAACAACCACCACCGCTACCCCCAGTCGGCTCGTCAGGGCTTTCGCTGGTATGAAATCGACCTGACCTACTACGGGCTATGGTTACTCTCCAAAGCCGGTATTATCCATGGGCTCAAGCCCCTGCCAGAGCGCGTCCGGGAAGAAGCCCGTCGCCTTGATCAGCAACGGAGGATCCCATGACCAGGCACCCCTCATCCGCTACCGCCACCGATTTCCGCCAGCACGAGTCTGTTGCGGTTACGGTGGAACGCTTCCAGCGCCTGTTCAATACGCTCTCAGCCGGTCGGGTCACCGGCCTGGCTGAGGTCTACAGCGAACAGGTCCGGTTTGTCGATCCGTTTTCCTCCGTGGAGGGGCTGGAGGAACTACAGGCCTACTTAGACAAGGTCTACACCAATGTTACCGCCTGCCGGTTCGAATTCGACGATACCCTGGTGTCCGGTGACCAGGCCTGCATTGAATGGACCATGCACCTGCAACACCCCAGGCTGCGCCGTGGCCGCGAACTGGCCGTTCATGGCATCAGCCGGCTGACCATTGCCGAAGGCCGGGTGCGCTACCACCGGGACTATTTTGACGCCGGTGAACTGCTCTACGAGAACCTGCCCCTGCTGGGCTCCGCCGTTCGTCTGGTCCGGAGCTTTGCGTCATGAGCCGGTTTCTCGGGAAAGCGTCCAACGTGTGGCTGACCGGCGCCACCTCGGGCATTGGCGAGGCCCTGGCCCGTCAGTTGATCCGGGAGGGACATTCACTGGTGGTCACCGGTCGTCGCCAATCCGCCCTGGACGAACTGGCCAGGCTTGATGCCGACCGGGTCAGGACCGCGCCTGCCGATACCACGGATGCCGGGGAGCTGGCCAGGGTGGGTTCGATACTCGATAGCGGCGAGCCGGTCGATATTGCCATCCTCAACGCCGGCACCTGCGAGTACCTGGATATTGAACACTTCGATAGCGAGCTGATTGGCCGCAACATCGAAACCAACGTCATGGGTACGGTACGCAGCATTGAACAGGCCCTGCCCCGGCTCCGGCGGACCCGGCGGCTCGGCAGGCCCGCGGCCCTGGTCATCGTCGGGTCATCGGCCTGGTGGTTTCCGTTCGCCCGGGCGGAAGGCTATGGCGCATCCAAGGCGGCTCTGGCCTATCTGGCACATTCCCTGCGGGCGGATCTGGCCCGGGAAGGCATTGACGTCTTCCTGGTGTCACCCGGATTCGTGAAAACGCCGCTGACAGACCGCAACGACTTTCCGATGCCCTTCCTTGTCACGGCGGACAATGCCGCCAAGCGGATTATAAACGGCCTTAAAAAAGGCCACTGCAACATTGAATTTCCACGTAAATTTACGTGGACACTGCGACTGCTCGGCAACCTGCCCCAGGCGCTGGTTGACCGCATGGCCGCGGCCATGGCACGCGACACTTCCGGGAACCAACAACAGACATGACCCAGATATCCCAGCGTATTGCCGTTATCGGCGCCGGCGTTTCAGGGCTGACAGCCGCCTGGTTGCTGGCGGAGCACCACGACGTACACCTGTTCGAGTCTGGCAGACAGGCCGGCGGCCACACCAACACCCGCCCCGTAACCGCTGGCGGCCGGACCTGGCCGGTCAACACGGGGTTTATCGTCTTCAATGACTGGACGTACCCCGGTTTTATCAGGCTGATGGACCGGCTCGGGGTGGCCTATGAAGACAGCGACATGAGCTTCAGCGTCAATGCACCCACCATCGGGCTGCAGTACAACGGCACCAGCCTCAACACCCTGTTCGCCCAGCGCCGTAATCTGGTCAATCCGCCCTTTCTGCGGATGATCCGGGAAATCCTGCGCTTCAACCGCCAGACCCGGGCCGACCTGCAGACGGACTCACTGGACGACACAGAAACCCTGAGCCATTACCTGGACCGCCACGGCTTCTCCCGCTATTTCCGGGATCACTACATCGTGCCCATGGGGGCTGCCATCTGGTCCGCCCCGGAGATGGTGCTGACACGGTTCCCGGTACGCTTCTTCCTGCAGTTCTTCAATAACCACGGCATGCTGTCGGTGGACGACCGTCCCCAGTGGCGGGTGATTTCCGGCGGTTCCGCCCGCTATATCGATCGCATGATGGACCGGCTCGGCGAGCGGACACACCTGGACAGCCCCGTGGAGCGCATTGACCGGGATGATGACGGCGTGACCGTCCGGGTGAAGGGCGAGAACCAGCGCTTTGACCAGGTGATCCTGGCCTGTCACAGCGACCAGGCCCTGGCCCTACTGGGGGATGCCTCAGCGGCAGAGACTGAGATCCTGTCGGCCATCCCGTACCAGAACAATGATGTGGTGTTGCATACCGACGCCACCCTGCTGCCCTCAAACCGCCGGGCCTGGGCCGCCTGGAACTACTACCTGCCTGAGCGGGGGGACCAGCCGGTGTCGGTGACCTACAACATGAATATCCTTCAGAACTTCCATGAGGCACCGGAAACCTTCTGTGTGACCCTGAACCGTAGCCGTGACATTGATGAAAACCGCATCATCGAGCGCTACACCTACGCCCATCCGGTGTTTTCCCTGGACGGCGTCGCGGCCCAGCAGCGTTACCACGAGATCGGTAACCGCAACCGCACCCACTTCTGCGGCGCCTACTGGTTCAACGGTTTCCATGAAGATGGCGTGCAGAGCGCCCTGCGGGTGACATCCGCTTTTGGAGTCTCCCTGTGAAAACACCGGGGCACTACGCCAGCAGTTGGCTGAGCGGCACCGTTCGCCATCGCCGCCACTCACCGGTGGGGCACGAGTTCCGTTACCACACAGGCATGCTGGCCCTGGACCTGGACGAGTGGTCCCGTTTTGGAGACGTCAGCCCGCTGGTATCGGTGGGACGCTTCAACTGGATGTCCCTCCGGCGGGGGGATTACCTGGACCCGGGCCATCCCGACCTGCGCCAGGCAGTGGCTGACCGTGTCGAGGGAGCCACTGGCTGGAGGCCGGACGGCCCCGTGGAGTTGATCACCCACCCCCGGTATTTCGGGTACGTGTTCAACCCGGTCAGTTTCTACTTCTGCTACCGGGCCGGGGACACCCCGTCGGAAGGGGCCGTACCGGCGGTGATCCTGGCCCAGATCACCAACACCCCCTGGCACCAGCGGCATGTCTACTGCCTGGAGGTGGCGGATGTCACCACCACGAACCAGGGTTGGCGCACCATCAAGGCGAATTTCGCCAAGCGTTTCCATGTCTCCCCGTTCAACCCCATGGACCAGGACTACCGGTGGACCTTCAGCTTCCGGGGCCCAGAGTTGCGTATCCACATGAACGTTAACCGGCCCTCCGGCAAAGACGACACCCGTCAACGGGTTTTCGACGCTACCCTGGTGGTCCAACGCACCCCGGTCACTCGTAAAAGTATCCACCGAAGCCTGAGGCAGTTTCCCCTGGAGTCCTTCAGGGTGATCGCCGGCATCTACTGGCATGCCCTCAGGCTCCGGCTCAAGGGCGTCCCCTTCCATACCCATCCGGACAAGCTCCCGGGGGATCACCCCCACCGGGGCCAGGGCCGGGAGGATCGTGGAAGGGAAGCAACGGCCAAGAGTTCGAAAGATTCAGGTTCCACGAGGATCAGTTCATGGAGAACATAGACAAGATTTCCCCGGACACCGTCGAGGCAAGACCGCCGGTCATCAGCCGCCTTGCCCGTCACCTGGTTCTGGGTCAGCTCCGGCAACTGGGTTCCGGTGAGCTGGTGATCCGGGAACCGGGGCAACAGGAGCAGGTGCTTGGGGACGGCGACCGACGCTGGCCGGTGGCCCGCCTTGATGTGCATGACCACTCGGTCTGGCGGGACCTGCTTACCGGTGGCGGCGTAGGTGCCGCCGAGGCATTCGTTGCCGGCGACTGGAGCACCCCGGACCTGACCGCCCTGCTCCGGTTCTTCACCCGAAACGTGGATCGCATGAATGCCTTCGAGGATCGGTTCAGTTGGCTCAGCAAACCAGCCCTGAAGGCGCTGCACTGGCTTAACCGCAATACCCGGGAGGGGTCCCGCAAGAACATTTCCGCCCACTACGACCTGGGCAACGACCTGTTCCGGCTGTTCCTGGACCCGACCATGATGTACTCCTCGGCGGTCTATCCCCGCGAGGAGGCCTTCCTGAACGAGGCCGCCACCTACAAGCTGGACCTGATCTGCCGCAAGCTGGACCTGAAACCCGGAGATCGGGTGATCGAGATCGGCACCGGCTGGGGCGGTTTCGCCATCCACGCCGCCAAACACTATGGCTGCCATGTCACCACTACCACAATCTCCAGCGAACAACTCGCCCTGGCCCGGGAAAACGTCGCCCGGGAAGGCCTGGAGGAGCGGATCACCCTGCTGTTCGACGATTACCGGGACCTGGAGGGCCGGTTCGACAAGCTGGTGTCCATCGAGATGATCGAGGCGGTGGGCCCCCAGTTCCTGGACAGCTACCTGGGCCAGATCAGCCGCCTGCTGAAACCGGACGGCCTGGCCCTGGTGCAGGCCATTACCATGCCTGAACAGCGTTATCGACGTGCCCTCAGGAATGTGGATTTTATCCAGCGCTATATCTTCCCTGGCAGTTTCATTCCGTCCTTCGGTGCCATTCTGGATGCCATGCGCAGGGAAACCGACCTGGTCATGACCCACGCCGAAGACTTCGGCTTCCACTATGCCCGCACGCTCCGGGACTGGCGGGACCGGTTCCTGTCGCAAACCGAGGCCCTGGATGGGCTGGGCTACGACGAGGCGTTTCGTCGCCTCTGGCAGTTCTACTTTGCCTATTGTGAGGCCGGCTTCGACGAGCGGGCTATCGGCGTCAACCAGCTACTGCTGGCCAAGCCGGAGAATAAACGCCCCCACCTGTTGGCGGACCCGGGCCGCGCCTGACCGGTATGTCCCGTGACACCGCGTTCAAGCTCGTCAATTTCCTCCTGTTCCAGGCGGGCTGGTTGGCGGGCGTGATCCTCACCAACCCCTGGGCAGTGGCCATTGCCGTGGCCATCGTAGCCTTCCACCTGGCGGTGGTGAGCGACCATGCCCGGGCCGAGGGACGCTTTATCCTGCTGGGGGTGGTCCTGGGCTCACTGCTCGACGGGCTCTGGTTCCGCACCGGCATCCTCCAGGACAGTGCCGGCAGCGCCTGGACGCCGCTCTGGCTCGTAGCCATCTGGGCCATGTTCATGACCACCCTGGCCCACTCCCTGGCCTGGATGCACCAGCGGACCTGGTTGCCACTAATATTCGCGCCGGTTGCCGGCCCAATGGCCTACTACGCCGCCAGCCGCCTGGGCGCCGTTGACATGCCGGACCCGGGCCTGACCCTGGCGGTCCTCGCACTGGGCTGGGGTGTCATCTTCCCGCTGTTGATGTCTATCCAGCGGCGGTACTTCAGGGAGACACTGATATGAAGCGTATTCTTGCAGCCGCCGGTGCCCTGGCGGTGATGATAGCCACCACCCATTCCCTGGCGGACGAAGCCCCCGGCCTGGCCTTCAAGGGCACGGCAACGGCCCCTGACAGTAACCGGGTCATCTATCAGGAATTCCATGAGGTTTCCGGCTCCTGTACGGATGGCTGGTGGCAGCCGGACCGGCAGGACGTCCGCTATGTCCGCCCCGATGACGACAAGGCATTTGCCACCAAGGCCCTGACCTACCCGAACAGCCTGCAGACCCCGGATGTGGATTTCCGCCAGCCTTCGTTCGGCGAACGTCTCGACATTGCCCGGAGGGGCGACACCATTGCCATAGATTGGTCCATCGAAGGGGAGAAAGGCGGAAGCTGGACCTTGAATCCGCGCCCCGATCAGGTGATCGATGCCGGATTCGACCATTTTATCCGCGCCAACTGGACCACCCTCACCACCGGCGATTCGGTGGCTTTCCGGTTCCTGGCTCCTACCCGGGGCGAGGCTTACGATTTCGTCGTCGAACCAGCACCGGAAACCATCGACGGCGCCGACCACAGCTTCCGCATCCGCCCGGAGGGCCTGATCATGCGTCTGGCGGTGGACCCCATCCGTCTTGGCTACAGGGACGACGGCCTCCTCACCCACTACCAGGGCCTGGGCAATATCCGACGCAACCAGGAGGAAAACTACCGGGTATCGATACGCTATCAGGTCACCGCCCGCCCCGGCTGCGCCCTGCTGCCCCGATCCTGACCGCCACCTTGGCGATTGTCGTGGCTATGGTAGACTTGCGCGAGCACTCCCCACGAATGGCAGAACCGAATCCATGAAAGTCGTTTCCTTTAACGTCAATAGCATACGAACACGACTGCATCAGCTACAGGCGGTTGTCGACCAGTTCAGCCCGGACATCATCGGTCTCCAGGAAACCAAGGTCAGCGACGAGCAGTTCCCCGTTGCCGAAGTGGAGGCCATGGGGTATCACGTCCATTTCCACGGCCAGAAGACCCACTACGGCGTCGCCCTGCTCTCCCGCCAGGAACCCGAGGACGTCCACAAGGGCTACCCCTGGGACAATGGGGAGGCCCAGCGGCGATTGATCCGTGGTCGCTTCACCATCAATGGCGAACCGCTGACCGTGATCAACGGGTACTTCCCCCAGGGCGAGAACCGGGACCATCCGGTCAAGTTCCCCACCAAGGAGAAGTTCTACCAGGACCTGATGCGCCTGGTGGATGAGCTGAAGGAACGGGGTGATCACCTGCTGGTGATGGGAGACATGAACATCTCCCCTACGGATCTGGACATTGGCATTGGCGCCGACAACGCCCGGCGCTGGTTGCGTACCGGCAAGTGCAGCTTCCTGCCGGAAGAGCGGGACTGGCTGTCAGCCGTGGAGAACCGGGGCCTGACGGATGTGTTCCGTCACCTGCATCCGGACGAGGACAACACCTTCAGCTGGTTTGACTACCGCAGCCGCGGTTTCGAGCGCGACCCAAGGCGCGGCCTGCGCATTGACCTGATCATGGCCAGCGAGGGGTTGCTGCCCAGGGCCAGTTCCGCCGGCGTCAGCTATGAAATACGGGGCATGGAAAGACCATCGGATCATTGCCCGGTCTGGGCGTGCTTTGATCTATAGTGTCCCTTGACACAAGAGTCCGAGGGCCAGGGAGAAGGCGGTGAAGGTAAAGACCCGTGACCGGATATTGTCCACCAGCCTGGCCCTGTTCAACGAGCTGGGCGAGCCCAACGTCACCACCCTGCTGATTTCCGATGAACTGGATATCAGCCCAGGCAACCTCTATTACCACTTCCGCAGCAAGTCAGATATTGTGGACGAGCTGTTCAGTCATTACCGCGGGGCCATGGACGACCTGCTGGCGATTCCGCCGGACGTGGACGTGGGGCTGGACCAGCTCGGCTTCTTCCTGCACCTGCTGTTCGAAACCCTGGAACACTACCGCTTCCTGTACCACGACCTGGTGAACATCCTGTCCCGTTACCCGGAACTGAAGAAGGCTTTCCGCCGGATACTGCAACGCAAGGAAAAGGGCTTCCATATTCTGTGCGGGAGTCTGACCCGGCAAGGGCTGATGTCCATAGGCCGGGACGCCCAGGATGCCCTGTGCGAGCAACTGACCCTCACTGTGTGCTACTGGGAAAGCTTCGACAGCCTGAAGCAACTGGGCAATCGTAATGGGATGGATCCCGCCCGGGGCGTCTACCAGGTGTTCTACCTGCTCATGCCCTACCTGAACAAGGAGACAGCCGACGAGTTACGGCTGCTGGCCGGAGACTACCGGCGGGACTGAGCGGAGCCTATTCTTCCTCGTCCCTGGCCACCAGGCTTCCACGCAGAGGAGCAGCATCCTTGCCGCCAGCATTCCTGATTTCGGACAGTTCCTGCTCCAGCTCCGCCACCCGCTGCTCCAGGGCTTCGATATCCTCCCGGCGGGGAATGCCCAGGCGCCGGAGAGCACCGGCCACACGCTCATCGAACAGGGTTTCCAGGCGGTCCCAGGTGCCGGTGGCCCGGTCACGGGCATCCTCCACCCGGTGTTCCACCGCCTTCACCTGGCGTTCCACCAGGCCACGGGTCCTGCTCTCCAGTTCCTCGCCTTCATTCACCAGTCGCTCGAAGAACCGGCCGGCATCCTCTTCCGCCTTGGTATAGGCGCCCAGGCCCGCCAGCCAGATCTGCCGCGCCGAGTCACGGATGCGTCCGGCCAGTTGCGGGTCTTCATCGGTCCTCGGGGCCGATGTCCGGGGTTCCCGGGAGGGACGTTTGCGGTCGGTCATAAACACGACTTCCTTCAGAGTGAATCCAATTGGATTAGTGTATTACATCCCTCCGCACAAATCAGTGACCATGCCGGTGCCAGTGGCGCCATACAGTTTAACTATAAGAGTGCTATTTATATTCAAAAACAGTTTGAAAGTAGCCAAGTCTTTCCTTGAACTGTTCAAAATATCGTCAATACTGAAACTGACCGGCATCCCTGCTGATGTCGGTTTGTCTGGAAGTCTTTCATGGATACTACTCGCACGCCTCTGCCCGGCCTTTGAGCCGGGCCTTTTTTTGTCTGACATGGTATGAAAGCCCTGACCAATCACTTCGATAGGCACTATTACCGGCGCCGCTGGCTGTGCTGCCCCATGGTTTTCTGTAGAATTCCTGTCACAGTCAAGCCCAGTGACCGTTGGTCCTGTCACCGGTATCAACCAGGAGACGAGTGCCCGTGAATATACGCAAGATTGATGACTCCATTTCCGTCGCGCCGCAGATAAGCCCGGACGACGTGGCCAACATCGCCCGGCTTGGGTTCCGCACCCTGGTGGCCAACCGTCCGGATCACGAGGAACCCGGCCAGCCCGCCATGGCGGAACTGGAACAGGCCGCCCGTGATCACGGCATCACCTGGGTCTACCTGCCCGTGGAGTCCGGCAATATCCTGGACGAGGACGTGGATGCCTTCGCCCCCATGTTCGAGCAGGCCGAGAAGCCGGTGCTGGCCTTCTGTCGCTCCGGTACCCGCTGCAGCGTGCTCTGGGCCCTGAGTTCCGCCCGCCATATGCCCCTTGAGCCGATCATCCAGCGGGCCGGCCAGGCCGGTTACGACCTGCGGGGCCTGATTCCGCGACTACAGCAACAGGCCGAGACCCACCAGAACTGATCCCGGCCTGCCGACGCGCCGTATAACCGGGCGCTGTCATGCCCTGAACCGACCAACACGTTTGCCGAGGACCACCAGCCCCATGAGCTTCAAGGGTGAGGAAGAATTCCGCCACAACCAGCCCTCACGGCTGGGTATACTCGTCACCAACCTGGGCACACCCGACGCCCCCACCACCAGTGCCCTTCGCCGATACCTGGGCGAGTTCCTGTGGGACCCACGGGTAGTGGAAGCACCCCGGCCGCTGTGGTGGCTGATCCTGCACGGTGTTATCCTCCGCATCCGGCCAGCGCGTTCTGCGGCGGCCTACCGCTCGGTCTGGCAGCCGGAGGGCTCTCCCCTGCTGGTTCACACCGCCAACCAGTGCGAAGGTATCCGCGCCGCCCTGCAGAAGAAGTACGGGGACAACCTGGTGGTGGGCTTTGCCATGCGCTACGGCAATCCCTCCATTGCCAGCGTGCTGGACCAGATGCAGCAGCAGGGGGTCCGCAAGCTGCTGGTGTTGCCGCTCTACCCCCAGTACTCGGCATCCACATCGGCGTCCACCTTCGATGCCATTGCGGCGGATTTCACCCGGCGGCGCTGGTTGCCGGACTTCCGGTTTGTCAGCCACTACCATGACTTCCCCCCCTACATCGAAGCCATGGCCCGACATATCGAGGAGCACTGGCGCCAGCATGGTCGTCAGGACCGACTGATCCTCTCGTACCACGGTATTCCCCGGAAGTACCTGGACCGGGGGGATCCCTACCATTGCGAGTGTCACAAGACCTCCCGCTTACTGGCGGAAAGGCTGGGGCTCTCCGCCGATGACTACATGACCACTTTCCAGTCCAGGTTCGGCCGGGAGGAATGGCTGAAACCCTACACCGACGAAACCATGAAATCCCTGCCGTCCCGGGGCGTGGGGTCCGTAGACGTATTCTGCCCCGGCTTCTCCGCCGATTGCCTGGAGACCATCGAGGAAATCAACGAGGAGAACCGGGAGTATTTCATGAAGGCCGGCGGCAAGGCCTTCGAGTACATTCCCGCCCTCAATGCCACCGAGGGACATATCGATGCCCTGGTCCAGTTGATCGAAAACAACCTGGAGGGCTGGGAACCTCCAGCCAATGACCCGGACGAACTGGATGCCCGCCAGCAACGTGCGGAGGCAGTCAGGAAACAGCTCGGGTGGTAAACTGAAACTGGAATCTCCCATAAGAGGAAGGGACTGTCGCCATGAAACTGAACTGCGACCTGGGCGAAAGCTTTGGCGCCTGGACCATGGGCCAGGATGAGGAGGTCATGCCCTACATCGACATGGCCAACATCGCCTGCGGCTTCCACGCGTCCGATCCCTCCATCATGGCTCGTACCGTTCGCCTGGCCCTCTCCCACAACGTCCAGATCGGCGCCCACCCCTCTTACCATGACCTGGTGGGCTTCGGCCGCCGCTCCATCCCCCACTCCGCCGAGGAGATCCGCCACCTGATCTGGTACCAGGTGGGCGCCTTGGAGGGGATCTGTCGCGCCGAGGGAGGCCGGGTCGAGTATATCAAGCCCCATGGCGCCCTCAACAACGACATGATGAAAGACCAGGACACCTTACGGGCCGTGATGGAGGCGGTTGCCGCCTATCAGGACGGGCTGCCCCTGATGGTCCCGGTATCCGTGCACGCCGCTGACCACGAGACCCTGGCGGAGCAGGTGGGCCTGCCCCTGATCTTCGAGGCCTTCGCCGACCGGGCCTATGACGATAACGGCAGACTGGTATCCCGCAAACAGCCCGGCGCGGTCCACGAGGATCCGGACACGATCCTGGCCCAGGCCATGACCCTGGCCAGCAACGGTGGCCTTCACAGCCTCTCCGGACAGTGGCTGGACCTGAAGGCCGACAGCCTTTGCGTGCACGGTGACAACGTCCATGCCCTGGCCGCCACCCGGGCTATCCGCAAGGCCCTTCACCGGGCCAGCACCGACACCTGACCCATGGTGACCGGTCCGGTTCCAGCGATCCAGGCGGTCTCCGAGGATGCGGTACTGGTTTCCTTCGGCGACACCATTGATCCCGCACTGACCGCCGTCATCCGGGTCTGGTGTGACGCCATACGAACCAGGCTGGGCGATATGCTCACCGATCTGGTTCCGTCCTATACCTCCATTACAGTCTACTACGATCCGGGGCTGGCCGACTTCCGGCGGATGATCCACCTCCTGCGCTCGATTCCCGACACCTTGCCAGCGAAACCGGAGGCCACCAGTGGCCGGCACATCGAATTGCCGGTCTGGTACCACCCGTCAGTGGGTCCTGACCTGGAAGCCCTTGCCATCGCCTGTGAGCTGACGGTGGATCAGGTTATCGAACGACACACCGCCGGCACCTATCAGGTCTACGCGCTGGGCTTCAGTCCGGGGTTCGGGTTTATGGGCCTGGTAGACCCCGGGATCGCGCAACCCAGGCTGGAACGACCGCGGGTGAAAGTACCCGCCGGCAGCGTCGGCATCGCCAACCGGCAAACCGCAGTCTATCCGTCATCGTCCCCCGGAGGCTGGCGGCTGATTGGCCGTTGCCCCACCCAACTGTTCAGTGAGGAAGACCTGGCCCTGTTGACCGTGGGAGACTCTGTGCGCTTCCGGCCCGTCGATCGGGAGACCTTCCTGTCCCTGGGCGGGGACGACACCCCCTTCAGGGAGGATTCGACGCCATGACAGGCCTGAGTATCGATCACGCCGGGCCACGAACCACGGTCCAGGACCTGGGGCGCCATGGCTATCAGCACCAGGGACTGTCGCCCGGCGGGGCCGCCGACCTGGCCTCCTACCGCTGGGCCAACCACCTGCTGGACAACCCGCCCAATGCGGCCTGCCTGGAAATCACCTTTGGCGGATTCACCGCCACCGCCCGTCAGCCATTACTGCTGGCAATCACCGGCGCCGACTGCGGGCCGACGATCAACGACCAGCCAGTGGGCCACTGGCGGGCCTTTACCATGGCGCCCGGGGACCGGCTCCGGCTGGACAGGCCACGGTCGGGCCTGCTCACCTATCTCGCGGTTGCCGGAGGCTGGCAGACCCGCATTTTCTGTGGCAGCCGCTCCGCCGTTGCCCGGGAGGGCCTGGCGAGACTGGGTCTGCTGGAGGACGGCGCCGACCTGCCGGTAATGGCGTCAGGCCCCATCACCGCCCCCGAACACTACCGGGCACGGGAGGTGCCCGCCAACCTGAGGCCGAACCTGACCGCCGATGCTCCACTGCGGGTGATGCCGGGCCCTGAACGGGACGCCTTTTCCCACACCGACCTGGCCCGCTTCATCCACGGGTGGTACACCATCGGCCAGCAGTCCGACCGTATGGGCTACCGGCTGGAGGGCCCCGCCCTGGAATCCCCGGGGGGCATCACCTCCCGTGGGGTCTGCCGTGGCACCATTCAGATCCCCGGGGACGGCAAGCCGATGGTGTTGCTCAACGATCGCCAGACCATTGGCGGTTATCCGGTACCGGGGATTATTCCGGCACTGGATTGCGGCAGGCTGGCCCAGAAACGTCCAGGGGAGCAGATCGAATTCCAGTGGTCGGACGTTGCCGACTGCCAGTCCGGGCGGATGCTGTTCGAACGGCTGCTGGCAACCAGCCAATGGCGGAACGACGGCACGCTGCACTGCCGCTGGACGGGCTGAGCCAATGGCGCAAATCGACTCAGCCCCCCGGATACAGGGCGCCCAACCAACGGTCAAAGCGTCCACGGGAAGCGGAAAATACCGTTATGGCCGGGCGTTGACACATCAGAACATTCCGGTATCATGCACGTCGCTGTCGCAATGGCAGTGACAATATGGATAAACGGTGGGCTGGCAGAGTGGCTGAATGCAGCGGTCTTGAAAACCGCCGAAGGTTAGTAGCCTTCCCGGGGTTCGAATCCCTGGCCCACCGCCATTTTTCTTTCCTTCTTTTTTAACGCTTCCCTCGAACACCTAACAGCAACTCAGTTCCCCAGATCGTATTCCAGCACCCGCTTCAGTTCGGAACGGTGTGGCTCGACGGCTTCCAGATCCGACGAAGGCACCTGCTCCATGCGCTCAAGCATCCCGGCGGTCCTGTCGATCATAGCCCGCATCTGCCGCTTCTGTTCCTCGGAGAACTGGGTGCTGTTGCTCACCTCCCTACGCATACCGACCAATCGTTCCTGCATCTCGGAGATGCTGTCTGCCATATCCAGTCGCGTCAGCGCCAACAGGGCCCGGTCCCCTGCCCGCCCCCAGGCCTGAGGGCTGTCAAAACCGTGTTCTTTCACCACCGCTTGCAGGGTGGCATAACCCTCCGAGCCTTCCATGAACGCGACCGCATCCGACAATAGCAGTGACCGTGGATCATCCTGTGCCTCCCGGCTCGCTTCCCAGGCTTCCATAAACTGGCCGGAGAAGGACTCATCCGTCTGCAGCTCCTCCATGGAAGCAATAAAACGGCTCACCGTATCCCCTGTCAGCGCCTGGGCATTCACTGCCACCGACAAGAAAAAACCGGTACAGAGTATCGCAATCCACCTCGTCACAAACGTTCCTCCCACTCTGAAGACTGTCGCCGAACCATCCAGGCCGCATCGCCCCGAAAGCTGCCACAACGGCATTCCGGCAACGTCAAGGGTATGCCATAACGGCCCCTGAGAACCGCCCATTCAAGCACAAAACAGCAATTAGTTGCGTTTCCTTTGCAGTGGTTTTCTTGCCTTATTATCAATGTTTTGCCAGTCTAAATAGGCGTTAATCAAAACTGCCACGGCTGGCTTCGGGTTTCTCGCGCCCGATATCCAGGCCCACTTAATACAATAATAAAGCCGGTCATACCCCAGCCGTGCCTCTTGAGGACGATGGAGAAGAAAGGCATGAACAAGAGCACAATGTTTCGAAAAGTCGTAGGAGCATCCTCCCTGACCCTGGCAACGGCCATCGCCGCCACCAGTGTCGCTAACGCCGCAACCTGGCGTTATGCCCACGAAGAATACGACGGAGACGTTCAGGACGTTTACGCCGAACACTTCAAGGATTATGTCGAAGAGAATTCCGATCACACCATCCAGATCTTCGAGTTCGGACAGCTGGGTGAGTCTGACGACATCATGGAGCAGACCCAGAACGGCATCCTGCAGTTCGTCAACCAGTCCCCCGGGTTTACCGGTTCGCTGATTCCCGAAGCGCAGATCTTCTTCATTCCGTATCTGATGCCCACGGACATGGAGACCGTTGTTGAGTTCTTCCGCACCAGTGAGGCCATCAACGAGGACTTTCCCGAGCTCTATTCGGAACAGGGCCTGGAACTGCTGAAGATGTACCCCGAAGGGGAGATGGTCATCACCCTGGACGAGCAGGCCACGTCACCCGAAGATCTGCAGAACAAGAAGATCCGCGTCATGACCAACCCGCTGCTGTCGGCCACCTACGAGGCGTTCGGTGCCACCCCGACACCGCTGCCCTGGGGTGAGGTGTACGGCGCCCTGCAGACCAATATGATCGACGGTCAGGAGAACCCCATCTTCTGGATTGAGTCCGGCGGCCTGTATGAAGTATCCCCCAACCTGATCTTTACCGGTCACGGCTGGTTCACCACCGCCATCATGGCCAACCAGGATTTCTATGAGGGCCTGTCCGAGGAAGACCAGAAACTGGTTCAGGAAGCAGCGGACTATGCGTTCGACAAGATCATCACTCATATCGACGGTCTGGCGGACGAATCCCTTGCGAAGATCCAGGAAGCCAGCGATGACGTGACCGTCACCAAACTGAACGACGAGCAGATCGAAGCCTTCCGCAAGCGTGCGCCGCAGGTAGAGGAAACCTTTATCGAAATGACCGGCGAAAGAGGCAAGGAACTGCTTGAGCAATTCAAGGAAGACCTGGAAGAGGTCCAGAGCAACTGATCCTTGAGCCGCCCCGGGGTAGTGCCCCGGGGCTGGCTTTTCTTCTGGATTTAAAACGGAGTTCTCACCATGACCAATTCAGCCACTGAACCGGACGAAGCGGAAGGCTACAAATCCGGCCTGCCTGGCCCACTGGGCGTTGTCGACCTGATAATAGCCAAGATAGAGGCCGTGATGCTCGCCATCGGGGTGCTATTGATGGCCCTTAATACCTGTATCAACGTCGTTGCCCGGTTTGCCTTCGGAGAGGGGTTGTTTTTCTCCGGTGAGATCAACCGCATCCTGATCATACTGATTACCTTTGCCGGCCTCGGTTATGCCGCCCGCCACGGGCGTCACATACGTATGTCGGCCATCTACGACACATTGCCCGCCAAGGGCCGCAAGATCCTGATGATTGTCATCGCCCTGTTTACCTCCATGGTGATGTTCTTTCTCTGCTACTACTCGGTGGAGTACATCCTTAACCTGTATGACCGTGGTCGCGTCCTGCCTGCCCTTGGGATCCCCATCTGGATCATCTATGTATGGGTTCCCATAGGCTTTGCCATCACGGGCGTGCAGTACGTTCTGACCGCCATCAAGAACCTTGTGTCCAAGGACGTCTACCTGTCGACGTCGGTGCTCGACGGCTACGCCGATACTGAAACCGAAGTCTGACCACCGCAAGAGCAAGAAAAAAGGAATCACACATGGCAACGTTACTACTGGTGATCATGATCGTGCTGCTCCTGCTGGGCTTCCCGATGATGATTCCCCTGCTGACCGCGGCACTGGTCGGCTTCTACGAAATGTTCAATGGTTTTGGCCAGATGACCACCCTGGTCCAGCAGATGATGGGCGGCATCCGGCCTGCCTCCCTGATCGCCGTACCCATGTTTATCCTGGCGGCGGACATCATGACGCGCGGCCACTCGGCGGACCGGCTGATCGCCATGGTCATGTCCTTCATTGGTCATGTGAAAGGCGGCCTGGCCATCAGCACGGCAACCTCCTGCACCCTGTTCGGCGCTGTCTCCGGCTCCACCCAGGCCACCGTGGTGGCCATCGGCTCGCCCCTGCGACCCAAGATGCTCAAGGCCGGCTACTCGGACTCCTTTACACTGGCCCTGATCATCAACGCCAGTGATATTGCGTTCCTGATCCCCCCGAGTATCGGCATGATTATTTACGGGGTTATTTCAGAAACCTCCATTGCCGAACTGTTCATTGCCGGTATCGGCCCGGGCATCATGATCCTTGTGATGTTCTCTGCCTACTGTCTGTTCTATGCCATCCGCAACAAGGTGCCCACTGAAGATAAGTCAAGCTGGGGCGACAGGGCCCGCTCCGTACGGGAGGCCCTCTGGCCACTGTTCTTCCCGGTGATTATCGTGGGTGGTATCTATGGCGGTATCTTCAGTCCCACCGAGGCGGCAGCGGTCTGTGTGCTCTACGCCCTGCTATTGGAATTCGTGATCTTCCGCTCTCTCAAGACCATCGATATCTACCGCATCGCCAAGTCCACCGGCCTGATTACCGCCGTGGTCTTTATCCTGGTGGCCGCCGGTAACGGCTTCTCCTATATCATCTCGTTCGCCCAGATTCCACAGGCCATTCTGGCAGCGGTTGGTGTCAACGAAGCCGGTCCCGTGGGCGTACTGATCGCAATCTGCGTGTCGTTCTTTATTGCCTGTATGTTTGTGGATCCTATCGTGGTGATCCTGGTGCTGACGCCCATCTTCGCACCGGCCATCCAGGCCACCGGGCTCGATCCGGTACTGGTGGGTGTGCTGATAACGCTGCAGGTGGCTATTGGCTCCGCCACACCGCCTTTCGGCTGCGATATTTTCACGGCCATCGCGATTTTCAAACGCCCCTACTGGGAAGTTATCCGAGGGACGCCACCGTTTGTCATCATGCTCATAGCAGCGGCAGGCCTGATCATTGCCTTCCCGCAAATCGCGCTGTTCCTACGGGACGTGGCATTCCGCTGATCAAAAAGCGCTGGTTTGCGCTGAGGAGGTGATCATGTTTCGACGAATCCTGGTAGCCGTGGACGGCTCCAAGCCGGCACTGGATGCGGTTGAGAAGGCGGTGGAGTTCCAGAAACTGACCGGCGCCGAGCTGTACCTGATCTGCGTCTACAAACACCACAGCCTGTTTGAGGCGTCACTGTCCATGGTGCGCCCGCAGGAGCTTCAGATTCCGGATGAGGCCCTGTCCGAGTACGCCAGGGATGTGGTTGAGTATGCCAAGCAGTATGCCATACAGGCGGGCGCGCCGAGCGTCCGCGGCTTCGTCAAGGGCGGCAGGCCATCCAAGACCATCGTCAAGTTTGCCAAACAGCATGATGTGGACCTGATTGTGGTGGGTTCCCGTGGTACCCATAGCGACAAGGATGGCATGATACTGGGCAGTGTCTCCCAGCGGGTGGCCAGCATGGCCAGGTGCCCCACCCTGGTGGTCTGACCTATTGATAAACTGGCCGCCTGCCCCCATTATCAGTTTGAAAATGAGGACAGACGACAACTCACAAAAATCAGGCAGATGTCATGAAACCATTTCCGCTGTGAAATGTCTCAATGGCATAATGTTGAGGATTGAAAGTTAAGCACCGACCATTACTATGGCGGTACGGATGTAACACCGATCGATCAGATGACGGAGATGAACATGGATAACAGGCGTTTTAACGTCAACCAGAATCAGGGTACCTACGCGGCCACCCGTGCCGGTGCTGGTACCGGAATCAGCACCGATGCCATGAAGGTGCTACGTAACACCTACATGCTGCTGGCCATGACGCTTGTATTCAGTGCGGTCATGGCGGGCGTGGCCATGGCGCTCAACCTGAGCCATGGCATCGGCCTGATGTGCTCCCTCGGCGCCCTGGCGCTGATCTGGCTGGTACTTCCCCGTACCGCCAACAGCCCCGCCGGCATCGGTGTGGTATTCGCCTTTACCGGTCTGCTGGGCATTTCTCTTGGGCCGCTACTGTCCCACTACCTGGCCATGTCCAATGGCGGCACCGTCGTGATGCAGGCCCTGGGCGGCACGGCCCTGGTGTTCTTTGCCCTGTCCGGCTACGTGCTGACCACCAAGAAGGACTTCTCCTTCATGCGCAGCTTCCTGGTCGCAGGCATGGTTGTGGTGATCGCTGCCATGCTGGGTGGCCTGGTCGCCAGCCTGTTTGGCGTTGATATCAGCATGTTCAGCCTCGCCCTGAGCGCGGCCATCGTGCTGCTGATGTCCGGCTTCATCCTGTACGACACCAGTCGTATCGTGAACGGCGGCGAAACCAACTACGTGATGGCGACGGTTGGGTTGTACCTCAGCATCTACAACCTGTTCGTGTCCCTGCTCCACCTCCTTGGGGCATTCAACGAATAAACGCTCCGGCGCCATTATTCGTACGCTTAAGGGCCCCGCAACGCGGGGCCTTTTTCGTCAGCCCGGCCGAAATCCTGCTACCAGCCGCTTTATGGCACAATAACGCCCATGGATCCCAGGAGACACACCATGCCCCACACCGAGGAACACCAGGCACCCGGCTATACCCTGGTCGTGACCGGTGCCCCGTATAGCAGCCAGGCCCCGGCAACGGCGCTCGCCTTCTGTCAGGCCCTGCTCGACACTGGCCATACCTGTGACCGCCTGTTCCTCTATGGTGATGGGGTGTACCTTGCATCCGCCCTGAATACCCCACCATCGGACGAAACCGACTGGACCGCCGAGTGGCAGGCCCTGCTGGCGCAACACCGGATTCCTGCCGTGGCCTGCATAGCCTCCTGTTTGCGCCGGGGCCTGCTGGATGAGCAGGAAGCCTCCCGGTATGAGCGGCCGGCCTCCAACCTGGCCAGCGGCTTCTCTATCGCCGGCCTTGGGGAATGGGTGGAGGCCCAGACCTCATCCGATCGCGTTATCTATTTTCACGGAGGCGTCTGAGATGGACGATACGCTGCTGATGGTGATCGACCGGGCACCCTACGGCGACTGGCATGGCCGCGAGACGCTGGACATGGCTTTCTCCCTGGCTGCCTTTGACCGACCGGTGGCTCTGCTGTTTCGCGGTGAAGGGGTTAACTGGCTGCGCCCTGGCCAGGACGGTGATGCGATCCGGCAGAAGACCGTGAGCCGCAACCTGGGAGCGGCCAGGATGTTCGGGGTGTCGGAGCTCTATGCCGACGCCTCCGCCATGGCCCGTTTCGACCTCAACGAGCCGACCCCGGAGGCCGTGTCCGTCACCCCGGATACAGCCTTCTACCGGCAGTTCCTTCAGGTAGTGCAGTTATGAGCAACCAGACCGAGAACACGCCCACGCTCCATATCCTCAACAAGACACCGGGACATCCCCGATTTACCGCCTGTTTCGTGGGTATGGCTGAGGGGGACCTGTTGCTGCTGACCGAAAATGCCGTGCTCGCCCTGGTGGACGACAATATCCGACTACCGGAATCAACCCAGGCGCTCGCCGCCGATTGCGAGGCCCGGGGCGTTGGCGGTGGCATACCGCTGGTAGACTACCGGGGCATGGTCCAACTCACCGACCGTTTCTCACGTATTATCAGCTGGTAGGGGGCATCCGTGGCACTACCCGAACGAAACAATGAAGGTTTCCTGGAGGACGCCTGGCGATGGGACGAAGCGGTGGCCAGGGCCATCGCTGATGAATCCGGTATTGAGCTAACGGAGAAACACTGGGAAATCATATGGTTGCTGAGGGATTTTTACAGGGAACATGAAATGGCGCCCCCTTCCAACCGGCTGTTCGTCAAGGCGGTTCGGGAAACCCTGGGAGAAGACCGGGGCAACAGCATCTACCTGATGCAGCTCTTCTCCGGCGCCCCGGCCAAGACCGCCTGCCGTATTGCCGGGCTGCCCCGCCCCACCAACTGCCTGTAGGCCATAAAAAACCCCACAGCCCGAAAACTGTAGGGTCATGGTACCGCCAGCTATCAGCCCTGACGGGCTCTTTACTGGTAGTAGGCATTCTCCTTGTAGGAGTGGTCGGTGACGTCGCGTACTGCGCTGATCTCCGGAACACGCTCCTTCAGGGTGGACTCGACGCCCTGCTTCAGGGTCAGGCTGACGGCACTGCAACCCTGGCAACCACCGCCGAAGCGGAGCACGGCCACGGACTCGTCGACGATTTCCACCAGTTGAACATCACCACCATGGGACGCCAGCCCGGGGTTGATCTCCGACGCCAGCACATAATTCACGCGATCCGGCAGCGGCGCATCCTCGTCAATGTTGGGCACCTTGGCGTTGGGTGCCTTGATGGTCAACTGCCCCCCCATCTGGTCCTTGGCGTAGTCCACATGGGCCTCTTCCAGGAACGGGACAGAATTCTGATCCAGATACAGGGTGAACTTGCCCAGGTCGAGTTGCTCATCGGTGGGGACCACTTCATTGGGCGGACAGTAGGCCAGGCAGGTTTCGGCATGCTTGGTACCCGGCTGCGTCACGAAGATGCGCACGCCCATGCCTTCCACATCCTGCTTGTTGATCAGTTCGGCAAGATAGTCTCTTGCGGAGTCGGTAACGGTTACCAATGCCATTTCTTCAACCTGTCAGTAAGTGTGGGTCCATTTTAACGGAGAACCCGGGTTCCTGAAAGACCAAGTATTTTGGTCGGATTTTAAGTCAATAAGGCCCCGGCCTGTGATTTTCAAGGCCCGGGATCGAATGACCCCGGTCGCGCCCGGCAGGACTCGATCGGTCAATTCTGGTATTATGCGCGGCTCGAAACCGTACACTCATTATGCCCGGACAACCCAGAACATGACCGATCGCGCGACCCGACTTGCCCAGCTCCACCAGGCCCTCAAGGAACGTATTGTTGTCCTTGATGGCGGCATGGGTACCATGATCCAGAATCAGCAACTGGATGAAGCCGCCTTTCGCGGCGAGCGCTTCCGGGATTATGAGCGGGAGGTCAAGGGCAATAACGACCTGCTCTGCCTGACCCAGCCCGACCTGCTGACTCGTATCCACGGCGACTATCTGGCCGCGGGCGCGGATATCATCGAGACCAACACCTTCAATTCCACCCGTCTGTCCCAGGCGGACTACGGCATGGAAGAGCTGGTGCCGGAACTTAACCGGGAATCCGCCCGCCTGGCCCGGCAAATCGCCGATGAGTTCACCGCCCGCGAGCCCCACAAACCCCGTTTTGTGGCGGGCGCCATTGGCCCCACCTCCCGCACGGCTTCCATTTCCCCGGACGTCAACAACCCGGGCTACCGGAACGTGGACTTCCAGACCCTGGTGGATAACTACTACGAAGCGGCACAGACCCTCACCGAAGGGGGGTGTGACCTGCTGCTGATCGAGACCATCTTCGACACCCTCAATGCGAAGGCCGCCATCTACGCGGTGCAGCAGTATTTCGAGGATTCCGGTATCGAACTCCCGCTGATGATCTCCGGCACCATTACCGATGCCTCCGGCCGCACCCTGTCCGGCCAGACCACCGAGGCCTTCTGGAATTCCATCGCCCACGCCAGGCCACTGACTGTCGGCTTGAACTGCGCCCTGGGCGCCGACGCCCTGCGCCCCTATGTGGAGGAGCTGTCCGCCAAGGCGGAAACCTACGTCAGCGCCCATCCCAACGCCGGCCTGCCCAACGAGTTTGGTGAATACGACCAGACCCCGGAGGAAATGGCGGACATTATTGAAGGCTTCGCCCGGGACGGCTTCCTGAACATCATCGGCGGTTGTTGCGGCTCACGCCCGGATCATATCGAGGCGGTTGCCAACGCCGTCGCCAAGTATCCGCCCCGGCAGATTCCCGAGCGCCCCAAGGCCCTGCGCCTGTCCGGCCTGGAGCCCTTTACCGGCGACGAGAACACACTCTTCATCAACGTGGGTGAACGCACCAACGTTACCGGTTCCAAGCGATTCCTGCGCCTGATCAAGGAGGAGCAGTACGAGGAAGCCCTCAGCGTGGCCCGGGACCAGGTAGAGAACGGCGCCCAGATCATCGATATCAACATGGACGAGGGCATGCTGGATTCGAAGGACGTCATGGTAACGTTCCTGAATCTGGTGGCCTCCGAGCCGGATATTTCCCGGGTGCCCATCATGCTGGATTCCTCCAAGTGGGAGGTGATTGAGGCAGGTCTGCGCTGTGTCCAGGGCAAGTCGGTGGTCAACTCCATCTCCCTCAAGGAAGGCGAAGAGGAATTCCTCAAACGGGCCCGGGACTGCATGCGCTATGGCGCCGCCGTGGTGGTTATGGCCTTTGACGAGGACGGCCAGGCGGATACCTTCGAGCGCAAGACCGAGATCTGCAAGCGCTCCTATGACCTGCTGGTGGGCATCGGCTTCAACCCCGGCGACATCATCTTCGACCCCAACATCTTCGCCATCGCCACCGGCATTGAGGAGCACAACAACTACGCGGTGGATTTCATCAACGCCACCCGCTGGATCCGTGACAACCTGCCCCACGCCTCCATTTCCGGCGGTGTGAGCAACGTGTCCTTCTCCTTCCGGGGCAACGACGTGGTGCGCGAGGCCATCCACTCCGTCTTCCTGTACCACGCCATCAAGGCGGGCATGAACATGGGCATCGTCAATCCCGGCCAGTTGGTGGTCTACGACGAGATCGACCCGGAGCTGAAGGAACTGGTGGAGGACGTGGTCCTCAACCGCCGGGACGATGGCACCGATCGCCTGCTGGAGATTGCCGAGCGCTACAAGGGCCAGGGCGGCAAGACCCGTGAGGAAGACCTGGCCTGGCGGGAATGGCCGGTGGAGAAGCGGGTGGAGCATGCCCTGGTCAAGGGCGTGACCACCTACATTGTTGACGATACGGAAGAGTGCCGTCAGCGGGCGGAGCACCCCATCGAGGTTATCGAAGGTCCGTTGATGGATGGCATGAACGTAGTGGGCGACCTGTTCGGCGACGGCAAGATGTTCCTGCCCCAGGTGGTCAAGAGTGCCCGCGTCATGAAGCAGGCAGTAGCTCACCTGATCCCCTACATCGAGGCCGAAAAGTCCGAGGGCCAGAAGGCCAAGGGCAAGATTCTCATGGCCACGGTAAAGGGTGATGTCCACGATATCGGCAAGAACATCGTCGGCGTGGTACTGCAATGTAACAATTACGAGGTCATTGACCTGGGCGTGATGGTGCCCTGCGAGAAGATCCTGGAAACAGCCAAAGCCGAAAACGTGGATATTATCGGTCTCTCCGGGCTGATTACCCCATCCCTGGATGAAATGGTCCATGTGGCCCGGGAGATGCAGCGCCTGGACTTCCAGGTTCCGCTGATGATCGGCGGCGCCACCACGTCCAAGGCCCATACCGCGGTCAAGATCGAGCCACAGTACAAGAATGACCTGGCACTGTACGTATCGGACGCCTCCCGTTGTGTGAACGTGGCATCCACCCTGCTCAGCCGCAACGGCAAGCCCGACTACGTGGAGAAAACCCGGAAGGAATACGACGCAATCCGCGAACGCCGCAAGAACCGGGGGGAACGCACCAAGCTGGTATCCCTGTCGGAAGCCCGGGAGCGCGCGCCGGAGATCGGCTTCGACGGATTCACACCGGTGAAGCCCGCTTTCACCGGCGTTCGCGCCTTCGATGACTACGACCTCAACGAACTGCTGGACTACATCGACTGGACGCCGTTCTTTATTTCCTGGGATATTGCCGGCAAGTATCCCGCCGTGTTCGATGACCCCAAGCGCGGTGAAGCCGCACGCACCCTGTTCGATGACGCGCAACAGATCCTGCGGCGGATGATCGACGAGAAGCGGGTGCAGGCCCGGGGCGTTATCGGGTTCTGGCCGGCCCACCGCCGTGGTGACGATATCGTGGTCTACCGGGACGAGAGCTGTCGCGAGGAGCTGACAGTCCTCCATCACCTGCGCCAGCAGGATGACAAGGCCTCGGGCCAGGCCATGCGGGCGCTGTCGGATTTCGTGATGCCGGAAGGGTCGGACCAGTGCGACTATGTGGGCGGCTTCGCGGTGACCGCCGGCGTCGGCGCCGAGGAATTCTCCCAGGAGTTTAAGGACGCCAATGATGACTACAATGCCATCATGGTCAAGGCCCTGGCAGACCGGTTGGCGGAAGCCTTTGCCGAGCGCATGCACGAGCGGGTGCGGAAGGAATTCTGGGGGTACCAGCCGCAGGAACACCTGGACAACGACGACCTGATCCGGGAAAAGTACCAGGGCATCCGCCCTGCCCCGGGTTACCCGGCCTGCCCGGACCACACCGAGAAGGAAATCCTGTTCGACCTGCTGAAGGCGCCGGAGAACACCGGTATCGAACTGACCGAGCACTTCGCCATGTTCCCCACGGCAGCGGTGTCAGGCTGGTACTTTGCCCACCCGGAGTCGAAGTATTTTGCCGTGGGCAAGATTGGCAAGGACCAGGTCACCGACTATGCCGACCGCAAGGGTATCAGCCGGGCCGAGGCCGAACGCTGGCTCGCCCCCAGCCTGGCCTACGATCCGGCGGAGTGAGCGGGAACGGGCGGGCATTCCTGCCTGCCCCCACACCGACCGACCCGATACAACAAGAAAACGACAGGAGTAGCCATGGCAGACAACGACAGACAGGACAGGTCAGCCCCTGACAGCACCCGGGGACGCAAGAAAGGCCCTGGTGTCCTCAAGGTTCTGCAGAGTGTGCTGGCAGGCGCCTTCGGGGTACAGTCCGGCAAGCGTCATCAGGAGGACTTCAGCAGTCACAGCCCATGGCCCTACATTATTGCCGGTATCCTGTTTACGGTGGGGTTTGTGGTGGTACTGGCCCTGATCGTCAGCTGGGTGCTGGCCGGGCGCTGAAAAATCAAGCGATCGGGGCAGGCACACCACCGGGTATGACCTGCCGCCAGGGTCCGCTTACTGAAACGATACCCAGCTAACGGCAAAAGCAACCACCAGCACTACCAGCGCTGTAAAGGCGATAGCGTCGACCTGGCTGTCATTGAGTGTGCTTTTCTTCATATCCGGTTCTCCGATTGACGTTTTTTGATATTGTTCTGGTCTGGTCTCGTGACGTCCGTTTACCACGTCCGGGATTTACCTTAATGCAGGCGGGACGCCGCTGCAAGCCAATCTGGCTGAAACCGGTACAGCCCGCCTGATCCGTTATTGACCGCACGTTTGGCGGCTCCTCTTATCACCAGAATCGATTACCATATTTTGAAATAATCATTTTAAGAATAAGGACGTGGTGCTATCCTGCCCCGCATCAGCACCCATTGACACATGTCATCTCCCGGCAGGCAGCCCGACCAACGAGGCCAGCCACCGGAGAGAGTGCAACAGGACGATTCAGGACTATCCGATTATGTACGTTTATGATGAACACGACCGGCAGATTCTCTCGGAACGGGTAGCCCAGTTCCGGGACCAGACCGATCGTGCCCTGGCCGGTGAACTGGCCGAGGACGAATTCCTCCCCCTGCGCCTGCAGAACGGGCTCTATGTTCAGCGCCTCGCACCCATGCTGCGGATCTGCATTCCCTATGGCATGCTGCGTGCCGAGCAGTTGCGGCGGCTGGCCAGCATCACCCGTGACTACGACAAGGGCTACGCCCACTTCACCACCCGTCAGAACGTGCAACTGAACTGGCCGGCACTGGAAGATGTGCCGGATATCCTGGCGGAACTGGCGGAAGTGGAGATGCACGCCAACCAGACCAGCGGCAACTGCATCCGTAACACCACCACGGACCAGTTCTCCGGGGTCCAGTCCGACGAGATCGCAGACCCGCGCCCTTACTGCGAGATCATCCGTCAGTGGTCCACCTACCATCCGGAGTTCGCCTTCCTGCCCCGGAAGTTCAAGGTGGCGGTCAACGCCTCCGAGCATACCGACCGCGCCGCCATCCAGGTCCACGATATCGGTCTGCAGATGGTGCGCAACGACGCCGGTGAGCTTGGCTTCCGGGTCCATGTCGGTGGCGGCCTCGGCCGCACGCCCATGGTCGGCCCGGCAATCCGCGACTTCCTGCCGGAGCTGGATCTGCTGACTTACCTGGAAGCCATCCTGCGGGTGTACAACCGCTATGGTCGCCGGGACAACAAGTACAAGGCGCGGATAAAGATCCTGGTCAAGGCGCTGACGCCGGAGGGTTTTGCCGAGCGCGTGGAGGCGGAATGGGCCCATATCAAGGATTCCCCCACCCGCCTCACCCACGATGCCATCGAGCGGATGAAGGGCTACTTCACCGAGCCGGACTATAAGGCCCTGCAGGATAACCCCGAATCCCTGGTGTCCGCCCGTGCCGAGAGCAGGCCTTTCGACAACTGGGTGAACCGCAACGTCAACGAGCACAAAAAGCCCGGCTACGCCATTGTCACCCTGACCATGAAGAAGACCGGCACGCCCCCGGGCAATGTGTCGGACCGCCAGCTTGAGCAGATTGCCGACCTGGCCGAGCAGTACAGCCTGGGCGAGGTACGGGTGACCCACGAGCAGAATGTGGTACTGGCGGATGTGCGTCAGGACCAGCTCTACGACCTGTGGCAGGCCATCCGCCCCATGGGCTTTGCCACCGCCAACCTGAACACCCTGACGGACGTGATCTGCTGCCCCGGCGGCGACTACTGCGCCCTGGCCAACGCCAAGTCAATCCCGGTGGCCGAGTCCATCCAGCGCCGGTTCGACAACCTGGACTTCCTCTACGACCTGGGCAACATCGACCTGAACATTTCCGGCTGCATGAACGCCTGCGGGCACCACCATGTGGGTCATATCGGCGTACTCGGTGTCGACAAGAAGGGCGAGGAGTACTACCAGATCAGCCTTGGCGGCGCGTCCCAGCACGATGCCTCCATCGGCAAGATCCTGGGCCCTTCCTTCGCCCGCGAGCACATGCCGGAGGTGATCGAGAAGATCATCAACGTCTACGTGGACAACCGCACCGAGGAGGAAGAGTTCCTCGATACCTATCGCCGGATCGGCATCACCCCGTTCAAGGAGCGCGTCTATGCCTGATATCGTTCGCCACGACGGCAGTATCGTTGCCGACCACTGGCAGGTGCTGGAGCATCCCGCCGAAGGCGAGACCCTGACGCTGCCGGAAGGCCCCTGCCTGGTGCCGGCGGAACTCTGGCTGGCCGGCCGTGAACACTATGCCGGTAACGACCAGGTGGGCCTCTGGCTGGACAGCCACGAGGAACCGGAACTCATCGCCGATCACGTGCACGAGCTGCCCCTGATTGCGGTGAACTTTCCCAAGTTCAGCGACGGTCGCGGTTATTCCACCGCCCGCCTGCTGCGGGAGCGTTTCAGCTACCGGGGCGAACTCCGGGCCATTGGCGATGTGCTGCTGGACCAGCTCCAGTTCATGAAGCGCTGTGGCTTCGACAGTTACGCCCTGCGGGCGGACAAGGACATCAACAAGGCGCCGCGGTGCCTGAACTTCTTCAGCAACGCCTACCAGGCGGCCACGGACAACGATGAGCCGCTGTTCCGCCGGCGCGGGGAATTCCCGGTAGCGGAAACCGCCTGATCCGGAAACAAAAAACGCTGGCCTCGGCCAGCGTTTTTTTATGCCCGTCTGTATGTGACCGGCGCCCGATCCTGACACCGATCACATCCATGCCTCAGAGGCCATGATCCAGCACGATCTTGCCGCTGGACTGGCCAGCAAGAAACGCCTTGAGGGCTGAATCCAGATCCTTGCGGCCGATATCCCGGGCGGACGCCTCGGTCTTCGGGCAGGCCCATTCCGAGGACAGCTTCTTCCAGACCGCCTCCTTCTCCGCCAGGGGAATCTCCACGGAGTCCACACCCAGCAGATTCACGCCCCGGAGGATAAACGGCATCACCGTGGTTTCCACCTTGGGGCCGGCCACCAGGCCACAGCAGGAAACCGAGCCACCCGGCTGGACCTGCTTGAGGATTTCCGCCAGCGGACTGCCGCCCACGGTATCGACGGCGTTGGCGAATGCCGGCTTCAGCATCGGCTTGGGAGAAGCCTCCAGGGCATCCCGGCCCAGCACTTCCGCCGCACCGAGCGCCTTGAGGGCGTCCGCATGATCGGACTTACCGGAGACAGCGGTCACCTGGAAACCAAGACCCGCCAGGATCTCAACGGCCACGGTACCCACCGCCCCGCTGGCGCCGGACACCAGCACCGGCCCCTGCTCGGGGGTGGCCCCCATGCGCAGCAATTTACCCACGCACAGGCCCGCGGTCAGGCCGGCAGTGCCATAAATCATGGCCTTGCGGGCGTCCCAGCCATCGGGCATGGCCACGCACCACTGCGCCGGCACACGGATATACTCGCCAAAGCCGCCCGGGGTGTTCATGCCCAGGTCGTAGCCGGTCACGATCACCTCGGCCCCGACAGCGGGACTGCCACCGGAGGCCACCACCTCGCCGGCGGCATCGATGCCGGGGGTATGGGGAAAGTTGCGGGTCACGCCCTTGTTGCCGGATGCGGACAGGGCGTCCTTGTAGTTCAGGGAGGAATGGCTGACACGGATCAGCACCTCGTTGTCCGGAAGATCAGCAGTATTGCAGGTTTCCTCGGCACCAACGTAGTCACCATCCTGCTCGTGGACACGCCATGCCTGGTACTCGGTATCGTTGCTCATTGCCTGTCTCCTGGGGTTGAGGAATGGTCTGTTACTGGATGTTCTGGTTGCGGAAGGCACTCAGCACGCGCCAGACCGTTGCTTCCAGGGCGGCGCTGGTGGCCAGCCCCAGTTTCTCCGGCAATGTACGCTTGCGCTGGAAACTGACCGACACCACATCCGAGCGATCACAGGCATCGATCAGGTACTCGTCGGAGGTACGGATCTCATCCACCAGCTTCACCTCCAGTGCCCGCGTGCCAAACCAGATATCACCGGTGGACACCTTGTCCACATCCAGGTCGGGCCGGCGCTCACGGACGTAGTCCTTGAACAGGTGATGGGTGTCCTCCAGGTCTTCCAGGAATTTGCGGCGCCCCTTGTCGGTATTCTCACCGAAGATCGTCAGCGTCCGCTTGTGCTCGCCGGCCGTGAGAATCTCATAGTCCACGTCGTGTTTCTTCAGCACCCGGTGGAAGTTCGGCAACTGGGCCACCACGCCAATGGAACCGAGCACCGCAAAGGGGGACGCCACGATACGGTCCGCCACGCAGGCCATCATATAACCGCCGCTGGCGGCCACCTTGTCGACACAGGCGGTCAGGTGGATACCCTTGCCCCGGATACGGTCGAGCTGCGCCGCCGCCAGGCCATAGGCGTGGACCAGGCCGCCCCCGCTTTCCAGGCGCACCACCACCTCGTCACGCCCTGGCTCGGCCACAGAGAGCACCGCCGTTACGGATTTCCGCAGGGTCTCGGTATCGCTGGCCTTGATGTCACCGTCAAAGTCGATCACAAAGGTCTTCGGCCGGGTCTCCTCTTCCTTGTCTTTCCTGTCGGCGGACTTGCCAGCCTTTTTCTTTGCCTTCTCCGCTTTCTGTTTTGCTTTCTTCCACAGCTTACGCTGTTCCGGTGACAGCATCCGGCTCTCAATGGCTTCCCGCAGCTTGCGGTACTTTTCATTGAGTCGGCGAACGGTGAGTTCGCCTTCATCGTCACCCTCCCCCCGGCTTTTCTGGATGGACGTAGCCGCCACCACGATGACCACCACTACCGCAATCACAAAGGTCACGACTTTCGCGAGAAAGAGACCGTAGTCAGAAAGGAATTCCAAGGCACGCTCCATGATCGACTGCAAATGAGAGTCCTGATTGTAACCGAGGCCATAGCGGGTACAACCATCCGGGGACGAAAGTTGCACAGCGGGGACGGAAATTCGTCAAACGATCGTTTGATTTTTTCTTGACACTCCCCCTGCGCGCCCCTAAAGTCGGACTGAGCCGGCTGGCCGGGAGACCCGGCAGTCCCCGTTGGTGTATCGCCAGCCGGTCCGCCCAGCACGATGCGAACCGCTCGTTCGCGGAGTTTGTTACACAAAAGGGAAAAACAATGTCCGTAGCCCAGGTATTCGAAAAATTCGAACAGAACTTCAACCCCGATGCCGCTGAAGGCATGGATCTGGTGTTCCAGTTCAACATCGAGGACGACCAGAACTACCACCTGATCATCAAGGACCGCACCTGCAAGATGGTCCAGGGCGATCACGACGATCCCTCCGTTACCCTGATCATGGATTCCGCCACCCTGAATGGCATTGTCTCGGGCGAGACCGATGGCATGCAGGCGTTCATGTCCGGCCAGCTCCGCGCTGAAGGTGACATGATGCTGGCTACCAAGCTCGGACAGCTGTTCTCGCTGAACTGATCCACCGTTCACGAAACGAGAAAGGGCATCCCTCGGGATGCCCTTTTCTTTTACTATCCTGCCTGAACTATTCTTCGTCCCAGAGCCGCACCGCCGACCTGGCCTCTTCATTCACCGGCACCGTCACCAGCCCGCTGGACGAAAGCCGGACATCGTACAGGGCGCCATCCCGGAACGGCATATAGGTGGCACTACCGTAGATCCCCTCCATGAAAGGCAGGTTCCAGGCCTGGTCCATCTCCCACAGGTCCGGCCAGCCCTGTTCGCCGACTGCCTCAACCGTGCGCGCATCATTGCGTTCCTGCTCCAGGGAATGGTAGCGCCCACTGATCCGCTCCAGACGATAGCCGGGGGAGACGCCAAGCCAGCCGAACGGCCCGCCAAAACGGATGATGCGGGCATCGAGCTGCCACTCATCACCACTGAGGGTCCAGTTCTCCGCCGGCTCCCCGGGCTGGTCCAGCCGGACCCGCCAGGTCTGGTCACCAATCGCCTCGATACGGAGCGAGCCAATGGTCTCCATATGGGAGAGCGCCTGGTAGTGGCGCAACTGCATGGCCACGGCAATGCCGTAGAGACCGCCGCCCACCAGCACAATGACGAACATGCCCTTGATCCACCCCAGCAGCCACCGGGGCCGCAGGAAGAACGCCAGTCCCATGAGCACCAGAATGCCGCCAAGACCGGCCAGTACCAGCATCGCCATCGGATAGGACATTGATTACAGTCCCCCGTCGTCCAGGGAGGACTCCGCCAGCTTCAGGAGATCCGGATTGCGGTTGTCACGGGTGCCGATGGTCTCGATGTAGTACTCCAGGGACGTCAGGGCATCGGCCAGGGACTCCAGCACGGCGCTGCCCGGCGGTTCCTTCACGTCCAGCAACCGCTCCTGGATGGACCTGGCCACCCGTTCCATCACATCCGCCGCGTCCGGGTCGCCGGTCATCAGCAGACCGCCCCAGATACTGTGCAGGGTATGGGGCAGGTTCGCCAGGTGAAGCTTGTCGTAATCGGATTCCACAAACGCGGTGATGGCACGCTTGGCGAGGGTCAGCGCACTGCGGGCCTCGTCCCCCACCACAATGCTGGCCTCCCGCAGGTAGAGGGATTCCTCGCGGGCTTCCGGACGGGCCATGGCCAGGGCATCAGTCTCGGAGGTAATGCCTCGCGATACCATTTGCTGCACCGCATTCTCGATACCCAGCACGGCATCCGCCAGGGAGTAGAGTTCATCCTCGGCCGGCAGCGATCCGGCATGCTCCCAGGTGCGCAGCCTTTCGGCCTCGCCCTGGGCGATCTCCCCAAGCTGGCTGAGGTCGAGCATGTTCAGGGTGTTGGACAGCCGGTTGAGGGAATCGGCAATGGTGGACAGCTCGCTCAGGTCCGGTTCGATACCACGCTCGATAATATCAAGGCGGTCCTTGAGCTGGTTGAGTTCGTCCTGCAGGGCCTCGGACAGGGACTTGAGCACATCCGCCCCGGGGCCATACAGTCTTTTGCGGTGGGCCTCCATCATGGATTCCGGATAGTCCGATGGTGCCAGGTTCCAGGCGGACAGTATGCGCTGTACCTCCTGGTTACCGGAACCGCTCCGATAGAGCAGGTAGACCATTTCGCGGATAATGGATTCGTCCAGGGTCCGCCGTGCCGCCGTGCGGCCCACATAGACCATGTCACGGCTGTACTTCTCGACACGCATCAACAAACGCTTGCGAGCCTTATTGAACCCCATGGCGCGGTCGGTCATGGTATCCGCCACCACCATCAGCAGGCACCAGAGCTGCTTCAACTGCCCTTCCCCGCACAGGCGCGCAAATCCCCGCGACGCCCGGGACAGAAGCTTCTTGCTGACCACCTCGTTACGCTCCCGGATCACGCCGATCAATGCCACCTGGAACATCAGTCGCATCCGCCGGGCGTAGGTCTCGAACTCGTCGTCCGAAAGGTCCAGGGGCTCGGTGGAGGTGCCGGTGCAGAAATCCGGGCGCTTCTCGGTGTCCAGCTCAAAGAAGTGGGATTCCGGGTGTGGCTGCTCACCCCGCGCCACCCGCAGTTCGTTGATGATAGGCAGCAACAGTTCCGGGTGGTCCTCCCGCTGCTGGTGGTAGTACTCTACATAACGGCGGAGGATAAAAAGCGAGCTGTTGAGGGTGGTGAGGAGGATGTTCTTGTCGTCACTGGCACCAACGGGCACATCGTTGGCCACAGTGACCGCCTCCTTGCACAGGAGGGTACCGCCGCGCAGCTCCACCAGCACGAAGATACCCCGGAGCTGGTTCAGGTAATCCACACAGTTCTGCAGGTCTTCACCGCTTTCGCGGTTCTCCTGGAAGCGCTCTAGGCTGGTTTCCGCATTGCGGATGGTCTGCTCTATCTCTTTCTTGACCAGATCGAACGACTGTGACTTCGTCGCTAGTGACGACTGAATCATAAACTGACGCTTCCTGTCTCAGCATGGCCTGCGCAGGTACCGTTTCACTTCTTCAGGTACCTCCTGCACAGGCCTGGCCTGAACAGGGGTCTCCCGACGGTCGCGGGTCAGGCCCGCCCCGGATTCAACCGGTACTGCCTGGCCGGGCACCACACGACCTTTCTGGTACAGCGCAGGAGTTTCGCGGGTTACCCGGGCAAATCGCCGTAATACAAGGACTGTCCATTACTTATAACACAAAAGTTAGCCCGCTCAAGCGAGTGCGGCTATCACTTTCAAGAACTCCTAAACAGTTCTCAGTTCTGTCGCATATCCCTACGAAACCCTTTTCATCACCCTGCCATTCATGTTGACGACCGCCAGAGAACTTCTCCGGCCGCCTTTTCCACCGTATCAAGGAAAGCTTCGTGGGCGGCCAGTTCGTCATCGCTGGCCCGCACTACGGCCAGGGGCGGTCGGTCTGCCGGCAGTCTCCGGATCGACTGGACACCTTCATCGCCGTCGCTACCGGCATCCAGCGACAGCGCCGTCTGGCCGCCGGTAAGCAGCAGGAAGACATCCGCCAGGATCTCGGCATCCAGCAGGGCGCCGTGAAGTTCCCGGTTACTGTTGTCAACGCCATAGCGCTTACATAGCGCATCCAGGTTGTTCTTCTGACCCGGGTGCTTACGGCGGGCGATGGCCAGGGTGTCCAGCACGCCGCAGTGGTCCGCCACCTTGCGCACCGGCTTGAGCCGCGCGAATTCGGCGTCCATGAAGCCCACGTCGAAGGCCGCGTTGTGGATGACCAGCTCCGCGCCCTTGATGAACTCAAAGAATTCCTCGGCAACCTCGGCAAACCGGGGCTTGTCCGCCAGGAACTCGTTGGTGATCCCGTGCACCGAGATAGCTTCCTCTTCCACCTCCCGGTCCGGGTTGATATAGACATGGTAATGGCGACCGGTCAGTTGCCGCTCCATCACCTCCACACAGCCGATCTCGATGATGCGGTGACCTTCCGCCGGATCGATGCCGGTGGTTTCCGTATCCAGGACGATCTGTCTCATGCTCGTTACTACTCCACTTTGGCGCGATCAAGCTGTTCAATGCCCAGGTTGGCCAGGGCGTCGGCCCGCTCGTTCCCCGGCACACCGGAATGCCCCCGAACCCAGTGCCACCGGATGTCGTGGCGGGCCACTTCCTCATCCAGGGCGCGCCACAGGTCCTCATTTTTCACCGGCTTGCGGGCAGCCGTTTTCCAGCCATTCTTCTTCCAGCCGGTCATCCACTCGGTGATGCCCTTGCGCACGTACTGGGAATCGGTATACAGATCCACCTTGCAGGATCGCTTCAGGGCCCGGAGCCCCTCGATGGCGGCCATCAACTCCATGCGGTTATTAGTGGTTTCCCGCTCACCCCCCGACAGTTCCCGGGTGTGGCCACCATAGCTCAACAGTGCGCCCCATCCCCCGCGGCCGGGGTTGCCCTTACAGGCGCCATCGGTATACAGCGTTACTCGTTCGCTCATCAAAGATTCCGGATTGCGTGTCCCTCGGCATCATGCCGCGCCCTGCCCTGGGCGCGACCCTGTCGTGAAACGCCGAGTGTACCGGGACTGGGCAGCGGAATCACCTTACCGGGCCGCCATGCCCGACGCCGGGCAATGGGAGCACAGACGTGCTTGGTAGCCAGCACGCAGTAGTAGGCGCCCAACGGCAACATTCCCTGATTACCCACGTACTCCAGCAGACTGGGCCGCTCTATCAGCGAATCGCTCTGCACAGGCAGACGAAAGAAATAGCTGCCGGATCGCTCCACCGTGCATTCCAGCAGATTCAGCCAGTCCTCCATCCTCGACCGCAGCAGGAAGCGCCCACCCCAGGGCCCCCGGCGACGCTGGCTGAGCAGACGCCGGACGCCCCAGGAACTGATCGGATTGAAACCCAGCAGCAGCAACTGCCCGCCACCTCGCAGCACCCGGGTCGACTCGCGCAGGACCTGGTGGGGCCATGCCGAGAAGTCCGCCGTGTGGTGCAGGATCACCAGGTCCACCGACCCCGAAGGAAACGGCAGCTCGTCGGGATCGCAGACCACCACCCCGTCGGGCAGGTCCTTGCGCCAGTAGGGGGTGGCGATAATGTGCTGGGTGTAATCAGTATCCGTTGCCAGGGGCAGGCGATGGCTGAGGGCAACATGAAGCTGGCGCGCGCCGCCCAGTTCCGCCACGTGGGTGTTCACGCAGGCATGCTGGTCCGCCAGCAGGGCCTGGCCCAGGGAAGACTGGAACCAGGCCTCCAGGCTGCGGTGAGAGGCCCGGTAATCGGGCTGTTGACGGCGCCGGCGACGGATTAACCGCTGCCACTCCAAGCCACGCATGTTTGCCATCCGTTACCCCGTCGGTGATGAGGGTTGCTCTTGGGCACGCGCAACCCGATGCTTTATCATAGCAGTGACACTCCACCGCCCGAAATGAGGCCACCACCTGAAATGAGGCGCCCATGCTGACCATTACACCGATTCCGGCATTCTCAGACAATTATATCTGGTGCCTGGCAGACACGGATTCCGGCAAGGCGCTGGTCGTCGATCCGGGACAGGCATCGCCGGTGGTGGACCACCTGGAGCGTCACCGGCTCACCCTGGACACCATCCTGGTGACCCATCACCACCCTGACCACACCGGGGGTATCGCACAACTGCGTGAGCAACTGGACCCGCAACGGATCGTTGCGCCGGCCGGCTCCCCGTACACCGGCGGAACGGATACGGTCCACCCCGGCGACGAGGTGGTCTGGCAGAGCCTTACCTTCCAGGTAATGGCCACGCCTGGCCACACCCTCGACCATATCGCCTATTTCTGCGATACGCCGGTGGCCGGCCATCCGGTCCTGTTCTGCGGCGACACCCTGTTTGCCTGCGGCTGCGGCCGCCTGTTCGAGGGCACGCCGGGACAGATGGTGGAATCCCTGGCCGGCCTGCGCGGCCTGCCGGATGACACCCACGTTTTCTGCGCCCATGAGTACACCCTTGCCAATCTGCGCTTCGCCCGCAGCTGGCTGCCGGATGATCCTGCCCTGTCCGCCTTCGAGGATCACTGCCGGGCACTGCGCGATGAAGACCGCCCCACCGTGCCGGTGGTGCTTGGTGACGAGAAGCAGCGCAACCCGTTCCTGCGCTGGGACGACCCGGCGGTCATCCGCGTCGCCGAACGTTATGGCCGCGAGCACAATCTTGTAACAGATAGTGACAGCGGCGTGTTTGCGGCAGTGCGTCACGGCAAGGATCATTTCTGATTCGCTACACTGCTCCCATCCAGCTGTCTTTTACCGATTCAGCCACTGATGCCGGGCCCATCATGGGGGCCGGCGTTGCGAACCCGTAACGCGACCGTGATTGACCCGCATACGGGGGTTACATAAAATCGCGAACGTTTTACGAACCCGTTGACCCGCTCGGCAGCCAGGGAAAAGGCTGGAATCCGTCCGAGCTCTGGAATGTCCGATATGATGGCAAAACGTACCACCACACTGACCCTCCTCACCTTTTTCCTGGCCGGTTGCACCTCCAATTCGGCCTGGTACGGCAAGGAGGATGATACCGTCCTCGACTCCCACCAGCAGACCGTTGCCGCCGGCGACGATGCCCTGAAGCGCTCTGTCGAGGACCAGACAAAAGACGGCACCACCGAACTGGACGAGTCCATAGAGCCCTCCCTCAAGGAAACCGCCGAAAAGGCCCGGGACCGGCTTGATTCCGGTGAAGTGGCGGACGGCGAGGTGGCCGAGGAGGACCGGGACCTCTGGATGCGGATTCGCGCCGGTTTCGCCATGGACCACGACCAGGGCGACGAGCGCATGCAACAACAACTGGACTGGTACCAGAAGCACCCGGCCTACGTGAAGCGTGTGGTGGAACGGGGGCGTCGCTACCTCTACTACATTGTCGAGGAAATCGAACACCGCGGGCTGCCCATGGAGTACGCCCTGCTGCCGGTGGTGGAAAGCGCGTTCGATCCGTTTGCCTATTCCCACGGTCGGGCGTCCGGCCTGTGGCAGTTCATTCCGGGCACGGGTCGCCACTTCGGGCTGGACCAGAGCTGGTGGCACGATGACCGTCGTGATGTCCTCGCATCCACCAATGCCGCCCTGACCTACCTGGATCAACTGGCCCAGCGTTTCGACGGCGACCCGACCCTGGCACTGGCAGCCTATAACAGTGGAGGCGGCACGGTATCCAGCGCCATCCGCCGCAACAACCGCAAGGGTGAGCCCACGGACTACTGGTCCCTGGATCTGCCCCGGGAAACCCGACATTACGTCCCCAAGCTGATCGCCCTGGCCAAGATCTTCGACGACCCCGAGGCCTACGGCATTGAACTGCCCCCCCTTGAGGATGAGCCCTACTTCGAGGTGGTGGAGACCGGCGGTCAGATCGACCTGGCCCACGCGGCGGAACTGGCCGGTGTGGACGTGGACGAGATCTACCTGCTGAACCCATCGTTCAACCGCTGGGCCACTCGCCCGGATGGCCCCCACCGCCTTCTGGTGCCGGTAGCCAGTGCCGACCGTTTCCGCCAGGGCATTGCCGCGCTCGATCCGGACTCACGGGTATCCTGGGACCACTACCAGGTCCGCTCCGGCGACAACCTTGGCGCCATCTCCCGCCGCCATGGCACAACGGTGGCGGTGTTGCGTGAGGTGAACAACCTCAACAGCGACATCATCCGCGTTGGCCAGCAACTACTGATCCCTTCCGCCCGGGCCGGCAAAGACACCTACAGCCACAGCGAAAGCCAGCGCATCGCCCGTAAACAGGCACAGGGTGGCCGCAACAACGACGGCCAGCGGGTGGAGTACAAGGTAACCCGGGGGGACACCTTCTGGGATATCGCCCGGGAGCACGGCGTCAGCGTGCGGCAGGTGGCCGCCTGGAATGGCATGGCACCGGGAGACCCGCTGGTGCCTGGCCGCAAGCTGGTGATCTGGTCCAAGAATGCCGATGCGGCATCCGCCACCCAGGTGGCCAGTAACAACCGTTCCGGCATGGTACGCAAAGTGGGGTACCGGGTTCGCCGGGGCGACTCCCTGTCGACCATTGCCAACCGATTCGCGGTTAATGTCAGCGACATCGCCGCCTGGAACGATCTGAACACCTCCCGTTATCTGCAACCCGGTCAGAGTCTGGTACTCTACGTGGACGTGCGGAACAGCCCTTGATTTTTCCGGTCAAAGGGAGCCTCTGAACAATTCCAGTGGGCGGCTTCGGTCGCCCAGGCAACAATAACGGGTATAAGAATGTCTATGGCCAGACCAAGGATATCTCGGTTCTCTTCCCTATTTGCACTGACAGGCGCCCTCTTCCTGTCCACCACCCTCTCAGCCGACGACAACACCACTCAGAACATCGAAGCAACGGTTGAACCCGTACATGCCCTGGCAATGCATGGCGAGCCGGCCTACGGACCGGATTTCCCTCACTTTGACTACGTCAACCCCGAAGCCCCGAAGGGCGGGCGCCTTCGACTGGCGGTGCGCTCCAACGGCTATGACACCTTCAACCCCTTTATCGTGCGCGGCATCTACGCCGCAGGCATCCGCACCTACCTCTATGACACCCTGCTGGCATCCTCTGCCGATGAACCCTTCTCAGCCTACGGCCTGATCGCGGAATCCATCGAGACACCGGAAGACCGCAGCTATGTCATCTACAACCTGCGCCCAGAGGCCCGGTTCCACGATGGCCACCCGATCACGGCAGACGATGTGGCCTTCACCTTCAATCTGCTGATGGAAGAGGGTCACCCGGGTATCAAGAACTACTACGCCGAGGTGGAGGAAGTAACCGTCCTCTCGGAACACCGGGTACGATTCGACTTCGGGGAAACCAGCAACCGGGAACTTCCCCTGATCCTTGGGCAGATGGAAATCCTGCCCCAGCACTACTGGCAGGACCGGGAATTTGGTAAACAGGGCCTGACCCCACCCCTGGGCAGCGGCCCATACCGTATCGGGGAGTTTGAGGCCGGCCGCTTTGTCACCTACGAGCGGGCCAAGGACTACTGGGCCGCCGACCTGCCGGTGCGCCAGGGGCGCTTCAACTTCGATCTGATCCGCATTGATTACTATACCGACGAGACGGTCATCCTGGAGGCCTTCAAGGCCGGTGAATACGACTACCGCATGGAGACGTCTGCCAAGAACTGGGCCACCGCCTACAGTGGCGACCGCTTCGCCAGCGGCCAGATCATCACCGAGGCCATTGAGCACCAGCGTCCCGCCGGCATGCAGGCTTTTGTCTTCAACACCCGCCGCGACAAGTTCTCGGACCCCCGGGTGCGGGAGGCCATCGGCTATGCCTTTGACTTCGACTGGGCCAACCGCAACCTGTTCCATGACCAGTACGAGCGCAGCACCAGTTTCTTCGAGAACAGCGAACTGGCATCATCCGGGCTGCCCGAGGGGCGCGAGCTGGAGATCCTCGAACGCTACCGGGATCAATTGCCGGACGACGTATTCACGGAACGCTACGCGCCCCCCTCCACAGAGGGCGACCGCACCCTGAGGGACAACCTTAGGAAGGCCATGGCCCTGCTCCAAGAGGCAGGCTACCAGATTCGCGGCGGCACCATGGTCCACCGGGAAACCGGGGAGCCCCTCTCGTTCGAGTTCCTATTGCACCAGAAGGCCTTTGAGCGGATCGTGCTGCCGTTCAAGAACAACCTGGAGCGCCTGGGCATGGAGGTGGATGTGAGGCTGGTGGATACCAATCAATACGTGGAACGGGTCCAGAGTTTCGATTTCGACATCGTCACCATGAGGATTCCGCAATCCGACTCTCCCGGCAATGAGCAGTGGAACTACTGGCATTCCTCGGTGGCGGATGTGAAGGGTTCCGGCAACTACGCGGGCATCCAGGACCCGGTGGTGGATGAACTGGTGAAGCTGGTGATCCAGGCGCCGGACCGGGAATCCCTGGTCACCCGCACCCATGCTCTGGACCGGGTACTCCTCCATGGGCACTACGTGGTGCCCCAGTGGTACCTTGCCGTAGACCGGATAGCCTATTGGTCGTTCCTGGAGCGCCCCTCCACCACTCCCAAGAACGGGGTGGACGTCGACAACTGGTGGTATGGCAACTGATTCCATGCCTGATTCCACCTACATGCCTGACCACCGGAGCTGACAGTTACCATGGGCAGCTATATTCTCCGGCGTCTTGCACTGATTATCCCGACCCTGTTCGGGATCCTGCTGCTCAATTTCATCATCGTCCAGGCCGCACCCGGCGGCCCGGTTGAGCAGCTTATCGCCGAGATGCAGGGCCACGGCGGCAGTGCGCTGACCCGCGCCAGCGGCGGTGGCGGCGGCGAGATATCCGCGGGTGGTGACAGTCGCAGCTCCCGGGGCATCCATCCGGAACTGCTGGAAGAGATCGAGGCCATGTACGGTTTCGACAAGCCCGCCCACGAGCGTTTTTTCCAGATGGTGGCTGACTACGCCCGCTTCGATTTCGGGGATTCCTTCTACCGGGACCGAACCGTGGTCGAGCTTATTGTCGACAAGCTGCCCGTGTCCATTTCCCTGGGCCTGTGGTCGACACTGGTGATCTACCTGGTCTCGATCCCACTGGGCATCCGCAAGGCCGTCCACGACGGCACCCGCTTCGATGTGTGGACCAGCTCCGTGATCGTGGTGGGCTACGCCATCCCGGGCTTCCTGTTCGCCATCCTGCTGATCGTCCTGTTTGCCGGCGGCAGCTATTTCGACATCTTTCCCCTCAGCGGGCTGACCTCTCCCAACTTCAACGAACTGTCCTGGTCGGAGAAAATCCAGGACTACTTCTGGCACCTGGTGCTCCCGGTTACGGCCAACGTCATCGGCGGCTTTGCCACCCTGACCATGCTCACCAAGAATTCCTTCCTGGATGAGATCGGCAAGCATTATGTGGTGACCGCCAGGGCCAAGGGTCTGAACCAGCGTCAGGTGCTCTATGGCCACGTCTTCCGCAACGCCATGCTGATTGTCATCGCCAGCATGCCCGGTGTGCTGGTGTCGCTGTTCTTTACCGGCTCACTGCTGATCGAGGTAATCTTCTCCCTGGATGGTCTGGGCCTGCTGGGCTTTGAGGCGGCCCTGAACCGTGACTACCCGGTGATATTCGGCACCCTGTACATCTTCACGTTGATGGGGCTGATTCTGAAACTGATCAGCGACCTCACCTACGTGGCGGTGGATCCCCGCATCGATTTCGAAAGCAGGGAGGGCTAGGTAATGATGACGTTGTCACCCATACAGCGCCGCCGTTTCGAGAACTTCCGCCGCAATCGACGGGGCTACTGGTCGTTGTGGCTGTTCCTCATCCTGTTCGCCGTGTCCCTGTGCGCCGAGCTCATCGCCAATGACAAACCGCTGCTGGTGTCCTATGAGGGTGAGCTGTACCTGCCAATGATCGAGAAGATCCCCGAGGAAACCTTCGGCGGCTTCCTGCCCACGGAAACCGATTACCGGGACGACTTTATCCTTGAGGAAATCAACAGCAAGGGCTGGATACTGTGGCCCCCCATCCGGTTCAGCTACGACACCGTGAACTACAACCTGGATCAGCCCTCGCCGGCACCACCGTCCGCCGACAACTGGCTGGGCACCGATGACCAGGCCCGGGATGTCGCCGCCCGGGTGATCTACGGGTTCCGTATTTCTGTCCTGTTCGGTCTGATCCTCACCATCCTGAGTTGTATCGTTGGTGTTGCCGTGGGCGCCCTGCAGGGTTATTACGGCGGCAAGGTGGACCTGTTGGGCCAGCGCTTCGTGGAGATCTGGTCGGGGTTACCGGTCCTGTTTGTGCTGATCATCCTGTCGGCCTTTATCAAACCCAATTTCTGGTGGCTGTTGGGCATCATGCTGCTGTTCAGCTGGATTGCCCTGGTGGACGTGGTGCGCGCGGAGTTCCTGCGGGCCCGTAACCTGGAGTACGTCAAGGCCGCCCGGGCCCTGGGGCTCGGGAATCGTAAGATCATGTTCCGGCACATCCTGCCCAATGCCATGGTGGCCACTCTCACCTTCCTGCCGTTCATCCTGACCAGCGCCATTACCATGCTGACCTCCCTGGACTTCCTGGGCTTTGGCCTGCCTCCAGGCTCCCCGTCCCTGGGCGAGCTGATTTCCCAGGGCAAGGAGAACCTGCATGCCCCCTGGCTGGGTATCTCCGCCTTCGTCAGCCTGGCCCTGATGCTGACCCTGCTGGTATTCGTGGGCGAAGCGGTGCGCGATGCCTTTGATCCGAGGAAGAACTGATATGGCCAGCGTGCTGGAATTCGACAACCTCACCCTCAGGTTCGGTGACAACGAACCCGCCGTCCGGGGCCTGACCTTCCAGGTGCGGGAGGGCGAGATCCTGGCCCTGGTGGGGGAAAGCGGCTCCGGCAAGTCCGTGTCGGCGTTGTCGGCGCTGGGGCTGTTGGACGAACGCCTGGTGAACTACCCTGAGGGCGCCATCCGCTATCGGGGAGAAGATCTGCTCAGCGCCGGTGAACGGCGACTGCGGCAGGTCCGTGGTCGCTCCATCAGCATGATCTTCCAGGAACCCATGACCTCCCTGAACCCGCTGCATACCGTGGAAAAGCAGGTGGCCGAGGTACTTGCCATACACCGCGGGCTCCGGGGTCCACAGGCACGTAAGCGGGTGCTGGAACTGCTGGAACTGGTGGGCATCCCGCAACCGGAGGACCGGCTGGACAGCTACCCGCACCAGCTCTCCGGCGGCCAGAAACAACGGGTGATGATCGCCATGGCCCTGGCCAACGATCCCGACCTGCTGATCGCCGATGAGCCCACCACCGCACTGGATGTCACGGTACAGAAACAGGTGCTGGAACTGCTTCAGTCACTGCAGGCAAAGCTGGGCATGGCAGTCCTGCTGATCACCCATGACCTGACCATCGTACGCCACTACGCCCAGCGGGTGGTGGTGATGGAGAACGGGCTCAAGGTGGAGGAAGGCGACACCGATCAGGTCTTCAAAAGCCCGTCACATCCGTACACCCGCAAACTGCTGGACTCGGAGCCCCCGGAGCAACCCCGGCCCATGGATGACAGCCAGGATGAATTGCTCCGGGTGGAAGGCCTGAACGTCCGCTTCCCGGTGGGCAGGTCCCTGTTCGGCAAGCCCCGCCGATGGCTCCACGCGGTCCAGGACGTCAGTTTCACCCTGCGCCGGGGGGAAACCCTGGGCATTGTCGGTGAGAGCGGCAGCGGCAAGACCACCATCGGCCATACCCTGCTGAAGCTGACCAGCGGCCAGGGGCGGGTGTTCTTCCTTGGCGACCGTATCGACCACCTCAACCAGAAGGGTTTCCGGCCCTGGCGACGGCGAATGCAGCTGGTCTTCCAGGACCCCTTTGGCAGCCTGAGCCCACGAATGTCGGTGGGCGACATCGTCGGGGAAGGCCTCGGCATCCACAGCGACGCCAGCCCGGAGGAGCAGGAGCAGCAGGTAATCCGGGCGTTGCTGGACGTGGGACTGGATCCGGATGCCCGCCACCGGTACCCTCACGAATTCTCCGGGGGGCAGCGACAACGCATCGCCATTGCCCGGGCCCTGGTGCTGCAACCGGACGTGATCGTGCTGGACGAGCCCACATCGGCTCTGGACCGTACGGTCCAGAAACAGGTCATTGAATTACTGCAGGAATTGCAGTCCCGTTACGGGCTAAGCTATCTTTTCATCAGTCACGACCTGGCCGTGGTCCGGGCGCTGAGTCACCAGTTGCTGGTCTTGCGCTCCGGCCAGGTAGTCGAAAGCGGACCAGCAGAGACCATATTCCGGAACCCGGAATCCGAGTACACCCGGGAACTTCTGGCGGCCGCACTGTTTTACCGACCGCCGTCCAATGGGTCGGAGGCAGACCTACGACCAATGGACCGTTAGGCAGGGCCACCTCCTTCAGGGATAATGCCCCCAAAATTCATCATAGGGAGAACACACATGGGAATCCTCAGCGGTAAACGCGCACTGATTGTTGGCGTTGCCAGCAAACATTCCATTGCCTACGGCATTGCCGAGGCCTTTCATGAGCAAGGCGCCGAACTGGCCTTTACCTATCAGAACGACAAGCTGAAATCCCGCGTGGTGGGTTTCGCAGAAAACTGGGGCAGCCAGCTCACGTTCCCCTGCGATGTCGCCAGCGACGAGGAGATCGACAATGTCTTCACGGAACTGAAAAAACACTGGGACAGCATCGACATCATCGTCCATGCGGTAGGTTTCGCCCCGGGCCATGAACTGGACGGCAACTATGTGGACGTTACCACCCGGGAAGGTTTCCGGATTGCCCACGACATCAGTTCCTACAGCTTCGTGGCCCTGGCCAAGGGTGCCCGTCAGCAGGGCCTGCTGAACGAGCACAGTTCCCTGATGACCCTGTCCTACCTGGGGTCCGAGAAGGTCCTGCCGAACTACAACGTCATGGGTCTGGCCAAGGCCTCCCTGGAAGCCAGCGTGCGCTACATGGCGGTATCGCTGGGTGGTGACGGGGTTCGGGTCAACGCCATCTCCGCCGGCCCCATCAAGACCCTGGCCGCGTCCGGCATCAAGGCGTTCCGACGCATGCTCAACGAGAACGCCGGTCGCGCGCCCCTCAAGCGTAACGTCACCCAGAAGGAAGTGGGCAACGCTGCGGCCTTCCTGGGGTCCGATCTGGCCAGCGGCGTTACCGGCGAAGTCATGTACGTGGATTGTGGCTTCAATATTACCGGTATGGGCACCCTGGAAGAGTGATCTGTTCCGGCCGGGGGTGACCCTCACCCCCCTGGCCCCCTGGTGTGCCGTTGGGTCAACTCGCTGATCTACTGCGAGTTGGCCAAACGGCACACCACCTATTCTCCTTCCATGGCCCGGGCCACGGCATCCATCCAGGCCAGGTAATCACTGTTTCCGGTTTCCAGGATCTTCAGCCCGGACTGCCAGCGACCATCGTCCACCGGGCGGCACCAGACCACCTCCACCGTCAGTGAACAGGCCTCATCGGTACCGTGCAGGCGGATGCCTGCGGGCAACAACGCCCCCGGGGTCAGCGGTTCTCGGGTGATTACCTTCAGTCCGCCCGGAGACACGTCCGAACTTTCCGCCGGGGCGACCCGCGCCTGCCCAGCTTCGCCGGGCTCCGGCGATTCCAGCTCCAGGGCGACGCTGGCGCGTCCCACCAGCCGGAACTCATCCCGCTGTTCCCGGTCCGGGTCCAGCTCATCACTGCCAAATGCGTAGGGGTCGTTATTGTTCATTGTTCTGCCACTTTCATCAGGGGACCACGGGGCTAGCGGCCGACACGAATACGGCCCACCACCCGGCTGAGGGTTTCGTCGAACTCGGCGGTCGCCCCCAGTATGCGGGCGGTACCGGCCAGCAACCGCTCCACCAGGGTATCGGTGGTCAGCTCCGTGCGATTGAGCCCAAGACGGTCAACAAAGACCAGTTTGCGACTGGCGTTGATCCGCACCGCCAGTTTCAGGCGTTGTTCGTCTTCGGCATCGGGTTGCTTCCGGAGGGCGATCCAGCCTCCCAGGTTGAGACGATCCACTTCCGCCACCGCCTGCTCCAGGGCCGCCGCACGGGCGGCTTCGAGCCTGGCGACCTCTTCCTCCTCCGCCTGTTCCCGGGCCAGTCGTTCCTGTTTCTCAGCCTCCGCCTGGCGGGCCGCCTCGGCCTGCGCCTTTTGCCTGGCTTCAGTCTCTTTCTTCTGCCTGATCTGCTCCGCCCGCTCCCGGGCCTTGCGGGCCGCTTCCTGGCGCTGGCCACGCTGGGATGAGAGCACCCGGTCCAGGGCCGATACGGTATCGCCCAGCACATCGCCAAACCGGGTCAGCGGCGGTAGCGGACGCATACGACCCTCATCCAGGGACTGACGGAATTCATGCCAGGGTGTCAGCCCCAGCCGTACACCATAGCCATTGCTCCAGAGCACTTCCCCCGTCTCTTCCAGGTAAGCCAGGAAGAAACGGCGCTGTTCCCGGGCACCGCTGCCTTCCACGAACCAGCTTCCGCAGTATTGCTCCAGGGTCCCGGCGGACACCTCCGGCAGATCAATCCAGGTCGGATCATGGTCCAGGCGGGCCAGCCTTTCCCGGGTGGATTCCGCCTCGGGATCGCCTCCCCGCAGGCGGTCCACCAACACCGCTTCCACCGCAGACAGGGGCCCACGGGGTGGGGTTTCCCGTCGGACCCGCTGCCAGACCTCGGTAATCCGGTCGGATAGCTGTTCGCCCACCTGGTACAGGCGGTCCATGTTCTGGCCGGAGAGCTGTGGATCACCGGCCCATACCATCCACTCCAGCAGGCGTGTGCCGTGGCGCCAGTTCTCCCCCTCAACACCCTCCTGCCAGGCCACCTGTCGCAGTAGCGGCAGCCAGTGATCGACCAGGAAGTCCTGTGTTGCCACCGGCAGTTGCCGGCCGTCCAGCGCCCGTCCGGTCACGGCCCTGGCCACCTGGTCCGCCCGGCGCTGGCGCGCAGCCCCGGTTTCCGTTTCCATCAGTCGCTGGTGCAGGCGGCTGGAGTGCTGGTGCCGACGCTCAGCATCCCGCTGCCACTTGTCACAGAAGGCCTCGAATGGCGCCAGGTCATTATTCTCGAAGCACTGGTCCAGCACCGCCACCAACCGGTCAAGCTGATCCAGCAGTGCACGGGACGACCGCCCCCCGGAATCGCTCCACCCGCGCCAGTCCGCGAAGCTGTCCAGCCACTCCACCAGCAGGCCGGTGAACACCGGATGCTCTTCCGCCACCAGCCGCCAGGCCAGGGGGTAACGCAGGCGGGCTAGACGGGCGACCAGCACCGGATGCAATCCGGACGAACGCAGGAACACGTCCATGATACGGTCGGCCAGGTAGGCACCGTTGACCTGCTGCACAGACCAGGGGCCTTCCAGGTTCTGCAGTACCTCCGACACCCGCTGGTCGGTCTGCAGGGTCCAGTGCTCCCGCAGGAGCCCGGACCAGTCCTGGAAGCGCTCCGGCTGTCCGACAGGGTACGGCAGGTCCGGTACCCGGATCTCGCGGATAACGCCGAGGATCTGTTCGGACAGGGAATCGGTAAGAGAGGAATCGGGCATGTTGACCATTTGGCTTCAGACATCAGCCCCATCGGGCACCTGATTATCCCGTTTGGGGACACCTGCCACATTGCAGCACGCCAGTCTCCTCAGGTCCAGCCCGCAACGCCCGGAATGCGGCCCTGCTCCGTTGCATTGACCTGTCAAATGGCGCAGTATATCGGTCCATCAAAATAACCACCAAAGCCCCCGCGCATCAGCGTCCGGAGGGTTTTGACGAGAGAACATCAGGAAGCACAACAGTATGTCCGGCAAGCAACTCGAGAACCTCAACGTGGCCAGTCAGGAGCCGCTGATCACACCGGAAGCCCTCAAACGGGAAATGCCCCTGACGGAGAAGGCCGCGACCACCGTCACCGAAGGGCGCCAGACCATCTATGACATCCTAGATGGCAAGGACCATCGGCTCTTCGTGGTGGTCGGGCCCTGTTCCGTCCACGATGTGGAAGCGGCCCGGGATTACGCCCGGCGCCTGAAGGCACTGGCGGATGAACTGAGTGACACCCTCTACATCGTGATGCGGGTCTATTTCGAAAAACCCCGTACCACCGTCGGCTGGAAGGGGTTGATCAACGACCCGCACCTGAACGACTCCTTCGACATCGAGCAGGGTCTGCACATGGGCCGTCGCCTGCTGCTGGATATCGCGGAACTGGGGCTGCCCACCGCCACCGAGGCGCTGGACCCCATCTCGCCCCAGTACCTGCAGGACAGTATCTCCTGGTCCGCCATCGGCGCCCGCACCACCGAATCCCAGACCCACCGTGAAATGAGCAGTGGCCTGTCCATGGCCATCGGCTTCAAGAACGGTACCGACGGCAGCCTGGATGTGGCCATCAACGCCATGAAGTCAGTGTCCCACCCCCACTCCTTCCTGGGCATCGATCAGCAGGGCCAGGTGGCCATTGTCCGTACACGGGGCAACCAGTACGGCCACGCGGTACTGCGTGGTGGCGGCGGCAAGCCCAACTACGATTCGGTAAGTGTGGCCTTGTGCGAGCAGGCCCTGGAGAAGGCCGGCCTGCGCAAGTCCATCATGGTGGATTGCAGCCACGCCAACTCCAACAAGGATCCGGCCATCCAGCCGCTGGTCATGCAGGATGTGGCCCACCAGATCCTGGAAGGTAACCGGTCGATCCAGAGCCTGATGGTGGAGAGCAACATCAACTGGGGCAACCAGTCAATTCCGGACAACCTGGACGACCTGAAGTACGGTGTCTCGGTGACCGATGCCTGCATCGACTGGGAAACCACCGAGAAGGCCCTGCGGGATATGCGCAACAAACTCAAGGATGTGCTGCCCGGTCGCCTGAGCTGAGCTCCCTGAGACGGACGGACCGGCCTGGGAGTCTGCGCGGTAGAAATCGCGCAGACTCCTACCTGGTCCGTTCAGTCCTGCCCCGTCTCGCCGACCTGTACGGCGGCTATCCAGTCCAGTTTTCCCCTGAGCCCCACCACTTCGCCGATGATCACCAGCGTCGGGGCCTGCACCGCACTCTGCCGCACCTTGTCAACTATATCCTCCAGGGTCCCGCTCACCACTTCCTGCTCCGGCGTCGTTCCCCGGGACACCAGGGCCACCGGCATAGATGGCGACATGCCATGGGCGGTGAGCTCGCGCACGATAATGGGCAACCCCACCAGCCCCATGTAGAACACCAGGGTCTGGTTGGTCTGGACAAAGTCGGTCCACGGCAGGTCGCAGGTGTCATTCTTCAGGTGACCGGTGACAAAGCGCACGGACTGGGCGTAGTCACGGTGAGTCAGCGGAATACCAGCGTAGGCGGCACAACCGGAGGCCGCCGTGATACCGGGAACCACCTGGAAGCGGACGCCGGCTTCCGCCAGGGTTTCGATCTCTTCACCACCCCGACCGAAGATAAAGGGGTCGCCGCCCTTCAGGCGCACCACCCGACGGCCTTCCCGGGCCAGGTCCACCAGCTTCTGGTTGATCTGGTCCTGGGGAAGCGTGTGATCGGCGCGCTTCTTGCCCACATGCACCAGCTCAGTGCCCTCGGGGATCAACTCCATGATGGGCTGAGACACCAGCCGATCGTAGAGCACGATGTCCGCCTGCTGCAGGATCCGCCAGGCTTTCAGGGTCAGCAGTTCCGGGTCTCCGGGACCGGCGCCGACCAGGAACACCTCGCCTTCCGAAGAATTGGGGTTCCGCGTGACCGGGTTCACCCGGTAGCGGGACGGGAGCCGAACCCCCGAACCGCCCTTTAATGGTGCGTCCACGGATCGGGGTGCACCACCCTGTTCCGGGCGAACGTCCGTCTTTTCCTTTCCTGTCATTGAATCCTGTCCAGACCTCTCATATAGGGGCGCAGCGCTTCCGGCACCTCGATGCTGCCGTCCGCCTGCTGGTAGTTCTCCACAACCGCAATCAAGGTGCGGCCAACAGCGAGCCCTGAGCCATTCAAGGTATGGACGGGCTCGGGCTTACCGGTTTCCGGGTTACGCCACCGGGCATGCATGCGGCGTGCCTGGAAGTCCCGGGTGTTGGAACAGGAGGAAATCTCACGGTACTTGCCCTGCCCCGGCAACCAGACCTCCAGGTCATAGGTGCGCGCGGCGGCGAAGCCGATGTCGCCACCGCACAGTTCCACCACCCGGTACGGCAGGTCGAGGAGCTGCAGGATCTTTTCCGCATTGCCGGTGAGTTCCTCCAGCGCCGCCTCGGATTCCCCGGGGCGCACGATATGGATCAGCTCCACCTTGTCGAACTGGTGCTGCCGGATCATGCCCCGGGTATCACGACCGTAGGAGCCTGCCTCACTGCGGAAGCACGGCGTATGGGCGACAAACTTCAGCGGCAGGCTGGCGTCGTCCAGAATGCTGTCTCCCACCAGGTTGGTCACCGGCACCTCGGCGGTGGGAATCAGGTACAGGGGCTGTTCGCCGTCAATACGGAACAGGTCCTCCTCGAACTTCGGCAACTGACCGGTTCCGTACAGGGTATCCTTGTTCACCAGATAAGGAACATAGGTTTCCTCGTAACCATGCTCCAGGGTGTGCTGATCCAGCATGAACTGGGTCAGCGCCCGGTGCAGGCGGGCAATGCCGCCCCGCATGGCCACGAACCGGCTGTGGGCCAGACGGGTGCCGGCCTCGAAATCCATGCCGCCCAGGGCCTCGCCCAGACTGACATGGTCCTTCACCTCGAAATCGAAGGAACGGGGCGTGCCCCATTGGCGCACCTCTACATTCTCGTCCTCGCTCTCCCCCTCCGGCACGGTGTCGTCCGGCACGTTCGGGATGCCGTCCAGGAAAGCGGCCAGGGTTTCCTGGACAGCGCGGAGTTCATCCTCCGCTTCCGCCTTCTGACGCTTCAGGTCTTCCACTTCCTGCAGCAGGGGCTGGATATCCTCACCCGCGGCCTTGGCCTTGCCGATGGACTTGGACCGGCGGTTCTGCTCGCTCTGGAGGGTTTCGGTCCGCACCTGGATGGATCGACGCTTCTCTTCCAGCTCGTTGAACTGGTCGCGATCAAAGGTAAAGTGCTTGACCGCCAGGCGGCGGGCAATGTCGTCGGTTTCAGCGCGGACACGTTTCGGGTCGAGCATGGCAATCCCTGTTTGACTGGGTGTGATTGATAGCAATAGCGGGAGATTATAACCGTTCGCCGTGTCCCCCGTTAAGGTATGACAGGCAATTGCGGAAGGGGTATGGGAAGAAGGGGCGGATCCACCGGATACAGGCGACCCGTGGGTGACCCCGTGTCAGGACTTGCCGGACGGATAACGCTGCCGTTGGCTGGCGCTGTTCATGGTATCCAGGCGCTGGCGCTTCTCCCCGAGTTTGATCTCCAGCCCCCGGGGCACCGGCTCGTAATAACGGCGTTGGTGGATCTCCTCGGGCAGGTAGGCTTCACCGGCGGCAAAGGCCTCGGGTTCGTCATGAGCGTAACGGTATTCCTCACCATAGCCCAGGTCCTTCATCAGCGAGGTGGGCGCGTTGCGGATGTGGACGGGCACCTGGTAATCCGGGTCCTGGCGGATATCGGCCATACACTGGTTGTAGGCGCTGTAGACCGCATTGCTCTTGGGAGCCAGGGCCATGTAAGTAACCGCCTGGGCCATGGCCAGTTCACCTTCAGGGGAACCCAGGCGCTCCTGCACCTCCCAGGCGTCGAGGCACATGCGCAGGGCCCGGGGGTCGGCGTTGCCGATATCCTCGGAGGCGATCCTGACCAGCCGGCGTGCCACATAGAGCGGATCGGCGCCACCATCCAGCATGCGGCACATCCAGTACAGGGAGCCGTCCGGGTCCGACCCCCGCACCGCCTTATGGAGGGCGGAGATCTGGTCGTAGAACACGTCGCCGCCCTTGTCGAAGCGGCGCAGGCTGCTCTGAAGGACCTGCTCCAGCACCGCCTCGGTGATCTCCGGGCGGCCATCGGCACCCGGTTCCGCCAGGTCGGAGGCCACCTCCAGCACGTTCAGGGCCCGGCGGGCATCACCACTGCCGGCAGCGGCCATCATTGCCAGCACCGGATCACTGACGGTGACCCGGTCCGCCAGGCCCTCCTCGGCGTGCAGGGCCCGTTTCAGCAGCCCGATCAGGTCCGGCTCCTCGATATTCTTGAGCACGTACACCCGGGTGCGGGACAGCAGGGCACTGTTGAGTTCAAACGACGGGTTCTCGGTGGTGGCCCCCACAAAGATGAAGGTGCCATCCTCGATGTGGGGCAGGAAAGCATCCTGCTGGCTCTTGTTGAAGCGGTGCACCTCGTCCACGAACAGCAGGGTGTCCCGCCCTTCCGCCTGCTTGCGGCTGCGGGCCCGCTCCACGGCGGCGCGGATATCCTTGACCCCGGACAGCACCGCCGACAGGGTTTCGTACCCCATATCGCCGACACTGGCCAGCAGGCGGGCGAAGGTGGTCTTGCCCACGCCGGGCGGCCCCCACAGGATCATCGAGTGGAGCTGCCCCTGCTCCACCGCCTGGCGCAGCGGTTTGCCGGGCCCCACCAGGTGGGCCTGGCCCACGTACTCATCCAGGTTGCGGGGCCGCATGCGTGCCGCCAGCGGCTCGAACCCGCGCTGGTCCCCGAACAGGCTGTCCTGCATTACTGCATACCCTGGATCACATCCACCGACTCCGGGTAGTCCAGCTTGAACGCCATGTCCGGCACCGGCTGGTTGATACGGATGTTACCGAACTCGAGCTCCGTACGCTGGCCCAGGGAGTCCTCCAGACGCATGGCCTGAAGCTCATCGTCGTAGAACGTCAGTGTCAGCGACAGGAACAGCGAATCCTCGCTGCGGGGCACCAGGGTATATTCCCGGGTGTGGTCGCCGTAGCGGGCCTCGGTGATCTCGTAGGTTTCCGCCAGGCCGTCGGTCTCGCCACTGAGCAGCAGGGCCGGGGTGGTACTGACCTGCTCATCAAGGTCCTGGATGGTGACCTGTTCCAGGTCCGGGTCGTACAGCTCAACGGTCTCGCCGTTGCTGACAATGAACTGGTTGGTGGGAGGCTCGGTTTCCCAGTAGAACAGCCCCGGCCGCTTGGCCTTGAGGGTGCCGCTGGTTTCCTGGATCACCCGGCCCTGGTCATCCGCCACGGTCTGGGTGAAGCCGGCCTGGAAGGTGGCATAGCTGCTCAGGGTGTCGGCCAGGCGTTCGGCGGCCTGCTCCTGCGCCCAGGTGAACGAGGAGAACAGCACCAGTGCTGCCGCGGCCAGAATTGTTCGACCCGCTTTGATCATTCAGTACCTCCTGAGAACTCAGGGTTTCGGGGGTGGCGGCGCAAGGACTTCCCTGGCGCCATTATGGCCGGCGGGGCTGACCACACCGGCGGCTTCCATGGCGTCCACCAGGTTTGCGGCCCGGTTGTAGCCGATCTTGAACTTGCGCTGAACCGAAGAGATGGACACCCGCCGCCCCTCGGTGACAAACGCCACCGCTTCATCAAAGAGCGCGTCGCCTTCACTGTCGCCCCCACCCTCGGACAGGGTGGGCACACCGGGCAGGCTCTCGCCCTCTGCTCCATTAAGGACATCGTCCACGTATTCCGGTTCCCCACGGGCCTTCCAGGCATTGACGATACGATGCACCTCGTCGTCATCCACGAAGGCGCCGTGGACCCGCACCGGCAGGCCGGAACCCGGCGGCAGGTAAAGCATATCGCCATGACCCAGCAACTGCTCGGCGCCACCCTGGTCCAGTACCGTGCGGGAGTCGATCTTGGAGGACACCTGGAAGGAAATCCGGGTGGGGATGTTGGCCTTGATCAGGCCGGTGATCACGTCCACCGACGGACGCTGGGTGGCCAGGATCAGGTGGATACCAGCTGCCCTCGCCTTCTGGGCGATGCGGGCGATCAGCTCTTCCACCTTCTTGCCGACGATCATCATCATGTCGGCGAACTCGTCAATCACCACCACGATAAACGGCAGGGTTTCCAGCTCAGGCCGCTGCTGTTCGTCGTTGTCCAGGTACTCGTCCGGCTTCCAGAAGGGGTCGAGGAGTGGTTCGCCGGCAGCCCGCGCGTCCTTCACCTTGCGGTTGTAGCCGGCCACATTCCTGACCCCGAGATTGGCCATCAGTTTGTAGCGGCGCTCCATCTCGGCCACACACCAGCGCAGCGCATTGGCGGCGTCCTTCATGTCCGTCACCACAGGCGACAGAAGGTGCGGGATCCCTTCATAGATGCTCAGTTCCAGCATCTTCGGATCCACCATGATGAAGCGCACATCCTCCGGCGTCGCCTTCAGCAGCATACTGATCAGCATGGCGTTCACGCCCACGGATTTACCAGAGCCGGTGGTCCCGGCCACCAGCAGGTGAGGCATCTTCGACAGGTTGGCCACCATGGGGTTGCCGCCGATATCGTTACCCAGCGCCAGGGTCAGTGCCGATGAGGATTCGGTGAACACTTTCGCCCCGAGCACCTCGCTCAGGCGCACCATGTCCCGCTTCTCGTTGGGAATCTCAATACCCACCACGGACTTGCCGGGAATCACCTCCACCACCCGTACGCTGAGCACCGCCAGGGACCGGGCCAGGTCCTTGGCCAGGTTGGAGATCTTGCTGACTTTCACACCCGGCGCCGGCTTGATCTCGAAGCGGGTGATCACCGGGCCAGGATTAACCTCGACCACCTCCACGGAGACACCGAAATCCGCCAGTTTCTCTTCCAGCATCCGCGACATGTGTTCCAGGGATTCCTCGGAGTAGCCCTGGCCCTTGTGTTCCTCCGGCGGGTCCAGCAGCGTCAGTGGCGGTATCGGACTTTCCAGGTCCTCAAACAGGGACGCCTGTTTACGGGTCTCCGCCTTCTCCGACTCACTGACGTCGTCCCGCTTGAACGGCGAGATTTTCACCTTGCTGTTATTGGCCGCATCCGTCTTCCTGCCATTGGACTTTTTCGGATTCGGTGCCGGTGCCTCGTCGTCCCGGGAACTGAAACTTTCCAGGATCACCGGCTCATCGTCGTCCAGCCCACGCCGCGCGGACATGGGATCCGCCTTGGGCCGGGAGACCTCATCGTTATCATCATCCTTTTTCCCGCCAAATGGCCACAACCAACGCCACCGGGGCTTGCCGGATGTCTCCTCCCCTGCCCCGGTAGCGGTCAGCACGGGCGGCTCCGGTGCGGGATTCACCTTGCGGGCAGATTCCGGCCTGGCGTCTTCGTCGTCGGAGGACTCACCGGGGGTGAACAGGTCCTTGAGCCAGAGCAGCCCCTTGAGCGTGTAGCCGCCCACCGCGTCCATCAACCGGAACCAGGACAGCCCCGTGGTCACGGTCAATGCGAACAGGAAGATGGCCACCAGGATCAGGGTGGTGGCGGGCAGATTGAAGAAGCGGACCATGGCGGAGGACACCGCCTGCCCCAGCACACCACCGGAGGTTGCCCCCAGGCCGAACAGGGAATACAGGGCCAGCAGGCTGCAGGCGGACAACAGGATCAGCAGGAAGCCCCCCGCCCTGACCAGCAGCAGGGGCCAGTGCATCTCCAGGGGATCATGACGCAGGCGGATCAGCAGCAGTGCGTATCCCGCCACCATGAGGGGAAACAGGTAGGAGACCTGCCCGAATACATCCATCATCAGGCTGGCCAGCCAGGCACCAAAGCGACCGGCGGCATTGTCCACATTAATCTGATGGCCGATGGACGCCCAGCCGGGATCGGCCGGGCTGTAAGTGGCGAGGGCCATGGCCAGGAAGATGGTCAATGCGATCAGCGCAATGACCAGACCTTCCCTGGCACCCTGGGCGACCAGACGGCGAAACCGCTGCTGTTTTTCCGTGAGCGCCGCTGGGGCCGCTTCTTGCTTGCCAGTCTTAGCCATGAAGTCCGGAAACGATCCTCTGCTGATGAAATGGCGAAAACGATGATACCGCCGGCATCAAGTCTCCAGGGCCTGCAGGCCCCGGCGCATGTCGTTCTTCAGGTCTTCAAGGGCTTCAACACCCACTGACAGCCGGATCAGGTTATCGCTGATGCCGGCCAGCGCCTTGTCTTCCGGGGACAACCGGCCATGGGTGGTGGTTCCCGGGTGGGTGATCGTGGTTTTCACGTCACCCAGGTTGGCAGTGATGGACACCATGCGGGTGGCATCGATAAAGGCCCAGGCCTCCGGCTGACCGCCACGGACGGTGAACGACAACACACCGCCATAGCCATCCTGCTGCCGGCTCGCCAGCTCGTGCTGGGGATGGCTCTCCAGCCCGGCGTAGTAGACCTTTTCAACCGCAGGCTGCTGTTCCAGCCAACGGGCCAACTGTAGCGCATTCTCACAGTGGGCACGCATACGGATTGGTAAGGTTTCCAGGCCTTTATGGAAGATCCAGGCATTGAACGGGCTCATGGTGGGGCCTGCCGACCGCAGGAAGCCGAATACTTCTTCCATCAGTTGATTGTTGCCCACCACAACGCCACCCAGGCAGCGCCCCTGGCCGTCCAGGTACTTGGTGGCGGAATGGATCACAATATCCGCGCCATACTCGAACGGGCGCTGCAGCACCGGCGTGCAGAAACAGTTGTCCACCACGAACAGGGCGTCGTTGGCGTGGGCCAGCTCGGCCAGCGCCGTCATGTCCGCCACCTCGCACAGGGGGTTGGACGGGGTCTCGATAAACAGCAGGCGCGTACGGTCGGTGACCGCCGCCCGCCAACCTTCCATATCGGTCAGGCCGACAAAGGTAGTGGATACCCCAAACCGTGCCAGGTATTTCTGGAACAGCACATTGGTGGTTCCGAAAACGCCCCGGGAGCACACCACATGATCTCCCTGCTGCAGCAATGCCATGCAGGTGGCCAGGATGGCCGCCATGCCGGATGCCGTGGCCACCGCACGATCGCCACCCTCCATGGCCGCAATGCGCTCCTCGAATGCCTTCACCGTCGGATTGGTGAAGCGGGAGTAGATGTTGCCGGGCTCGTCACCGCCGAAGCGGGCGGCGGCCTGGGCGGCGCTGCCATAGACAAAACTGGATGTCGGGAAGATGGCATCGCTGTGCTCAAGCTCGCTGGTGCGGTGCTGTCCCGCACGCACCGCGAGGGTATCCACGGACACCCCTTCCAGGTCCGGCTCCGGTATGAAGGTATGCTCTTCGCGGCGATGGGTCATGCTTTCCTCAGTCTTCGTCGTTATGCAGGTCGATGATACCGTTGTCTTCGGGAAGGCCGGCCCTGGCCGCTTCCCTGACCTCGTCCCGGCGCAGGGCATCAAGCCGCGCCAGGTAGGCATCGTCCACATCGCCTGTAATATAATTGCCATTGAAGACCGAACACTCCCAGCCCTCAATGTCCGGGTTCACATCATTGACACAGGAAATCAGGTCATCCAGGTCCTGGTAGACCAGCCAGTCGGCACCAATCAGCTTCTGGATATCCTCCACGGTGCGGTTATGGGCAATCAGTTCCTGGGGCGACGGCATATCGATGCCGTACACATTGGGATAACGCACCGGGGGCGCGGCGGAGGCGAAATACACCTTGCGGGCCCCGGCATCCCGGGCCATCTGGATGATCTCGTGGCAGGTGGTGCCACGCACGATGGAGTCATCCACCAGCATCACGTTCTTGCCCCGGAACTCCAGATCGATGGGGTTCAGTTTCTGGCGCACGGATTTCTTGCGCATGGTCTGGCCGGGCATGATGAATGTGCGGCCAATGTAGCGGTTCTTGATAAAGCCTTCCCGGAACTTCACCCCCAGCCGGTGCGCCATCTGCAGGGCGGAGGTCCGGCTGGTGTCGGGAATGGGCATCACCACGTCGATGTCATGGTCGGGCCGCTCCCGCAGCACCTTGTCCGCCAGGGTTTCGCCCATGCGCAGGCGGGCCTTGTAGACCGACACCTTGTCCATGATGGAATCAGGACGGGCAAAGTATACATGCTCGAAGATACACGGGTGCAGGCTCGGGGCCTCCGCGCACTGCTCGGTGTACAGGGTGCCGTCGGTTTCAATGTACACCGCCTCACCCGGGGCGATGTCCCGAACCAGACGGAAGCCGGCGGCATTGAGGGCCACGCTCTCGGAGGCAATCATATACTCCTTGCCTTCGTCGGTTTCGCGCACGCCATAACAGGCTGGGCGAATACCGTTGGGGTCGCGGAAGCCGACGATGCCGTAACCCGTGATCATGGCGATTACCGCATAGGCGCCACGACAGCGCTTGTGCACTGCCCTCACCGCCGCGAAGATTTCATCTTTGGTGGGGTTGAGCTTGCCCAGTTTCTGCAGTTCGTGGGCAAACACGTTCAACAGCACTTCCGAGTCGGAATTGGTATTGATATGACGCAGGTCGGTGCGGAACAGATCCCGTGCCAGGTCGTCGGCATTGGTCAGGTTGCCGTTATGGGCCAGGGTAATGCCGTAGGGGCTGTTAACGTAGAACGGCTGGGCCTCGGCGGAACTGGAGCTGCCAGCGGTGGGGTAACGGACATGGCCGATACCCACGTTGCCCACCAGCCGACGCATGTGCGAGGTCAGGAACACATCCCGCACCAGGCCGTTGTCCTTGCGCAGGAAAAACCGCTCATCCTGAAAGGTCACGATACCGGCCGCATCCTGGCCCCGGTGCTGGAGTACGGTCAGGGCGTCATACAACGCCTGATTCACGTACTGTGTACTGACAATGCCTACAATTCCACACATGAGTGCTGTGTTCTCCAGAACATTAGATCAACTGCATTCAGGCGGTAATCAGAGGTTCTCGGCACCGGACTCCAGGGCCCGGTTCCTGACTGCCTCGGATACCTTCTCCTGCACGGCCTCGCCCGACGGTGCGGGTCCCAGGAAACGTTCGAATTCATCACCAAAGGTCCGCCGGGACCAGTCTTCCACCACGCCCAGGCGTTCAATCATCAGGGACTGCCGCCACCAGGTATCCTCCGCCAGTGGCGTGTACCGAGTGAAGGCAATGGCCACTACCACCACGACCACACCCCGCAACAGCCCGAAGATCATGCCCAGCACCCGGTCAGTGGCACTCAACCCGGTCACCCGGACCAGATGGCCAATCAGGTTGTTGACGATGGCGCCGACAATCAACGTGGCGACAAACAGAATGGCAAAGGCGGCAATCAGGCGAACCAGCGGGGTTTCCACGGTACTGGCCAGCAGCGACTGCATCTGCGGATGGAAGGTCCGGGCAATGATGAACGCCGCCACCCAGGTGACAAGCGACAGCGCTTCCCTGACGAAGCCCCGTTTCAGGCTGATCAGGGTGGAAATTGTCAGCAGGGCGATAATGACCCAGTCGATCCAGATCAGCGCGTTCATGAGTAACCCGGTGATGAACAGGAAACGCGAATTCTATCAGGAATCACCGGCAACCCAAACCATCCGGGCACTTGTGGTTATGCCTACAGGACGAGGAGCAAACGGGGGCACCCGGAACCTCAGGGGGCATTTCAGGACAATCCATGGGCGACGGTTATGATCAACCACCGCCCTCGGTCACCAGGGACTTGACGCCGAACGCCTTGTCCAGCACTTCCTTGGCTTTCTCGGCCTCGGCCTTTTCGGCAAACGGACCGGAGAATACCCGGACCAGGCGCTGGTCATCACGGACCACTTCCTGCAGATGGGCGCCATAGCCGCGCTCCCGCACATTGTCCCGCAGTCGGCGGGCGTTCGACTCATCGCCAAAGCTGCCGAGCTGCAGTACCCAGGCGCCCTCCAGGGTGCGCTCGAAATCCCCTTCCCCGGAGGTATCCGGTTCGGAGGGGGCGGATGCCTGTTGATCGGCTGATGTCTCGCCGGCATTGTCGGCGTTTTCCGCCGATGCGGTGGTTTCTGACTCGGAAGGCTCTTCCTCACCCACCAGCGGCTGCTCGACGGGGGCGACATCGTCGCTTTCGCCAGAAGCCTGTCCCGGCTGGGTGCCCATGGCCGGGTCCTCGACAATCTCCGGGGTGGGTGCCGGGTCCGCTTCCTCCACACGATAGTCCGGCACGCCGCTCAGGGACTCATCCTGCTCGGGCACGGACACTTCCGGGAACGGTGGCTCTTCGGGGATATCCAGGGAACGGACGGCGCGTTCGTCGTGGGGTTCGTCAAACATCATCGGCACGAAGATCACCGCCAGTGAAATCAGCACCAATGCTCCGATAATACGCTGCTTCAGTCCATTCACCTTACTTCGGCTCCCTGTTACAGGCCATGGTAGCGTGACCGGTCACGGGTGACCGGATACGTCGACGTCATGAGTGTGAATATAACCGCCACAGACCGCCAACTCAAAGCGTCGTCTGGTCCATGACGGAACCGTAAGGCGTTACTCCGCTTTTTCTGATACCCCGCCTGCAAAATACCGCTTGCCTTCCACCACGGTAAAGAAGGAGCCGAACACCAGCACCAGGTCGCTCTCCCCCGCCGACTGCACCGCATCGGCAATGGCCCCAGCCACATGATCGTGGACGGTGGTCCTGCCGTCCGGGAGTTCCGGTTCAAGACGCACGGCCAGTGACTCTCCGGACAGGCTGCGGGGCACGTCAAGCCCCGCCAGAAACCAGTGATCCACCTGCGGCACCAGGGCCCGGGCCACACCCACCGAATCCTTGTCTGCGAGGCCCGCATAGACGGCCAGCACCCGCCGATAACCATGGTAGTCACGCAGAGTGTCGAGCCGACGGGCGAGCCAGAGTGCGGCGTGGGGATTGTGCCCCACATCCAGGAACACATCCGGCGACCGGGCCACCCGCTCAAAACGCCCCGGCAGGGCAACGCTGGCCAGCACCCGGGCTATCGCCGCGTCATCCAGGCCCACATCCAGCGCCAGGCAGGCCATGGCCGCAGCCGCCAGACTGTTCAATGGCAGGCTGTTCCCAGGCAGGTCGATCCCGTGGCCATCGGCAGTCACCAGTTGTGCCCCGGTCCCCGACGTGCGGATGTCATAGCCCTGTCCGGGCCGGAGCAGGCGAACGTTCTGGGCACTGGCCTGCTGCAGGATGGAGGGTGGAGGATCGTCATCTCCGTAGATGGCCGTCTGTCCGGGACGCAGGATACCGGCCTTTTCATAACCGATGGTGTTGCGATCGTTACCGAGCCAGGCGGTGTGATCAAGGTCAACCGAGGTAATAATCGCCAGGTCGGCATCGAGAACATTGACCGCATCCAGGCGACCACCCAGCCCCACTTCCAGCACCAGGTTGTCCACGCCAGCTTCCGCCATCACCAGGAAGGCCGCCAGTGTGCCGAATTCGAAATAGGTGAGTGAGGTACGGCCCCGGGCCTTCTCCACCTGCTCGAACGCCCGGATCAGCGCCTCGTCACTGGCATCATGGCCATTGAGTCGCACCCGTTCGTTATAGACCAGCAGATGGGGTGAAGTATAGCAGCCGACGGTCTTCCCGGCGGCCAGCAACAGGGCTTCCAGGGCAGCCACGGTACTGCCCTTGCCGTTGGTGCCCCCCACTGTAATCACGCGACCCTGCGGCCCCGACGGCATCAGCTTGCGCAGCACCAGCAGGACCCGGTCCAGGCCCAGGTCCATCTCCACCGGATGAATGGATTCGAGATACGAGAGCCAGTCGGACAGCCCGGCGCCCGCCCCCGGAGAGGCGGGCACCATCCGATCACTGCTCGGCATTGGCCGCGTCAGGTGAGTCCGGGCGTTCCGTCACCTCGAATTCGATGGGCTCTTCTTTTTCCGGCCGGTCCAGGTCGGTGAACTTGGCCAGAATGGACGCAATACGTTCGCGCATCTTGTGGCGATGGAGGATCATGTCGATGGCACCGTGCTCCAGCAGGAACTCACTGCGCTGGAAGCCTTCCGGCAGTTTTTCCCGCACGGTCTGCTCGATGACCCGGGGACCGGCAAAGCCGATCAGAGCATAGGGCTCGGCGATATTCAGGTCACCCAGCATGGCCAGGCTGGCCGAGACACCACCGAACACCGGATCGGTCATCACGGAGATGTAGGGAATGCCCTCCTGCTTCATCCGTTCCAGCACGGCAGCGGTCTTGGACATCTGCATCAGGGACAGGATGGCTTCCTGCATGCGGGCGCCGCCGGACGCCGAGAAGCAGACCAGAGGGATTCGCTCCTCCAGGCAGATGTTGGCGGCGCGGACGAACTTTTCGCCTACCACCTGCCCCATGGAGCCACCCAGGAAGTTGAACTCGAAGGCACAGGCCACCAGGGGAATGCCCAGGGTGCGGCCACGCATGACCACCAGGGCATCCTTTTCACCGGTAGCCTTCTGGTTCTGGGCCAAGCGCTCCTTGTAGCGCCGGGTATCCTTGAACTTCAGGCGATCCCACGGCTCCAGTTCGTTGGCCACTTCCTCGCGACCATCGTCGTCCAGGAAGATTTCCAGGCGACGACGCGCACTCACCCGCAAGTGATGGTTGCACTTGGGGCAGACATCAAGGTTCTTGTCCAGCTCCGGCTTATAGAGGAATGCGCCACACTTGGGGCACTTCTTCCAGAGCCCCTCGGGCACACCGGTTCGCTGTTTGGATTCCGAGCGGATCTTGCTCGGCATGATCTTGTCTAGCCAGTTGCTCATTTTGTCATCCTGTCATTCCATGGAGGCTGAACGCGACGCCGTCAGGAGGCCAGCCCGTCCAGCGCTTCTCGCATTGGGTGCAGCAGATCCGTAAGCGCCTTTTTCAGCCCGGCCGGATCCGATTGATGGCGAGCTATTGTATCCACCAGCACGCTGCCGACTATTACACCATCGGATACCTTACCCACGGCGGCGGCGGTTTCCGCGTCACGGATCCCGAAACCGACACCCACCGGCAACGCGGCAATGCGCTGGACATTGGCCACCTTGCGACCCACTTCCTCCACATCAATGGAGGCGGCACCGGTCACACCTTTTATGGAAACATAGTACACATAGCCCGAAGAGTGTTCACTGATTGCACGTATGCGCTCATCGGTGGTGGTGGGCGACAGCAGGAAAATGGAGTCCATCCGGCGCTGAGTGAACAGTGGCGCCACTTCGTCGGCTTCCTCCGGCGGCAGGTCCACCGTGAGGATGCCGTCCACACCGGCATCCGCTGCGGCATCGGCAAAGGCCTCGTAACCCATGGCTTCCATCGGGTTCAGGTAACCCATCAGCACCACGGGCGTATGGGGATCCTTCTCGCGGAAGGTCTTCACCATGGCCGTCACCTGACGCAGTGAGGTGCCGTGTTTCAGCGCCCGCTCGCAGGCCAGCGCGATCACCGGGCCATCGGCCATGGGGTCGGAAAAGGGTACGCCCAGCTCGATAATGTCCGCCCCCGCTGCCACCAGGGTGTGCATCAGTTCAACGGTCTGGTCCGGGTGTGGATCACCGGCGGTAATATAGGGAATCAGCGCCTTGCGGCCCTGCTCCCGGAGAGTGTCCAGCACCCCTGCAATTCGACTCATGCGTATGCGTGCTCCTGTATCAGTGGATCCTGGTCCGGCACCGGGCTCAGACCTCGATGCCGTCAAGCTGGGCAATGGTGTGGATATCCTTGTCGCCGCGACCGGAAATGTTGATCACCACCATCTGCTCCGGATCCATGTCGGCGGCCAGTTTGATGGCGTAGGCCACGGCATGGGCGGTTTCCAGTGCAGGCATGATGCCCTCGACCCGGGTCAGCCGGCGGAACGCCGCCAGGGCTTCATCATCCGTTACCGACACGTACTCCGCGCGGCCGATGTCCTTGAGCCAGCTGTGCTCCGGTCCTACCCCCGGGTAATCAAGCCCGGCGGACACGGAGTGGGTTGCGGCAATCTGACCATTCTCGTCTTCCATCAGGTAGGTGCGGTTGCCATGAAGGACACCGGGGCGACCCGCCGCCAGGGGCGCGGCGTGCTGGCCGGTTTCCAGGCCCAGGCCACCCGCCTCGACCCCATAGAGCTTGACGGACTCGTCGGTCAGGAACGGATAGAACATGCCGATGGCATTGGAACCGCCACCCACACAGGCCACCAGGGCATCCGGGAGTTTTCCGGCCTGCTCCAGTGCCTGTTGCCGGGTCTCGCGACCGATAACCGCCTGGAAGTCACGCACCAGCAACGGATAGGGATGGGGACCGGCCACAGTACCAATGATGTAGAAGGTGTCGTCAACGTTGGCCACCCAGTCACGCATGGCGTCGTTCATGGCGTCCTTCAGGGTGCGGGTGCCACTTTCGACGGCATGGACTTCCGCCCCCAACAGTTTCATGCGATAGACGTTGAGGGACTGTCGCTGTACGTCCTCGGCGCCCATGAACACGTGGCATTCCAGCCCCAGCCGGGCGCAGACCGTCGCCGTGGCAACACCGTGCTGGCCAGCGCCGGTTTCGGCGATAACGCGTGTCTTGCCAAGGAACGACGCCAGCAGGGCCTGACCGATGGTGTTGTTCACCTTGTGGGCACCGGTGTGGTTGAGGTCTTCGCGTTTGAGCCAGATCTGGGCGCCGCCGGTTTCCCGGGTCAGTCGCTCGGCAAAGTAGAGCGGACTGGGGCGGCCGACATAGTGGGCCAGATCCTTGTCGAACGCCGCCTGGAATTCCGGATCCGTCTTCAGCCGGAGGTATTCCCGTTCCAGGGTCATCAGCGAATCCATCAGTGTCTCGGACACGAAACGACCGCCGTAGGCCCCGAAATGCCCCCGGGCGTCCGGCAGCTGGCTCAGCATTTCTTCAGTCAGTTTGGTTGGCACGATTAACCTCGCTCAGAAACTCGGTAATTTTGGCGGCGTCCTTGATGCCCTTGCGGGTGCCTTCAGGTGTGCCGTCGGACGCTTCCACGCCGCCACTGACGTCCACACCCCAGGGCCGAACCTGCCGGGTGGCGGTGGCAACGTTAGCAGAGTTGAGACCACCGGCCAATATCAGGGGTAACGGACGCTGTTCCGGGATGACGGACCAGTCAAAACTATGGCCGGTCCCGCCATACCGCTGTGGATCATACGCATCCACCAGCAATCCCGATGCCCGATTCCAGTCCCGGAAGGCCTTTTCAATATCTTCTCGATGGCGGACCCGGACCGCCTTTATCCAGCGACGATGGAACTGGCTACAGAAATCCTGAGATTCGTCGCCATGGAACTGCAGCAGATCCAGGGGCACCCGGGCCAGCACCTGCTCCACTTCCATGCGTGTCGGATTGACGAAAAGCCCGGTCAGGGTGACAAAGGCCGGCAACGCCCCGGCAATGGCCGTGGCCTGTTCGAGGGTCACGGCCCTCGGACTGGCCTCGTAGAATACCAGCCCGATGGCGTCGGCGCCCGCCTCGGCAGCGGCCAGGGCGTCTTCCGGTCGGGTGATGCCGCAGATTTTGGAGCGTGTGCGTACTGGAGACACAACTGACCTCATCAGGAACGGGTTCGTGGCTTGCGGTGGATCCAGCTCGGTGCCGCCGGGGCATTCAACCCGTCATCAAACCAGGGACGGACGAAGGCCGGGCCGCATTGCGCACCGGGGATGGCAAACGCCTCCGGGTAACCCACATCCACCAGGTAAAGCCCTTCCGCCGGTGCGGTGACGGCCGCCTTTCGGCGGTCACCGGTCGCCAGCACCTCCGCGACCCAGGCCGGGGGGTATTTACCCTGGCCAACGGCCATCAGCGTGCCGGCAAAATTCCGCACCATATGGTGCAGGAAGGCGTTGGCCTGGACATCGATCACCACATAGTCACCCCGGCGGTGGACCCGGACGAACTCCACGAAACGCCAGGGTGAGCGGGACTGACAGCCAGCCGCCCGGAAGGCGCTGAAATCGTGCTCCCCCTGCAGCAGCTGTGCTGCCTCCTGCATGGCTTCCGCATCCAGCGGACGGAATGTCCAGGACACTTGTGATGCCAGCAGTGCCGGCCTTACCGGACCATTGAAGATAACATAACGGTAGCGGCGGTACACCGCCGAAAATCGGGCATGGAAGGGTTCCGGGGCGTTACCGGCCCAGTGTACCGCAATGCTGCGCGGCAGTGCCGTGTTGATCCCCATGACCCAGGACCGCAGGTTGCGCACCGCCCGCGTATCGAAATGCACCACCTGGTAGCTGCCATGGACGCCGGCATCGGTGCGTCCCGCACAGACCAGGCCCACGGGTTCATCCGCAACCTTGCTGACCGCCCGGGTCAACGTCTCTTCCACCGATGGCACGCCGCTTTTCTGAAGCTGCCAGCCATGATAGGCGGCGCCGTCGTATTCCAGAGCGAGGGCGACCCGGCCATCGCCGATGGCATTGTCAGTGGTTAGCGGAATGGGTGTCTGGAACAAGGTGTTACCGGGTAGATAGATGGGGTGCGTCAATAAAGAACGCCGGCGCATGGGCCGGCGTTCTGGTTCAGGTCACTATTATAACGGATCAGGGCAGCTTTTTGAGCAGTGATTGCGCTTCGGTCTTCTGCCCGTCGCTTCCCTCCAGGATCACCTCCTCCAGGATCTCCCGGGCACCTTCGCTGTCGCCCATATCCACATAGGCGCGGGCCAGGTCCAGCTTGGTCGCCACCTCGTCCGTGCCGGACAGGAAATCGAAATCATCATCATCGCCCAGGGAGGCTTCGTCGATCTCGTCGATGCTGGATTTGTCGCCGGAACGGGGTTCAGATTCTTCCACGGGCGTACCGGCCTCCTCATTCGCCGATTCATTGTCGAGCTCGGGAATCTCCAGGTCGGACAGATCGTCCCCCGTCGGCTCCGCGCCGGTGGCCTCAGACGCGGACTCCGGTTCTTCCAGGTCCAGGTCGTCCAGGTCGCCCAGGTCGAGCTGGCTTTCGTCTTCCGGCTCGGACTCGGAGGCCTGGTCCATCAGCTCCAGGTCTTCGTCGGACACATCCAGCTCCAGATCCTCAAGCCCGTCGTCATCACTGCTTTCTCCGGACGTAACCTTGTCCAGTTCGGCATCGAGCTCGTCGAGGAAGGATTCGTCCATGTCCGCCTCGTCCTCCGGATTGGCGGACTGGTCAACGGGTTCTTCACCCTCGCCTTCCAGCTCCAGGTCACCGAAATCAAGGTTGTCCTCTTCGGAGGGCTCTGCCGCGCCTTCCACGTCCTCGGCAGCCGGTTCACTGTCAACGCCGGCATCTTCAAGATCCAGGGAACCGAAGTCGTCATCCAGTTCCAGGGACTCCTCTTCGCTCCGGTCGCTGACGTCCGCCTCGCTGCCCTGCTCTTCCGGCAGTTCGAAGTCAATATCGCCAAGGCCGTCATCGGCCTCTTCCAGGGTGGATTCCGCTTCCGGCCCCTTCGCTTCTTCCTCGGTCGCATCGGAGGTATCCAGCCCGGAGAAGTCATACTCAATGGGTGCGTCCCTATCTTCCTCCTCCTCCGATTCTCCTGCGTTCTCTTCCGGCAGGTCCAGCTCCTCGAACGAGGTCATCAGTTCACTGGTTTCCTCATCCATGGGGGTGCTGGCCATGTTATCGGAGGCTTCCTCACCCCCCCGGGAGCCACCCAGAGCGTCGCCGCCACGGAGCTGGGATTCCAGCTCGTCGATACTGGGGGTGGATTCTGCTTCTTCCAGGCGGGCACGAAGGGCTTCCGCTTCCGGCTGGGCGTCATCGAGCTCCATGGCTTCCAGCTCCGCGTACTGCTTGTCGAACGCGGCACGGTTGCCGGTATCCGCGTAGACCGCCAGCAGCTTCAGGCGCAAGTCGGAACGGCTCGGCTCCCGGGAGATGGCGTTTTCCAGCACTTCAGCGGCGGCTTCATGCTGACCGTAGGAAACATACCGGTCCGCCTCTTCCATGGCGCCGGCGGATTCCGCTGCTTCTTCCTCTCCCAGGGTGAGCTCGAAGCCATCATCTTCTTCGCCTTCATCCAACTGCTGATAGAACTCATCCTCCTTGTTAGAGCGACGACGGGAAATCAGAAGCACCACCAGCAACAGCAGAACCAGGAAACCGCCGAGGGCGATCTGGTACAGGAAGTTGCCAGCAATCAGGTCAATGGCGGTGGCCAGGAAGCCCTTGTCCTGCCCGGGGCGGGACGGCTGCGGTTGCTCGGCTTCCGGCTGCTCACCGGTGGCAGACACGGGGCCATCGGCAGCGGCATCGGTCGGCTGCCCGTCGTCCTGCGACTGCATGGTAGTAGTGTCATCACCCGCGGCCATGTCCTCATCGGTCATGGCCGGTTCATCCATACCGGACATGGCATCGCCCGCCGGTTCGGCCTGATCCCCCGGCATGCCAGTATCGGCCGCCTCATCCACGGCCTCACCATCCTGCGCCATGGTATCGTCCGCCATTTCCCCGGCGTCACCTTCCGCGGTCGCAGTTTCATCAGCGGCATCCTCAGTACCGGGCTCCGCTGTGGTCACGCCCGGCTCTTCGCCGGAGCCATCCGCGGGTTCACCATCCCCGGCCATGCCACCCTGGATTTCGGCAAGCTGGGTATCCTTCAACTCGATCAGCCGCTGCAGGGTTTCCACCTGATCCTGCAGGTCTTCGACCCGACTGTTGAGTTCGTCGTTCTCCCGTTGTACGCGGTCCAGTTCCTCCAACGCGACGGCCTCACCCGCATCCGCGGTACCGCCCTGGCGACCGTCACCACCGGCAGAACCGTCGCTGCGAGCGTCGCCACCGTCCTCAGGCACTACCAGCCTGAGTTCGTCGGGCGACGCCTGACCGGCGCCATCACCGCTGCCCGACGCAGCGACATTACCCTGGGTGGCGTCCACTTCGGGCTCAGGCTGGGCGAAGGCCCGGTGCTGGGCTGCCACTTCACGACTGGCCTGGGCCCGGGTACGGGAGGTCATGTCGTCCAACTCCGGCACCCGGAGTATTTCGCCGCGCTTGATCCGGTTGATATTGCCGTCTATAAACGCATCGGGATTCAGGTCCTGGATGGCCAGCATAACCTGTTCCATGGACACACTGGTGTCTGGCCGAACTCGCTCGGCAATTTCCCAGAGCGTGTCGGATGCCTGTACCTCCAGGCTGCCACTGACGGCGGAACGGGTTGTGGTGGTCGCATCACCGGAAGCCGGCTGAGTGTCCTGGCCGGCGGTGTCGCGGGGCTGGCTGGTGGTCTGCCGGGTCTGTGTGCTCTGCACGGGCTCGGAGACCCCGGAATCCTCGGCATAGACCGGGGGGTCCACCAGTACCGAGTATTCCCTCATGACGCGACCGCTGGGCCAGGTCACTTCCACCAGGAAGTTCAGGTAGGGTTCGCGCACCGGCTCGCTGGACGTCACCGTGATAACCAGCTCGCCATTGGGCGCGGTGGTCACTTCAAAATTCAGGCGCGTAAGGAAGAAGTCGCGGCGCAAGCCAACGCGTTCAAAATCCTGCTCTGATGCCAGATTAACAATGATGTCGTCGGGGCTGACACCGTCCAGCCTGTTAACGTCGATCTCTGCATTCATTGGCTGGTTCAGATAGGACTGTATTTCTATCTCCCCGAGCCCCAGTGCCTGTGCGACACCGGAACCAAGCCCTCCCGCCAGAGCCAGAGCAACCGCAAGCTTGCGTACTTTCATGCTTTTTCCTTACCAGTCTCCGTTATTCGTTACCGCTAGATGAATACAGAATCGGACGAGGTTGGATGACTTTCACTTTTTTAATTTTAGAGTGAAGAGAGTATTGTTGATAATGCCAGCTTTATCAATCAATCACACCGCATCTTTGCACCACTTCCTGATGTATTTCACGGAAACAGTTGTGACTCCAAGTTTAGAAACCCTCTGAAAACAGGTCGGTGACCATCGGCCTGAGTCGAGACTTTCAGGACACGATACGCCATTTCCAGCATTCGATGGCTTATTCCGTCTCATTTTTGGAACAAACTGAGAAAAGATCCCGAAAAAATAACAGGGGCGGCGGCTGATTTCAGCCGGCGCCCCTGACGTGTTACCTGAAACGGTACACAGTTGGCATTATACGACTTTGCAATCGTCAGTTTTTCAACGCTCCTGGAGGATGCGCAGCATCCGGCGCAGAGGTTCAGCCGCCCCCCAGAGCAACTGGTCCCCGACCGTGAAGGCGGAAATGTACTCCGGTCCCATGGTCAGCTTGCGAATCCGGCCAATGGGCACACTCAGCGTGCCGGTCACCTTGGCCGGGGTCAGCTCCGCCATGGTGGCTTCCTTCTCATTCGGAACCACCTTCACCCAATCGTTGGCCTTCGCCAGGATCGACTCGATCTCGTCGATCGGCAGATCCTTCTTCAGTTTGATGGTCAGGGCCTGACTGTGGGAGCGCATGGCACCAATCCGCACGCAGATACCATCAATGGGGATCGGGTTATCGCTGCGACCCAGGATCTTGTTGGTCTCCACGCCGGCTTTCCATTCTTCCTTGCTCATGCCGTTATCGAGCTGCTTGTCGATAAACGGAATCAGGCTGCCCGCCAGGGGCACCTGGAAATGCTCGGTGGGAAAGTTCCCGGAACGCATGGTGTCAGTAACCTTGCGGTCGATTTCCAGGATGGCTGACGACGGGTCTTCAAGCTCGGACTTCACGGCACCGTTGAGTGAACCCATCTGGTTGAGCAGTTCCCGCATGTTCTGGGCACCGGAGCCGGAGGCCGCCTGATAGGTCATGGGGGACACCCACTCGATCAGGTCCTGCTCCAGCAGGCCACCCAGCGCCAGCATCATCAGGCTGACGGTGCAGTTACCGCCGATATAGTCCTTGACGCCCTTACCCAGGGCTTCGTCAATGACGTTACGGTTCACCGGATCCAGTACGATCACGGAGTGGTCCACCATGCGCAGGGTGGAGGCGGCATCAATCCAGTAGCCATCCCAGCCCGCATCACGGAGTTTCTGGTATACCGCGGTGGTGTAATCACCACCCTGGCAGGTGACAATGACATCCATGGTTTTCAGGGTGCCAACGTCAAAGGCGTCCTGGAGTGGCGGGACGCCTTCCTTGCCAACGTCCGGGGCCGGCTTCCCGGTCTGGGAAGTGGAAAAGAACACCGGATCGATATCGGCAAAATCGTTTTCTTCACGCATGCGCTGCATGAGGACCGAGCCCACCATGCCACGCCAACCTACAAGTCCAACTCGCTTCATGTGCGACCTTTGTGACTCTATGCCCGCCCACTGCCGTTATCGCTGGCAGGGACCGGATGGATGATCCCGCGGCAGCGGCATCCTGCTACCGTCGGGTTTCGTGGGTGCCGGCCGATGGGCTGACCGTTACAGGGCCGTGAGGACAGCCTCACCCATTTCCCGGGTGGACACCTGCGTCGCGCCCTCGGACATGATGTCCGCGGTACGCAGCCCCTGGTCCAGCACCTTGCTGACCGCCGCCTCAATGGCCTCGGCGGCTTTTTCCTCACCGAGGCTGTAACGCAGCATCATGGCACCACTGAGAATGGTGGCCAGCGGATTGGCAATGCCCTGACCGGCAATATCCGGCGCTGAACCATGACAGGGCTCGTACATGCCCTGTTTTTCAGAGTTCAGGGAAGCGGATGGCAACATGCCAATGGAGCCGGTGAGCATTGCCGCTTCATCCGAAAGGATATCACCAAACATGTTACCGGTCACAATCACGTCGAACTGCTTGGGCGCCCTGACCAACTGCATCGCGGCGTTATCCACGTACATGTGGGACAGCTCCACGTCCGGGTATTCCTTCGCCAGGTCGTCCATGATTTCCCGCCACAGCACGGTCACTTCCAGCACATTGGCCTTGTCCACGGAGCACAGCTTGCCGTCGCGCTGCTGAGCGGCTTCAAAGGCCACCCGGCCGATGCGGCGGATCTCGGATTCGCTGTAGACATAGGTGTTATAACCCTGACGCTCCCCGCCTTCCAGTTTTCGGACGCCCCGGGGCTGACCGAAGTAAATGCCGCCGGTGAGTTCCCGGACAATCATGATATCCAGCCCGGAGACCACCTCGGGCTTGAGGGACGAAGCCGAGGCCAGTTGCGGATACAGGATGGCCGGACGCAGGTTGGCAAACAGCTCCAGGTTGGAGCGCAGACCCAGCAGGCCCTTTTCGGGCCGCTTGGCCATTTCCAGGCCATCCCACTTGGGGCCGCCCACAGCACCGAGCAGAATCGCATCGGCCTTCTTTGCCTGATCCAGGGTTTTATTCGGTAGCGGTTCGCCGGTTTCGTCGATGGCGGCACCGCCCACCAGGGCCTGCTCGAAGTGCAACTGCAGGTTGAACTGGTCGTTTATCTTGCGCAGGACCTTTTCCGCCTCGGTGACAATCTCGGGGCCGATTCCGTCACCAGGTAGCATGAGTACGGTTCTGGACATGTGTGTTTTCCTTGTTGATTCAGCGTTGATTCAGCGAATAGCGTCAGCGTTTTCAGTGGCCGGCATTGAACAGCCAGGGGGCTGTTTCACGACGGCTGTTCTCGTATTCACGGATCAGGTCGGCATCCTCAAGGGTGACACCGATATCATCCAGGCCGTTGAGCAGGCAGTGGCGGCGGAAGTCGTCCACCTCGAAGCTGAAGGACTCGCCGGATGGCGTGGTCACGGTCTGGCTCTCCAGATCCACGGACAGCTCGTAGCCCTCATTGGCCTCGATTTCCTGGAACAGCTGGTCGACAGTTTCTTCAGGAAGAACAATAGGTAACAGTCCATTCTTAAAGCAGTTGTTGTAAAAAATATCGGCAAAGCTCGGGGCAATGATCACCCGGAAACCGAAATCGTCGAGGGCCCAGGGCGCATGCTCCCTGCTGGACCCACAACCGAAGTTGCGGCGGGCCAGCAGCACGCTGGCGTTGCGATACCGTTCCTGGTTCAGGAAGAAATCCGGGTTGATGGGCCGCTGGGAGCAGTCCTGGTCCGGCTTGCCTTCGTCCATATAGCGCAGCTCATCAAACAGGTTGGGGCCGAAGCCGGTCCGTTTGATGGACTTGAGAAACTGCTTGGGGATGATCATGTCCGTATCCACATTGGACCGGTCCATGGGGGCGACGATGCCCTTGTGTTGCTGCAATGCTCTCATGGTCTGTCTCCTGTGGATCAGTTCATCATCTCGCGGACATCAACGAAATGGCCGTTGATGGCGGCTGCCGCAGCCATGGCCGGGCTGACCAGGTGGGTGCGGCCACCAAAGCCCTGACGGCCCTCGAAGTTGCGGTTGGAGGTGGACGCGCAATGCTCCCCCTGCCCCAGCTTGTCGGCGTTCATAGCCAGGCACATGGAGCAGCCCGGGTCGCGCCATTCCAGGCCGGCTTCGATGAAGATCCTGTCCAGGCCTTCCTGTTCGGCCTGGGCTTTTACCAGACCTGAGCCGGGAACCACCATAGCCTGCTTGAGGATCGGGGAGACCTTCCGGCCCTTCACAACCTTGGCCGCCTCGCGCAGGTCCTCGATACGGCTGTTGGTGCAGGACCCGATAAACACCCGGTCCAGCTTGATGTCGGTAATCTTCATGTTGGCGTCGAGGCCCATGTACTTGAGCGCCCGCACGATGCCTTCCCGTTTGATCGGATCTTCCTCGGCTGCCGGGTCGGGCACGTTGCTGCCAACGCCTGCCACCATTTCCGGCGAGGTGCCCCAGCTTACCTGCGGCTGGATCTCCGAGCCTTCCAGTTCGATGACCTTGTCAAACTCGGCGTCGGCGTCGCTATGCAGGGTGCGCCAGTACTCTACCGCCTCGTCCCACTGGTCGCCCTTGGGCGAGAAGGGGCGTCCCTTGACGTAATCGATGGTGGTGTCGTCAACGCTGACCATGCCTACCCGCGCGCCCGCTTCAATGGACATGTTGCAGATGGTCATGCGGGCTTCCATGCTCAGGTCGTGGATGGCGTCGCCACCGAATTCGATGGCGTAGCCGGTGCCACCGGCGGTGCCGATTTTGCCGATGATGGCCAGTACCACGTCTTTGCCGGTAACCCCGGGGCCGAGCTTGCCGTTCACTTTGACCAGCATGTTCTTCATTTTCTGCTGGACCAGACACTGGGTGGCCAGTACATGTTCCACTTCGGAGGTGCCGATGCCGTGGGCGAGGCAGCCGAAGGCGCCGTGGGTGGAGGTGTGGGAGTCACCGCAGACGATGCTCATGCCCGGCAGTGTGGCGCCCTGCTCCGGCCCAATGACATGGACGATGCCCTGGCGCTGGTCCTTGATCTTGAATTCGAGGATGCCAAACTCGTCGCAGTTCCTGTCGAGGGTTTCCACCTGGATGCGGGACACGGGGTCAACGATGCCTTCCACGCCACGTTCGCGGTCGGTTGTGGGCACGTTGTGGTCCGGCGTGGCGATGTTGGCGTCGATGCGCCAGGGTTTGCGGTTGGCCAGGCGCAGGCCTTCGAAGGCCTGTGGTGAGGTGACTTCGTGGAGCAAGTGCCGGTCGATGTAGATCAGTGCGGAGCCATCTTCCCGCTGTTTGACCAGGTGGTCGTCCCACAATTTGTCGTATAAGGTCTTGCCCGCCATGGTTTGGTCTCTCTCGGTTATTCGGGTCTTGGTTTTGACTGCTATGTGGGGAATTTTACTCCCCTGTGGCGAATAACCTCAATTCATGTTTTTCATTCTCTTCATTCCAGTTTGGAATGCTATAGTGAGAGAACCAAACCTGCTCGACTGACCTGGGTAGCCTGAGACCCATGGTGGCATGGCCGGTGAGCGGTATGGCTTTTCCGGACACGCCCCGCAAGTACATCCCTGTAGGGCTCGACGAGCGCCGTCCATGGCGCTCGACGGTCCGGAAAAGCCATCCCCCTCCCCGTCTTTCTGACCAGGTGCCAGTCGCTCTTGGAGTAACCGCATGGATTCCAATGCCCTCAAAGCGTTTATAACCATTATCGACCAAGGCTCTTTTTCAGAAGCCGCCGAAACCCTCCATCTAACCCAGCCCGCCATCAGCAAACGATTGGCCGCACTGGAGAACCAGCTTGGCACCCCACTGCTTGAACGCAGCCATCGACAAATCCGCCTGACGGACGCCGGTGCCCGGTTGCTGCCCCATGCCCGGCGCATTCTGGATGAGGTCCATAACGCCCGGCTGGCCCTGCAGGACCGGGATGGCGAGGTGGCCGGTCACCTGTCGCTGATTGCCAGTCACCATATTGGTCTGCATCACCTGCCCGCCTGGCTCCAGCGGCTGAACCGGGAGTATCCGGATGTGACGCTGGGTCTGCAGTTCATGGATTCGGAAGGGGCCTATGACCGCATGCGGCGGCGGTCGGCGGAGCTGGCGTTCGTGACGCTGAGCGAGAGTATGGACCAGTCGTTCGAGGTGCACGCCCGGTGGGAGGATGAGATGGTGTTTGTAGTGTCGCCGGAGCATCCGCTGGCCGGTATGGCGGCGCCGGATCTGGCCGCACTGTCGGGCTATGACGCCTTGTTGCCCGAAGCGGGGACGGCCACCTACCGGACGGTGAGCCGGTTGTTCCTGGATGCGGATCTGTCCCTGAACCTGCCCATGCCCACGAACTATATGGAAACCCTGAAGGTGATGGCCGGTGTCGGCCTGGGCTGGAGTGTATTGCCGGTTAGCATGGTGGATGATTCGCTGACGGTGCTGCCGATCAAGCACCGGGTCAGTCGTTTCCTGGGCGCCATCGGGTTGCGGGGGCGGTCACTCAGTCCCCAGTCCCGGGCCCTGCTAACGATCGCCGGTGAGATCAGGTAGCGGCGGCGTCTGGCGGCGGCTGTAACCAGCGCCAGGTGATAAAGATGGCGAAGACCATGGCCACTGCACCACCCCAGAAGGCGGCGGACGTGCTGAAGCCGTCCACCAGGAAGCCGGATAGCCAGGCACCCACGGCGCCGCCGGCGCCGAAGGTCAGGCCGCTGTATAGGGCCTGGCCCTGCCCGTGGTGGTGCTGGCCGAAGAAACCCTGCACGTACTGTACGGAGATCACGTGGAGGGCCCCGTAGGAGGCGGCGTGCAGTAGCTGGGCGAAGATCAGTACCGGCACCACATCGGTGACTTCGGCAATCAGGATCCAGCGCACCATGGTGAGCACCAGGGCGCCGATGGCAATCTGGCGGACGCTGAAATACCGTGTGAGTCGGTGCATGACCACGAACAGTCCGATTTCGGCAATTACGCCCAGGGACCACAGCAGGCCGATGGGGAGTTTGCCGTAACCGTGCTGTTCCAGGTGGATGCTGAAGAAGGTGTAATAGGCGCCGTGGGAGACCTGGAGCAGGAAGTTCATGCCGAAGAAGGCAATCACCGCCGGGTGACCGACGATGGCTTTCAGGCTACCGTTGGGGGCACTGGTTTTCTGGGCGCCCCGTTCCGAGGGCACCAGGAAGGTGGATACGGCGATACCCGCAAACACCGGTAACAGCAACCATGGCAGCATGGTGATCGGGATAAACTCCAGTATGGCGCCAATGATGGCGACACCGCCGATAAAGCCCACCGACCCCCACAGGCGGATGCGACCGTACTTCTCTTTCTTTGAGCCCAGCACCCGCAGGGTGATGACCTCGTACAGCGGCAGGATGGCGTTCCAGAAGAAGGTGAACAGCAGCATCACCAACAGCAGCCCATAAAAACCAGGCTCCAGGAACACGCCGGCAAAGCACAGTGAGCCCACCACGGCACCGAAGCGTACCAGCCGGACCCGCAGGCCGGTCTGGTCGCCGATCCAGCCCCATATGCTGGGGGCCACGATCTTGGTGAGCTGGATGGTCGCCATCAGGGTGGCGATCTGCAGGTAGGAGAATCCCCGCCCTTCCAGGTACAGGGACCAGTAGGGCAGCAGCGAGCCCAGCAGGGCGAAGAACCAGAAGTAGAGGTTTGAGAGTCGCCAGTAAATAACGGTTTTCCTTGAGATTCAGGTCGTCCGGTAAAGCCGTTACGGGGGCGCTACGCCCCCGCTGTCAACGCTGCCCGATATTCGGGGTGGTAACCTCGACATCGCCGTTCTGCCCCCGATGGCGCAGGTAGTGATCCATCAGCACGATGGCCATCATGGCCTCGGCAATGGGCGTTGCCCGGATGCCGACGCAGGGGTCATGGCGACCGGTGGTAACCACTTCCACCGGGTTGCCGTCCACATCGATGCTCTGCCCCGGCAGTCGCAGGCTGGAGGTGGGCTTCAGGGCGATGCTCGCGACAATGGGCTGGCCGGAGGAAATGCCCCCGAGCACACCACCGGCATTGTTGGACAGGAAGCCTTCCGGGGTCATTTCGTCCCGGTGCTCGGTTCCCTTCTGGGTGATCGAGTCGAAGCCGGCGCCGATCTCCACGCCCTTGACGGCGTTGATGCTCATCAGGGCGTGGGCCAGGTCCGCGTCCAGCCGGTCGAAGATGGGCTCGCCCAGGCCGGGTGGCACCCCATCGGCCACCACATTGATGCGCGCGCCAATGGAGTTACCCTCCTTGCGCAGGGCATCCATGTACGCTTCCATCTCCGGCACCTTGCTGGCATCCGGGCAGAAGAACGGGTTCTGGTGCACCTGCTCCCAGTCGAAGGTTTCCGCCTTGATGGGGCCAAGCTGGGACAGGTAACCGCGGATGCGGATGCCCAGACGCTGCTCCAGGTACTTGCGCGCCACCCCGCCGGCGGCCACCCGCATGGCGGTCTCCCGGGCGGAGGAGCGACCGCCGCCACGGTAGTCCCGTACACCGTACTTGTGCATGTAGGTGTAGTCGGCATGGGCCGGTCGGAACTGGTTGGCGATTTTCGAGTAATCCTTGGAGCGCTGGTCGGTATTCTCGATCACCAGGCCGATGGGGGTGCCGGTTGTCCGACCCTCGAACACCCCGGACAGGATCTTCACCTCGTCCGCCTCCCGGCGCTGGGTGGTATGACGGGACGTGCCCGGCTTGCGGCGGTCCAGGTCCGCCTGCAGGTCGGCCTCGCTCAGCTCCAGACCCGGAGGGCAACCATCGATGATGCAGCCCAGGGCCAGGCCGTGGCTCTCACCGAAGGAGGTGACGGTGAACAGTTTTCCAAAGGTGTTTCCGGACATAATTCAGTATCTTGTGGTTGAAAGTTAAAATCCGAATCAGGTTCTGTCGAGGCCTTCCACCAGGGTTTCACGGGTCAGCAGGAATACGCCATCGCCCCCGTTCTCGAACTCCAGCCATGTAAACGGGAGTTCCGGGTAGGCATCGTCCAGCGCGCCCCAGCTATTACCCACCTCCACAATCAGCAGCCCGCCCGGGTTCAGGTGGTCGGCGGCCTGGTCCAGTATGCGATGGGCAATAGCCAGGCCGTCCTGGCCCGCTTCCAGGCCGAGCCTGGGCTCATGGTGGTATTCGTCAGGCATGTCCGCCATGTCCTCGGCATCCACGTAGGGCGGGTTGCTCAGGATAACGTCGTAACGGCCCTCGATTCCGTCGAACACATCGGACCGTACCGCCCTCACCCGGTCTTCAAGCCCGTGGAGCTGGATGTTGGTGCGGGCCACTTCAAGGGCATCATCCGATACGTCGGACAGGTCCACCCGTGCATCGGTGAATACGCTCGCGGCAGCAATCCCGATGCAACCGCTGCCGGTGCACAGGTCCAGCACCCGCTCCACCGGATGGTCCGCCAGCCAGGGCTGCAGGCCCGCCTCCAGCAATTCCGCCATGGGGGACCGGGGTACCAGTACCCGTTCATCCACCTTGAACGGCAACCCCATGAACCAGGCCTCACCAATCAGGTAGGCCACCGGCTTGCGATCATGGACACGCCGGTCGATACGCTCCAGGATGACCTGGCGTTCGTCACGGGTCAGCCGCGCGTCCAGGAACAGGGTGTTGTTCTCCAGCGGCAGGTGCAGGCTGCGCATCACCAGCAACACCGCCTCGTCCCAGACGTTGTCGGTGCCGTGGCCAAAGTAGAGGCCGGCTTCGCTGAAACGGGACGCCGCGTAGCGCAGGTAATCCCGTACGGTAATCAGTTCGTCGATGGGACGGGTCACTGCCGGTTCCTTCTGCCAGCTCCGCCATGGCGGCGGGCAATGAATGTTGTGGGCGGATTATACGCGGATTCGTCGTGCCGGGCAGCCCCGCTGTCAGAGCGCCAGCGGCCCTGAGCTGTTGCGGTTCTTCTCGAACCGGTCCAGGGCGGCGTGCATGCGTTCGCGGCCAATCTGAATCAGCTCCGGTGCCTTGTGATAATCGTAGGTACGGCAGGAATTTTTGGGCACGTTCACCAGCAGGTCCGGCGGATAGCCGGCCAGTTTGTACTGCACCAGGGCGCTCTGCATGGTCTCGATGGTCAGGTTCATGATGTCGAACTTGCCGATGCCCAGCTTGTCCCAGTTGATGGTACCCGTCTCCTGCCAGGGGTCGCGATCCGCCGACGGCTTCTCTTCACTCTGCTCCCGGACTTCGTCCTCGAGTTTCTCCTCCGGGGAGTCACCTTTTACCGGGCTCCCCATATCCCGGCGGCCCCCGAAGGATTTCAGAGCCTCCCAGTCGAGCCAGCGCGAGGCCTTGTCGCGGATCTTGCCGATCCATTCGTCCAGCTCGCTGTCGTCGTCCAGGGGATGGAAGGCGGCATCGGGAATACGGCTATCCCGGTCGTTCTCGCCACTGAGGTTAACCGCAAACACCATGTCGGCGTGGGCGGAAATGGTAGGCATGATGGGCAGCGGGTTGAGAAGCGCACCGTCCACCAGCACCCGGCCATTCAATATTACCGGAGTGATCAGTCCGGGAATGGCGATAGAGGAACGGATCGCCTGGTCCAGCGGCCCTTCCTGGAACCAGATCTCCCGGTGCCCCAGCAGGTCCGTGGCCACGGCGGTGTAGGCAATCGGCAGGGTCTCGATGCGGGTGTCCCCCAGCATGTCCCGGACCACGGAGAAAACCTTCTCCCCCCGGATCGCACCCACCGAGTTCAGGGTCACATCCAGCAACTTGAGCACGTCGAACTGACCCAGCCCGGTGACCCAGTCCTTGTAGGCCTGCATCTTGCCGGCGGCATACACCCCGCCGATCAGAGCCCCCATGGAACAGCCGGAAATGGCCACGATCTCGTAACCTCGCTCCTCCAGTACCTCGATGGCGCCGATATGGGCATACCCCCGGGCGCCCCCGGACCCGAGGGCCAGCGCCACCCGCTTCCGCTGCTCTGGCGGGGCATCAATCCCGCGGGCTTCAGTTGCCGCCGGCTGCGGTCCGGCTGCAGAAGTTTCGATCGCGGGCGTCCTGCTCCCTCCGGATGGCCCGGACGCTGATTTTTTCCGGCTAGTCATCCGTCGATCCTCCTGCCGGTGGTGCGATGACCAGGATCTCGATGCGGTTTTCGGGGCGCCCCGGTGATGCCACGTCAACCAGCGGGCCAATGCCCTGTATCAGGTGACGGGAGCGGGAGATGCCCGAACGGTCCAGCAGGTCGGACATCGTTCCTGCGGCCCGTTCCGCCCGTTCGATGGCGTCCTCGACCCTTTCGTCGTCCTCCAGGCCGGTAAAGGCGGCTATTGCCACCCGGCTGCCTTCGGTTTTGGCCATGGACTCTATGCGGCGACGGGTCTCCACGTCCCAGTCGAAACGGACGGACATATCCCCTTCCCAGGGCACGATCACCGGCCCGACAACACGACTGCCGATGCCCTGGAACCCCGGGATTTCCGCCCCGTCGGCCAGCCTGAGTTGTTCCACCCACAGGTGGTCCCGCTGGTTGCCCCGGGTAACCGTGTAAAGGAGCACCAGCCAGCGCTGGCCCGCCTCATCCTGCCAGCCCGCCACCAGGTAGTCCTGGTTGGTATCACGACCATAGAGACTGGCCTGGTCAAAGACCTGGTTGGCCCATACATTGCTCCGACCGCACTGGCGGCCCTCGCACTGGAACAGGATGGTCGCGTTGCGCGCCTGCAACTGTTTAAGATACCAGGCCCGGGCATCCTGGCGATTGGCATCCCGATCCAGCAGGTAGAGGTGGCCGGTACCATCCACCTCCAGCCGGACCGAACGTTCGGCACGGACCTCATCCCCCACCTCACGAATGGCGCTGAGCATGACCCGGTGGCTGGCCGCGGTGATTGACCGCTCCTCCTCCAGGGTGGACAACGGAAAGTCAGGGAGCAGGCTGGCCTGTGCGGCGAACGGAACCAACAGCACCGTCAGCACCAGCAGGGCCCGGAGTTGGATGAAAGCAGGTATCGACATGGCTACTACTCCCCAGCCAGGAACGCCCGGATTCCCTGCTCCACCGGCGTGATATCACCGTCCAGGTGGCAGTGGTGTCCGCCGTCGATATCCAGGCAACGGACATTGGCCAGGGCGTCGAAGCGTTGCTGCCAGCGCTCGAAGGACGCCAGCAGACCCTGTTCCGCCCGGATCAGCAGGATCGGCGCCGACACCGAGCGCACGAAGCTCATCACCTGTTCCTCCGAGAATACCATGGTGGACGGGTGACGCAGCCGGGGATCGGTGCGCCAGAGCCAGCCCTCAGGCCCCTGCTCCAGGTTGCGGGAGAGCATTACCCTGGCCACCTCCACAGACAGCGGATTGCGCCCCCGGGTCCGCAACTTCGCAGCGTCGTCCAGAGACGGATAGCCGGTACTGGCACCGGAACCGGACAGGCGCTTGCGGATGCCCCGGCGAAGCTGGCTGACCGATTCCTCCGGTGCCTTGGAGATGGGGCCCAGGCTGTCGATCATCACCAGCCGGCGAACCTTCTCGGGAAACGCCGCCGCATACAGCATGGAAACAATGCCGCCCAGGGAATGGCCCACCAGGTCCACCTGATCGTGATCGGCAAAGTGCGTCTCGATCAGTTCCGCCAGATCGGCCACGTAGTCCGCCAGGAGGTAGCTCTGGCCCTCTGGTCGATGGTCGGAGTAACCGTGGCCGGCATGGTCCAGGGCCCAGATATCTCCCATGGACCGCAGGGTCGGCGCCAACCGGTAGAAGGTCAGGCTGTTATCCAGCCAGCCATGGAGCATCAGTACCGGAGTGGCCCCCGGATCGGCGTCGCTGGCCGGCCAGTGCAGCCCCGCCAGGGTCAGGTGTTTCAGGGGCCAGCGCACCTCCCTGAAGTCGGATTCGGAATCAGGGGGCAGGTCCGGGGACAGGGACTGGTTCATGAAAGCAGACTTTCCTTAAAACAGAACAACGGGCAGCCGCGCCCGGACGTTACATGGTATGGGTGGGCCGGTCGGAACTCAGGGAGCCCGCCAGGTAGGATTCGATCTTGGTCCGCGCGGTTTCGTCCTCACCGTTGAACTGCACACCAATGCCGGCGGCACGGTTGCCCTGTGCCCCCCGTGGCGTGATCCAGACCACCTTGCCGGCCACCGGGATCTTCTCGGGTTCATCCATCAGGTTGAGCAGCAGGAAGACCTCATCCCCCAACTGGTACTGCTTCTGGGTGGGAATAAACAGCCCACCCTGGCGGATGTAGGGCATGTAGGCGGCATACAGCACCGCCTTGTCCTTGATGGTCAGGGTCAGGATACCACTGCGTGCGCCAAAACCAGGACCCATGGCTTTCCTCCAGCTTTTGTATTTGTGTCGCCGCGGCAACAGTTCCGCAGGCTGAATGTATCGTTAGTCTAGCAGACCTACCCTGCCCGCTTACGCCGGGGCATCAGGCTTCGCCACTGGATCAGCAGGCGGTCGGTCTCCAGCTCGGGGTTCACATTATTCACCAGGGCGCGTCGGGATTCGCGGATGGCGTCCACAAGTTCCTGGGCCCGCCATGGCGGATTGCCCGACGCCAGGTATCGTACCACTTCCGCGATACCGGGGTCCCGGGGCTCGCCACCGGCCATGGCACGGGCCAGGTCATTGGCCCAGCCTTCCATCAGGTTGAGGGTGGCCTCGTGGCCCAGACCCCGGAAGGCCCTGGCGGCGGTCGCCACCGATACCGCGCCCTTCATGAACTGCCGGAACGCCTCCAGTGCCGCCTCACGCTGTTCCAGGAAACCGGTGTCCAGCAACTCCAGTGCCAGTCTGGGCGCCCCGCCGGCCAGATGCAGGGCCAGGGCCTGTTGGTCCGTCTCCGGGGCATCGTCCCGCTCACCCAGCCGGGCAAAAAGCCAACTGGCGGCCTCTGCGGCCGGTGGCGTCGCCACCGGCATGATGCGACAGCGGGACCGGATGGTGGGCAACACCGGTCGACCGGTTTCCTGCAGCAACAGCAGCACCACATCCGATGCCGGTTCCTCCAGGGTCTTGAGCAGCGCGTTGGCGGCGTTGATGTTGAGCTGGTCCGCCCGGTCCACCACGGCCACCTTGAGGCCGGCCACCTGGGGCGAGGCCACGGCAAACTGGGACAACGCCCTCACCTGGTCGATACGGATCATGCGGGATTTCTCCGGCTGGTAGACCCGGATATCGGGGTGGGACTCCCCCGCCACCAGCAGACACTGGCGGCACTGGCCACAGGCCTCGCGGCTGCCTCCGGTTCGCTGGTCACACACCAGCAAGGCGGCAATCGACTCCGCCAGTTGCCGCTTGCCCACGCCCCGTTCCCCGTGGATCAGGGTTGCATGGGGCAGCCGCCCCTGGTCCAGGGCCTGCGCAAAGGGTTCCAGTGCTGGCGTCAGCCAGGGCATTCGGGTCACGGGCGGTTCCTGCTTGGCGATGGTTTGGGGCGTTCCCTGAGGGCCCGCCGGATGGCCGACAGCCGGCGCCGCATGACCCTCGGGCCGAGAGCCTCCTGCCGGTTGTCGGTCCTCGACCGACGGGGACTGGGGCCATAGTAATGGTTGTTCAGGTCGCGGGCAAAGGCCAGGGCCAGGCGGCCGGCGGACGGCGCCTGGCCGGCTGTGATATGGGCCAGCTGCTCGGGAGTCACTCCTGCCGGTACGGTGACACCCTGCTGCCGGAGGGCCCGCACCCAGCGATCCACCAGCAGGGCGACCGGATCCGCCTGGCGACCACCAGTGTGACGCAGGGCGGTGATCACCGCCGCCACCAGCAGGGCCAGTCCCACCAGGGACGCGGTGATGTAACCCAGTTCCTTGAGGCCGATGTTGCCCGGCAGGCGACTCATCAGGTCCATCTGGGACTGCCCCTGGTAACCCACTACCCAACGCTGCCATTGATAGTTGACCCGATCCATCTGCAAGCTCAGCCATTCCACCACCGCCACATCCCCATACCGCTGGGGCGAGGTCCAGTTGTCCTCCAGGAACGAGCCTTCCTCCGCCACGGCGTCCCGCAAGCCGGACTCGATACGCTCCGGTGCGATGGCGGCGGTGGGGTCCAGCCTGACCCAGCCACGGCCCGCCACCCAGGCCTCCACCCAGGCATGGGCATCGTACTGGCGTACGATCAGGTAGGCATCATCGGCGCCGGTGGAACCGCCCTGGTAACCCGCCACGATACGGGACGGGATGCCGGCGGACCGCAGCAGGAAAGTGGTGGCACTGGCGTAGTGGGCGCAGAATCCCCGCTTGGTATCAAATAACAGGGCGTCCACCGGGTTGTCGGGCATGGTGGGCGGTCGCAGGGTGTAGAAATATTCCTGTTGCCGGAAGCGCGTCAGGATCGACTGCGCCAGCTCCATGTCGGAGTCGGTGGCGGCGGACAGTTCCCGGGCCAGCCGGCGGCTGCGTTCATTGCCCTGTTCCGGCAATTGCAGGTATCGGCGTCGTTCCGAAGGATTCAGCGGACGCGGATCCTCGGCGGCAGGCTCCAGGGCCATTCGATAGCGCACCGAGGTATCTGCCGGTCGGTCCAGCCGGAACAGATTGCCCGGCACCGGGCTGACATTGCCAGACACCGCCCGGGAGTTGTCCAGGGCGTAGACCCAGCGCTCGCCGGAGGCTTCCATCAGCACGTCGTACTGGTTGTCGGCCAGGTCGCCGATGCCGGCATCCAGGTCGACACGCCCCAGCGGCGATGGTGGTTCGTCCTGCCACTGGCTCCAGGTATTGCCGTCGAACCGGTCCAGGATCAGGGTCCGCCAGTACCGGTCCCGGTGGGCGGGTATGGCGCCCCCAAAGGTGACCCGGAAGGCCCGGTCGCTGTTCTGGGCCAGGCTGGAGATGTCCCCCGGAGTCATGGAGTCCGACAGCCCGGTGCGGGCTTCACCGGACACCAGTGGCACACTCCACAGGGGCGCCATACGGGGAAAAAAGATAAACAGTGCCAGTACCACCGGCAGGGTCTTGAGCATCATGCCCCCCAGCCGCCGTAATCCCCTGGCCGGACTGTGAGAGGCACCGGGGGTATGGAGCATCTGCAGGGCCACCAGCAGCAGGACAATCCCGGCCAGGGTGACCAGCGTCCAGCCAATCCCCTGCTGAAACAGGAAGTTCACCGCGGCGAGGTAGGTCAGGATGAAGAACAGCACGAAGAAATCCCGCCGGGTCCGGGTCTCTAGCCATTTCAAGCCGACGGCGAGGACAAAGAACGACGCTGCGGTATCGACACTGAAATGACCGCTGACCGTGGCCACATAGGCGGCAACCAGAGTGCCCATTACCCCCAGCCGCAGCCATCGCCCGGGCAGTCGTACTCGGCCCTGCTGGACCGCCCAGCGCCAGCCGGCCAGCAACAGGCACGCTGCCAACAGCCACAGGGGCAGGCGGTCCCACTGGGGCAACAGCAGTACCAGGAATCCGCACAGCAACCAGAGCAGTGCGCCGCTGGGCAGCATGGGGGCGCGGGTACTCATCGATCGCCCTCCCCCTGCGGCGGTGTCTGTCGCCAGGTGGCCAGAGCCCGGAGGCACTGCTTGCGGTGCTGGTCGCCCTGGTCCGGCTCAATGGTCAGCCCGGGCAGACGCAGGCCCCAGACCTCTCCGGCCTGGGAACGCTCCTGGACCAGGGCCGTCAGGTAGCTCAGGCGCAGTTCGTGATCGGCACCGGGAAATCCCTCGAAGTCCAGCCACTGGGGACTGCCCAGTTCCCCCTGCCAGTCCGCCACCACCATTTCGCCATTCCGGGAGTAACGCTTCCAGTCCACCCGGGCACTGAGGTCCCCTTCCCGCCAGGGTCGTAGTTCCACCTGGTCCTGCCCCTGGCTGCGCTGATCCGCCTCCATGTTCTCTCCGTCGGTGGTGCCTTCCGGCGCCTGGGGCGGCGTGATCGGACGGGGGTAGACAATGGCTGGCGTAGCCGGTCGCAGCCAGGACCAGGCCACCAATAAACCAAAGGGAAAGCGGGTTTCCACCCGCACCCGGTCGGGCAGCAGGTAACCCCGCTCGCGACTGGGCACCTCAATGGCCCCGTCCACCAGCGTACCACCGGGAACCGACAGGCTTGCGCCCGGGCCGTCGTCGTTGAGCAGATCGATAGCGGTCGCGTCGTGGGCCGCCTGCAAGCGGACCTGGAAGGCAATCGGCTCACCGGCAAAGCCCTCGCCGGCTTTCACCATGGCGATATCCAGGCCACTGAGGTTGTTGTGGGTCTGGTGCATGGCCGCCACGAACAGGGCCCCCAGCAGGAAGGTGAGCAGGTAGATCAGGCTGTTCTGGTAATTGATGCCGGTGAGCAGCATGACCACCAGCAACACGCCGAACACCACACCAGCACCGGTGGGCAGGATGAAGATGGAACGCCGGTCCAGGTGGCGCTGATCCTGCCGCGGAATCCGGCGGTTCACCCACGCCCGCCAGCGGCGATTGGCCTTGAGTCTGATGGCTGGCAACGCTACTTCCTTACTTCTGGACCCTTCTTGAGGAACCGGTGATCCGGGCTTATCCGGAGGTCCCCCGATGAATAATAGGGTATCATGTGCGGCCTATTCAGCCCCACGACCCGATCAGGTTTCCGGATGTTGACCCGCTACACAGTCTCCCGTTCCCGACTCGACGGTATCGTTGATGCCCTCTCCGGGCTTGAGGGTTTTATCTGCCTGGACACGGACCGGGGCAATTGCCGGCGGATCAGCGCCCTGCCGGTCCGGGAATGGCGCTTTCCGGACGACCCGCAGCGGTTCGCCGCTACCGTCTCCGACATCCTCGGGGAACACCGGCGACTGGTCAGCGGGGACACCTGTGGCGGCATCGCCGGCAGCCTGTTCTACGAAGCCGGAAGACAGACAGTTCCCGGTTTCCGCAGCCGGGGTGACGCCCTGGACAGTGTCGGCTGGGCCGGCGCCTACCCCTGGGAACTGGTGATCCCCGAGTCGGGGGATGCCCGGCTCCTGTTCCATGAATCCTGTCCGTCGGACCTGGCAGCCCGCATCCTGGGGTATACCACCAACAGCCTGGAAACGCCGGCCCGGCATGACTTCCGGCTCACTGCCCCGTTCCGGTCGCTGGCATCGGCGGCGGACTACCAGGCCGGTGTACGTCGCATACTGGACTACATCCTGGCCGGGGACTGTTACCAGGCCAATCTGTCCCAGATGTTCGAGGGACGCTTCGACGGTGATCCCTGGCTGGCCTGGAACGCCCTTACCGAGGCTATCCCCGTACCCCACGGCGGCTACCTCAACGCCGGCGACTGGCAGTTGCTGAGCGTGTCACCGGAGCTGTTCCTGGAAATCCATGGCGACCGCGTGACCAGCAAGCCCATCAAGGGCACCCGCCCCCGGGGGAGCGACCCGGAGCAGGACCGCGCCCTGGCCCGGGCACTGGCCACCAACCCCAAGGACCGGGCCGAGAACCTGATGATTGTGGACCTGATCCGCAACGACCTGTCCCACTTCTGCAAACCTTTCTCAGTGCGGGTTCCCCAGCTCTTCGAGGTGGAAAGCTACCGCAATGTGCACCAGCTGGTGAGTACGGTCACCGGCACCCTGGAAGCGGACACCACGCCCTTCGAGGCCATGCTGGGCGCCTTTCCCGGCGGCTCCATTACCGGAGCCCCCAAACGCCGTGCCATGGAGATCATCGATGAGCTGGAGTCCCACCCCCGGGAGCCCTACTGCGGCAGCCTGTTCTGGTGGGGGGCGGACAATCGGCTGGAAAGCAACATCGCCATCCGCAGCCTGCAGACCCTGGCGGACGGCCGCATCCGCGGCTGGGCGGGTTGCGGTATCGTGGCGGACTCCGATCCGGAGGATGAATACCAGGAATCCCTGACCAAGATCCAGCGCTTGCTCTCCACTCTGGAGGCGTTGGGGAAGGAGTAAGGAGCCCGCGGCATTGCCGCGGGCACCGGGTGGGCTCAGAACCGGTTGCTGAGCTCCAGGAAGGTCTTCTTCAGGGCCTCGAAGTCCTGCACCGCCGGGAACTGGGGAAATTCCTTAATCACGTTCCGGGGTGCATGGAACAGAATGCCGCCCTCGGCCTGGGTCAGCATGGTGGTGTCGTTATAGGAGTCACCGGCGGCAATTACCCGGTAGTTCAGCAACTGGAAGGCCCGCACCGACTGACGCTTAGGATCACGCTGGCGCAGCAGGTAGTTGGTGATGCGACCCTCGTCGTTCACCTCCAGCTTGTGGCACAGCAGCGTGGGATAACCGAGCTTCTTCATCAGCGGCATGGCGAACTCGTAGAAGGTATCGGACAGGATCACCACCTGGAAGCGCTCACGCAGCCAGTCCAGGAACTCCGGGGCCCCGGGCAGCGGGTCCAGCTCACCGATCACCTCCTGGATGGCCGGCAGGCCGTAGCCATGCTCGTCCAGCAGTCGCAGCCGCTGCTTCATCAGCACGTCGTAGTCGGGGATGTCCCGGGTGGTGGCCTTGAGCTCTTCAATCCCGGTTTTCTCCGCAAACGCGATCCAGATTTCCGGGATCAGCACTCCCTCAAGGTCAAGGCACGCAAGTTCCACACTATTCTCCTGTTACCGGCCGGGCATGGCCCGCTTGTTGATCGATGGGCCCGCTATGATAGAAAAATCCGACACCAATTGCATCGTTGTCAGGGGACACGGATATTGGCCGGAACATGGGCCTGCTATAACCTTATGATTGCAGATTACTTCATGAACCTTCGATCTGGTGATAAATTGGCGTCACCATTTCACAGGATAACGATAATTCGATGACTGACATTGAGCAGCTTCAGAGAGAGTTGGACGGCCAGAGCCCGAGGGCGATCCTCAAGGCGGCACTGGCCCGCTACGACGAGATCGCCATTTCCTTCAGCGGCGCGGAAGACGTGGCCCTGATCGAGATGGCCCACAAACTGACAGACCGGCTGCGGGTATTTTCCCTGGATACCGGTCGCCTGCACCCGGAAACCTACGAGTTCTTCGAGCGTGTGCGCAAGCACTACGGCATCGACATCGAATTCCAGTTCCCGGATGCCGAAGCGGTCCAGGCCCTGGTCACGGAAAAAGGCATGTTCAGCTTCTATGAGGATGGCCACGGTGAATGCTGCGGGATTCGCAAGGTAGAGCCACTGCGCCGCAAGCTGAAGACCCTGGATGCCTGGATCACCGGCCAGCGTAAGGATCAGAGCCCCGGCACCCGGAATGAAGTGCCCGTGGTGCAACTGGACGACGCCTTCGAGGGCCGCAGTGGCGAACTGGTGAAGTTCAATCCACTGGCCAACTGGACGTCAAAAGAGGTGTGGGACTACATCCGTATCTCTGAAGCGCCCTACAACAAGCTCCATGAACGGGGGTTTGTCAGCATCGGCTGCGAACCCTGTACCCGTCCGGTACTGCCCGGCCAGCATGAGCGGGAAGGCCGCTGGTGGTGGGAGGAAGCCACCCAGAAGGAGTGCGGGCTGCACGCCGGCAACCTGATTGCCAGCGACGCCTGACCGTCTGGACAAACACCCGGGGTGTTGCGGGGACGTAGCGGGTAACTGCCCGCCACTCTCCCGGCATCCCGGGATGACGCGCCTCAGTAGAGGGGCAGTTCCACGTCCCGGAACAGGTCCTCGATTTCCTGCCGGCTGCCCTGGTGCGACACTACCTCGTTGACGGTGTCGCGGGTCAGGTGCGGCGCAAACCTCTCAATGAAGTCGTACATATAGCCTCGCAGGAAGGTACCCTTGCGGAAACCGATGCGGGTCACACTGGGTCGGAACAGCTTGCTGGCATCCAGGGCCACCAGGTCGGAGTCCGCCTCCGGGTCGTAGGCCATGGAGGCAATGATCCCCACACCCAGCCCCAGCCGGACATAGGTCTTGATGACATCGGCATCGGCGGCGGTGAACACCACCTTGGGTTCCAGCCCCTCCGCCTGGAACGCTTCATCCAGCTTGGAACGCCCGGTGAACCCGAACACGTAGGTGACAATCGGGTGCTTGGCCAGTTCCGGCAGGGTCAGCTCCGGGAGCTGCGCCAGGGGATGGTTGCGGGGCACGATCACGCAGCGGTTCCAGCGGTAGCAGGGCATCATGATCAGGTCGTTGAACAGCTCCATGGCCTCGGTGGCGATGGCAAAGTCCACGGCACCATTGGCGGCCATTTCCGAGATCTGCATGGGGGTGCCCTGATGCATGTGCAGGGACACGTCCGGATAGGTCTCGATAAAACCCTGGATCACCGGCGGTAGTGCGTAGCGTGCCTGGGTGTGGGTGGTGGCGATACTGAGGTCACCCTTGCGCTGGTTGCTGAACTCCTGGGCAATCTTCTTGATGCCCTCCACCCGGCGCAGGATCTCCCCCGCCTCCCGGATAATGGTTTCCCCGCCCGGGGTAATCCGGGTCAGGTGCTTGCCGCTGCGCGCGAACACCTCGATTCCCAGTTCGTCCTCCAGCAACCGGATCTGCTTGGAAATACCGGGCTGGGAGGTAAACAGGCTCTGGGCCGTTGCGGAGACATTCAGGTCGTGATGGGCAACCTCCCAGATATAGCGCAGTTGTTGTAATTTCATTGTTGCTTTCTCTCCCCATAGCGGACGCAGGATATTGCACCCTGCCACTGGCAGGCTCGTGCCTGAGCCATCACCAGAATACGCATAAAGATGGTTGTTTTCATTCTTTTATCGAATAGAGAGTGTTCGATAATCAGTGTAGACCAAAACCGGGGTATACAAGTCGGTTTTCATAAAATCGGGGTATAACAGTGTGAGACGTTCCCCGACATCGTCCATGGCATGCCGCTTGGGGAACTCGCCGGCCTACTGGATAATCCGGCGGAATGGCGGCAGGGCATCCAGTAGCAACTGACCGTAGCGACGGCTGACGATCCGGCGATCCAGGATGGACACGCGGCCGGTGTCCTCTTCCGTGCGCAACAGACGGCCCACCGCCTGCACCAGCTTGATCGAGGCATCCGGCACCGTGATCTCCATGAACGGATTGCCACCGCGGCTGGTAACCCACTCCGCCAGGCTCGCCTCGATGGGATCATCCGGTACCGAGAACGGCAGTCGGGTGATGACTACATGGTCCAGGTAGCGTCCCGGCAGGTCGATGCCCTCGGCAAAGCTGGCCACCCCAAACAACACCGATGGCTTGCCGGCATCCACCCGCTCCCGGTGGTGTCGCAGCACCTCGCCCTTGGCCATGTCGTCCTGGGTGGTGATCAGACCCGGGTGATCCGGGGCCAGGCGGTCACGTACCGCGTTCATCTGGCGGCGGGAGGTGAACAGCACCAGTGTGGCCTTTTCCGTGGCCCACCGTTCCGGCAGGCAGCGTACCAGGGCGTTGGTAAAGCCTTCCGTGTCCGTAGGCAGGGCTTCCATGGGCGGCACCTCTACCGTGGCCATGTCGGCATAGCGGAAGGAGCTGGGCACCACCAGGTAACGGCTGTCCGCCGGCAACCCGGCCCGGGAGCGGAGCCGGTCAAAGCGTCCCAGGGCGGTCAGCGTGGCGCTGGTCAGCACGGCGCCGTGGGCCCGGGACCACAGGCGGGAGAACAGCAGGTTGTCCGCCAGTACCGGGCTGCTGTACAGGGTGACCTCCTCCGCATGCTCCCAGCGCTGGCGGATGGCCCACCGGGCCGGCGGTGGGGTCCGGACAGGGGCCTTTTCAGCGTCTTCCGACGACGGCGCCGGCACATCGCACCAGGCCGCCCACAGCCGCGACTGATCCTCTGCCCGGGCGTGGAAGCTGCCGATCACCGGGTACCAGGCTTCGGCCGTGTCCCGATCCAGCTCATGGTCCTTACGCTCATCGAACCCCTTCTGCAATTCATCGGCCACGGTGCCCAGGTGGCGCACCAGGGTGGCAGTCGCGGCCCGGGTCTCGGTAGCCAGCGCCAGCATGTCTTCCGGCAGCTGGCCTTCAGGGAACCGCCACTGGGCGGTGCGACGCTCCTCCGAGAACTCCCACTGGATGCTCTCCAACAGGTGATCGTGGACCCGGGTAAGCCAGTCGTCCAGCTCCCTTGACGCCCCGGAGATTTTCTCCACGGTGCGCCCCGCCACGGTCACGGGAGGCAGCCACGGCTGGATCTTCGCCAGCGCCTGGGAAAGCTGCTTTAGCCACTGGCGGGTACTGTTCAGGGGTACCGAGGCGGCAAAGTGATTCAGGGCCTTGTCCGGCAGGTGGTGGGCCTCGTCGAAGACGTACAGGGCATTCTCGGGCTCCGGCAGGATGGCACCGCCGCCCAGCGCCAGGTCCGCCAGTACCAGGTCGTGGTTGGCCACCACCACATCGGCGGTTTCCAGTCCCTTGCGGGCGTCGAAGAAGGCGCAGTTATCGAAGTAGGCACAATGCCGGTTGGTGCACTGGCGATGGTCGGTGGTGACCTGCCGCCAGACCTCGTCGGGAATGGTGGTGGGCCAGTGGTCCCGGTCGCCGTCCCACTCCCGGGAGCCATACCGGCCGAGCATCTCCTCGAAGAACTCCCGGGACCCCGGCTCCTGTTCCCTGCCCTCGTCCAGCAGGAACAGGGGCATGGTGTCGCTGTCGCCATTGCCCTCGTCGTGGAGCCTGGTTTCCAGGCGCGACATGCACAGGTAACGACCACGCCCCTTGGCCAGGGTCCACTCGAACGACAGCTTGCTGTGCTGTTTCAGGTCCGGCAGATCCTTGGAGATGATCTGGTCCTGCAACGCCACCGTGGCAGTGGAGATCACCAGGGTCTTGCCCAGGGCCCGGGCCACGGGGATGGCGGCAATCAGGTAACCCAGGGTCTTGCCGGTGCCGGTGCCGGCCTCCACCACACAGGCCGCGGGCGAGGACGTACGCTGGCCATCGTTCTCGGTGATATCGCCCATGTAACGGGCGATCTCGGCAATCATCAGACGCTGGCCATAGCGGGCGCGAATGCCCTTGCCCGCGAGAACATCACGATAGGCTTGCTGGATTTCGGCCTTGACGGCGTCGCTCAGGGGCATCAGCGGGGGCTGCTCCAGTCACGGACGACACCAACCCGGAAGCGCTGGCCGTCCATACTCAGTTCCACCCCTTCTTCGGTAATACGCTCCACCCGGAGTGGTCCGAAGGAGTCGCCCATACGCAGATAACGGTTATTGATCATCACACTCCGTGCCGATGGCCGGGATGAATAGACATGACTGTTGAAGACCAGGTCCGGCACCTGGCGTTGGAACGCCATGGGCAGCTCCACCAGGTGGGGTACACGGCCCTCCCAGGGCTCCGGGGTGTACTCACTGCCGCCGGCCGTGCCGGGCTGGCGTACGGTGGGGACGATCACCGTGGGGGCTTCCTTCACGGTATCCAGTATCACGGCCCCCTGGCTTTCCAGCTCGCCGGTGGCGGCGGTGATTTCCGCCGGTTCCGGTACCGGCTCCTCGGCCCTGGCCACCTCGCCGCTGGCGGCGGATGGTGTCTCCTCACTGCCGGCCGCGGTCGTCGGCGCGGTCGCACCAGCCGCCTGCTCCGTTGACCGGGCCAGTGCCCCGGCGGTCTGTGAGTGGTCCCACCACAGGCCGGCACCTGGCCAGAACAGGGCCGCCAGTATTACGGCATTCAGGGTCAGAGCAATGGCGAGCCAGGCCAGGGCGGGAATTCCCCGCTTGCGCTTACGGTGGACCATACGTATCTGCTGGCCCAGGTTCGGCACCCGACCCTGGTTACGCTCGGACTCGGATTTTTTCAGTGCTTCCAGGATATAGCTCATGACGGCATCATCCGGACCGTGGCTGGACCGGCTGCCCCGGACCGGCGGGGGCAATCACGGTACTACTGGTGGGTACCAGCCGCGGCACACCGGCATCGAGATCGTTGCTCATCTGGATCAGGGTCATGGCGCCAACGACCCCATCCTGCTGCAACCCCTTGACCCGCTGGTACCAGCGTATCTGTTCATCCCGGATCATGCGGCTTACACGATCGATTTCATCGCTGTTGTCCGCATGCAGCCCCACCAGTTGCATCATGCGTGCGCTTAGCCAGACGCCCTCCCGGTTCTGCCGGGGCAGCTCGGAGGGGTCACCGTTCCACGCCATATAGGGGGGAACCTGCCAGAGCACGGAGAACTCCCCGTACCAGTGGTCCTGCACTTCCCGGAAGGACACTTCCAGGGTGCCTTCTGCCGTTTTCAGGGTTGCCACGTCTCCCTCGAGGCGTACCAGGGTGACATGGGTGTCCGTGCCTTCGGTGCCCTTGAGGGTCAATACCGCCGGACGATTGATATCCTCCATGCTGCGACGGCTGCCCTGTCGGTGCAGACAGCGGAGGCCGGCAGCATCGGCGTAATCACAGGCGAAGGGATAGCTGGAGCGGTCCCAGTCATAGCCCCACAACTGGAACAGGCCGTCGTAGGCCTGGGCCGTGGTCAGGCCATGCTTCCGGATATCGAAAGCTGTCAGTTCCGGCTCTTCGATCACGACCGGCCCGGGCTCGTCACTTCGCTCAACGGCACCGGTCAGTAGCTCATCGTCGGTGAGGTCCGGCCCGGCAGTATCGGAACCGGCGGCACCGTTTTCGCCAGCGGTCTCGTTACCGGGCGTGCTGTGATCGGCTGAAGCTCCAGAGGCGTCGGCATTCTCCATGGCGGCCACCGGGGCATCCTGCCGGCTCTCGATGAAGGCCCAGCCAACAACCGCAATCGCCATCAACGCGGCGACCGCCGTCACCATGCGCAGCATGGGAGACACCCCGCCCGGGGCGGTACGCCCGGGCACGCCGCCCACCTCCCTCGCCGCAGCCTTCACGTGGTGGGGTTCGATCTGCTGGACGCCTTCGCTATAGGCCCCCAGCAGGGCCCGGTCACTGATCAGGTTGATCAGCCGGGGCACACCGTTGCTTTTCCGGAACAGGGTGCGAATTGCCGACGGCGTAAAGAGTTCCACCTTGACCCCGGCTACCCCAAGACGATAGTGGATGTAGGCTGGCAGTTCGTCCCGCTCCAGGGCATCCAGGTGGTAACGGGCGGTTACCCGCTGGTTGAGCTGACGCAACTCCGGGCGGTCCAGGATATCCTTCAGCTCCGGCTGCCCCAGCAGAACAATCTGGAGCAGTTTCTTTTCTGCGGTTTCCAGGTTGGTCAGCAGGCGCAGTTGTTCCAGAACTTCGGCGGACAGGTTCTGGGCCTCATCGATTAGCAGCACCTGGTGACGCCCACGGGCGTGGGCCTCCAGCAGGTGCTGGTTGATGCGATCGATGAGCTTCTTGATGGTGGCGTTGTCCGGGTAGGCAATACCCAGTTCATCACAGATGGAGGCCAGCAGTTCCCTCGCCGACAGACGCGGATTGAGGATCAACGCGATGTCCACGTGCTCCGGCACGTTCTCAATGAAGCAGCGGCTGATCGTGGTCTTGCCGGTGCCCACCTCGCCGGTGATCACAATGAAGCCACCCTGCCCCTGAACACCATACATCAGGTGGGCCAGGGCTTCCTTGTGACGTTCACTGAGATACAGGTATCGGGGGTCCGGCGCAATGGAGAACGGCGGCTCCCGAAACCCGAAGAAATCGTAGTACATGGTATTCCAGTCAGCTTGCGGCCGGGTTATCCGGACCTGTCCCTTTCAATAGAAGGTCCGCGTTGTAATGGCAGCCATGATACCGCCCGCAGTCGACAACTGTCACCATCACGGGCCAACCGCTTCACCGTTTGCGACACATATTCTAGATTGCGACATAGAACTTTCCGCCGGACTCCTGACGCCTAGAAGTCATCCAGCATCAGGTCATCTTCATCACTCCCGGTGAAGGGATCTGAAGTCATCTTGCCATCATTGATCAGGTATTCCCGACGTTGTAGGTAGGCGTTGCGTATAAAGGTGTAGCTGTCTCCGGACATGAACCCTTCGGCAGCCAGCAGATCTGCCCGCGTATCCACCACGAACAGGCCGAGCAGGTACCACTGCTCCGGACTCTCCACATAGTCCCAGGCCGACGGGAACACGAAACTGTCGGTCACGGTACCGGTGAAGTCCCGGGGCGTGGATGGCCCCATGAACGGCAGTACCAGGTAAGGCCCGGGGCCCACGCCCCAGTACCCCAGGGTCTGCCCGAAATCCTCGGGCCGCTCCGGCAGGTCGAAGGCGGTGGCCACATCGAACAGACCGCCAATACCGAACACCGAGTTATAGGTGAACCGGCCTGCCGCCACCACGGCATGCTCGCCCTTGAGCTGGAGCACGCTGTTGATGAAATTGTGCACTTCTCCCAGGTTGTTGAAGAAGTTGGTCACCGCCCGATCGGCAATGTCCGGCATGACCCACTGGTAGCCTTCGGCCACCGGTCGCAACACCCAGTCGTCGACCCCTTCGTTGAAGGCATAGACCCTGCGGTTCCAGGATTCCCAGGGATCGGCTGGATTGCCGGAAGACACCGCTTCCGGGGGCGACTCCGGCTCACGGTCATCGGGGGAGGAAGCGCAGCCGGCAAGCGCCAGTGCACCGAACATGAGTATTGTCAGCGCTCGGGAGAGATCGCGAAACATGGTAATGGAGGTTCCTGGTTGGCTATTCGTCAGGTCGTGGCCCTGCCCTGTCCCTGGCACTCCGGTCAGCGTTTGCGTATCACGACGCTGCCAATGGAATACCCGGCACCGAAGGAACAGATCACACCCAGGTCACCGGCACCGAAGTCGTCCTTGTGCAGGTGATAGGCAATAATCGAACCGGCAGAGCTGGTATTGGCGTACTCGTCCAGGATAACGGGCGCTTCCTCGACGGTGGCCTCGCGGCCGAGTACGCGTTTGGAAATCAACTGGTTCATATTGAGGTTGGCCTGGTGGAGCCACATCCGGCGCAGGTCGTCCGCTCCCAGGGAGAGGCTCTCCAGGTGACTGACGATCAGTTCCGCCACCATCGGGGAAACCTCCTTGAAGACCTTGCGGCCCTGCTGCACGAACAGCTTGTCGGGCTTGCCGACACCGGATTCGTCACCCCGGTTGAGGAAGCCGAAGTTATTGCGGATGTTGTTGGAGAACTTTGTCTTCAGGCGGGTTCCCAGAATCTCGAAGCCCTGGCCGTCCGCTACCCGGTCATCCCGCTCCACCAGCACCGCGGTGCAGGCGTCGCCGAAGATAAAGTGGCTGTCCCGGTCACGGAAGTTCAGGTGCCCGGAACAGATCTCCGGGCTCACTACCAGCACCGCGTTGGCGGTGCCGTTTTCCACGGCATTGGCCGCTGCCTGGATACCGAAGGTGGCCGAGCTGCAGGCCACGTTCATGTCGTAGGCAAACCCGTCAATGCCCAGGGCATCCTGGACCTCGATGGCCACCGCCGGGTAGGCCCGCTGCAGGTTGGAGCAGGCGACGATCACCGCGTCCACCTCGCTGGCGTCACGGCCGGCCTGCTCCAGGGCCTGTCGGGCGGCAATCACAGACATGTCGCACTGGATCGAGTATTCATCGTTACTGCGGTCCGGGAGTCGCGGGCACATCCGTTCGGGGTCGAGGATGCCGTCCTTGTCCATCACGTGGCGACTCTTGATGCCGGATGCCTTCTCGATGAACTCAACCGAGGAAGGCTGGAGCGCCTCGACATCGCCATTGGCGATCTCCGCCGCATGGCGCTCGTTATGTAACTCAACGTACTGGTTGAACGAGGCTACCAGTTCTTCGTTGCTGATGGAGGCGGGTGGTGTATACAACCCGGTACCGGTAATGATGGCGGTGATGCTCACAAAGGACCCCGACTTTTCTGGACATTATTGTGGACTACTATCTGGTCGAGCCGGATGCGTGTTGGCGGAGCGCATCCTGCAGGCTCATGGTCTGACCGTGAATACTATCACAAAGATAGTCCAACGAGCCTGGATGTAGAGGATTTTACGGTTGCTCCACGAAGCCGTTCAGTGCACCAGGGCCCACTGCCTGTCGAGCCGCTTGACCGACACCGGCATGGCGGTACCGAGTTGCTGGGCGAAGAACGACACCCGGAACTCTTCCAGCATCCATCGGTAGAGGGTGAGTTCCGGATCCAGGATCCCCTGTCGCCGGTGCTGTTCGGCCTTGTTCTGGTACCGGCTCCACAGCGGCTCGATGGCATGCAGGAACTCCCGTTCCCGCCCCATTTCCCGGGGCATTTTCTCCAGCCGGATGTCCGCCGCCTCGAAGTAGCGGGGAAAACAGGCCAGCCAGTCCGGGGGGGTGGCCGTCAGGAAGCCGGGGTACACCAGGTGTTCCATCTGGAACTTCAGGTCCGCCATGCTGTTGGCCATGGCCAGGCTGATCTTGCCCTTGAGCTGCTTCATGACCCGGTGGTGGCCCCGCATCACCTGATGGAGCTGCGCATCAGCTTCCTCCAGCGCCGGCAGGAAATCTCCCCTGCCCGACTCGTAGACGGCGTCCAGGTCACCGGCACTGCGGGGGAGGCTTTCCGCCGACCGGTCCGGCCCGCCCAGGAAATGGTTGGCGGCAGCCGCCAGCAGGAAGTCGTCCAGCAATGTCCGGGCCTGACCCACCGGGGCGAACATCAGCGCTGAATCCCGAAAATGGCGCAGCCGGCTGTCGATCTTCTCCAGCGTATTGCCCAGGCGGTTGAGGACCAGACGGGCCACCGCCCGGCGATGGGCGTCCGCTGCCGTCAGCGGGTCCAGGAAACGGGTCTCCCGTACCTCGCCGCCCAGGTCCTCCAGCGCCGGGTACACGGTGACCTGCATGCCTCCGCGATCGGTATGGACCGAGGCTGGCAAGGTACCGAACTGCCAGTCGGAAGCCTGACGGCCCGGGCCCTTACCTTCCTCCTTTTCCACCTGGCTGAGGGCCTGCTCGGCCTGTTTTTCCAGCTTCGTCTGCAACTCGTCGGGATCCCGCCCCCGGGCCAGGACCTTGCCACCCTCTCCCAGGACCTTGAGATTCATCCGCAGATGCCGGGGCAATGCCTCACGGGGCCAGTCCTCCGGCGCGATGCGCACACCGGTCATGCGACGGAGCTGATCCGCGAGGGCATCGGTCAGCGGCTCGTTGGACGGGGTCATCTTCTCGAGGGCGGCATCGACAAAATCCGGCACCGGCACAAAGTTGCGCCGGACCGACTTGGGCAGCCCCTTCACCAGGGCAATGCACTTCTCCCGGACCAGCCCCGGCACCAGCCATTCCAGCCGATGCCCCGGCAACTGTTTGAGGGCCATTAACGGCACCTGGATGGTGACACCATCGTCCTCACCGGTGGGCTCGAAGTTATAGCTCAGGGGGTACTTCGCTCCCTCCCACTCCAGCTCGTCCGGATACTGCTCCAGTTCATCGTAGTCCAGGTCCCGCTGCAGGATGTCCTTCTCGGTCAGCTCCATGCCCTTGAGATCTTCCGCGGACAGGGACTTCCACCAGCTCTCGAAATGCCGGCCACTGACGATATCCGCCGGCAGCCGCTGGTCGTAGAACGCCACCAGTTGTTCGTCATCCACCAGCAGGTCCCGACGGCGGGTCTTGTTCTCCAGGTTCTCGACGGTATCCAGCAGTTCCCGGTTGCGGGCGATAAACGGCGCCTTGGTGCGGTAGTCCCCTTCCACCAGCGCCCGGCGGATAAACAGCTCCCGGGATTCCGCCGCGTTGATTGACGCATAGGGCACCCGGCGCTGGCTAACCACGTCCAGCCCGTACAGGCTGACCCGCTCGAAGGCCATCACCTGGGCCCGCTTCTGTTCCCAGTGGGGCTCGGAGTAATGCCGCTTGACGACATGCTCACCCAGCGGCTCCACCCACTCCGGCTCAATCTTGGCCACCATGCGGGCAAACACGCGGCTGGTTTCCACGATCTCCGCCGCCATGATCCATTTGGGGGAAGACTTTGCCACCTTGGAGCCGGGGAAGATGAACACCTTACGGTTGCGGGTAGCCAGGTATTCCTTCTTTTCTAGTTTGGTGGCCACCTGCCCAAGCAGGCCCGACAGGATAGCCTTGTGGACGGCCTCATAACTGGCGGTGTTGCGATTGACGGTAAATTTCTGCTCCCGGCACAGCAGGGTCAGTTGCCGGTGGGTATCCCGCCACTCGCGCATGCGCATCCAGGACAGGAACTGTTTCTTGCAGTACCGGCTCAACTGGTTGCCGGACAGCTCCTGCCGCTGCTCCTCAAAGTGATTCCAGAGGTTCAGCAGGGTGACAAAGTCCGACTCCTTGTCGTTCCACTGGCTGTGGGCCTGGTCCGCCGCCTGCTGCTTGTCCTGGGGGCGCTCCCGGGGGTCCTGCACACTCAGGCCGGCGATGACCACCAGCAGTTCCGACAGGCTGCCCAGCTCATCGGCGGCCACCAGCATGCGGGCCAGCCTCGGGTCCAGGGGCAGCCGCGCCATGGTACGACCCAGGCGTGTAATCCGACGCTTGCCGGACACCGCCCCCAATTCCTCCAGCAGCTTGTAGCCATCGTTCACCTGGCGGTTGTCGGGGGGCTCCAGGAACGGGAACTGTTTGATATCCCCCAGACCCAGGGTAACCATCTGCAGGATAACGGACGCCAGGTTGGTGCGCAGGATCTCCGGGTCGGTGAACTCGTCGCGGCTGACGAAATCCTGTTCGTCGAACAGGCGAAAGCAGATGCCCGGCGCCACCCGGCCACAGCGCCCTGCCCGCTGGTTGGCGCTGGCCTGGGAAATGGCCTCCACCGGCAGCCGCTGGATCTTGGAGCGCACTGAATAACGACTGATACGGGCCACGCCGGTATCAATAACGTAGCGGATACCCGGCACCGTAAGCGAGGTTTCCGCCACGTTGGTGGCCAGCACAATGCGTCGCCCCGGATGGGACTGAAACACCCGGTTCTGCTCCCGGGCACTGAGCCGGGAGTACAGCGGAAGCACCTCAGTATGACGCAGGTCCGCATGGCGCAACTGCTTGCTGAGGGCCCGGATTTCCCCCTCCCCCGGCAGGAACACCAGGATATCCCCCGGTGGCTTGCTCTCACTGCGCTCGTGGTCCTCGATTTCCTCCACGGCCGACACCACGGCGTCGCCCCAACCCTGGTCCCGTTCGTCGGCATCGCCGGCCAGGGGCCGGTAACGGACTTCCACGGGATAGGTACGGCCCGATACCTCGATCACCGGCGCCTGGTGGAAGTATTCGCTGAAACGCTCCACCTCAATGGTGGCGGAGGTGATGATCACCTTCAGGTCTGGCCGTTTCGGCAGTAGCTGCTTCAGATAGCCCAGCAGGAAGTCGATATTGAGGCTGCGCTCATGGGCCTCATCGATAATGATGGTGTCGTAGGCGTCCAGGAAGCGGTCATGCTGGACCTCCGCCAGCAGGATACCGTCGGTCATCACCTTGAGCCGGGTGGTGTTCGAAGTGGTGTCGGTAAAACGCACCTGGTAGCCCACCTGGTCACCCTGCTGTGGCCCCAGCTCCTCGGCGATACGACTGGCCACGGTACGGGCGGCGATTCGCCGGGGCTGGGTGTGGCCCACCAGCCCCCGGGTGCCCCGCCCGGCATTGAGGCAGATCTTGGGCAACTGGGTGGTCTTGCCGGAGCCGGTCTCCCCGGCCACTATGATCACCTGATGCTGCTCCAGCGCCCGGGTAATGTCCTCCACCCGGTCGGACACCGGCAGCCCTTCCGGGTAGCTGGCGGGCCGGTGCGACTGGCGGCGTGCTTCCACCTTTGCCAGCCCCTCTTCCAGCCAGCGATTCATCCGCCGCAACTCCGGCTCGTCAGGCTGGTTACGGGTGCGCGCCAGCAGCCGCAGGATGCGGGCGGTTTCCCGCTGGTTGCAGTCGCCAAGCTGACGCCGGATCTGGTCGGCGCCCTGCAGGGTCTGAGTATCAGGGGCGTGATTACCGGGCGGGGTCTGGCTCATGGATCGCTCAGTTGGTGAATGAGGCCGCTATTGTAACGGAAGCCGTTTTATAAACGAAAAAGCCCTGCCGGAGCAGGGCTTTTCGGGATGATCAGCAGGCCAGGTTACTGGTGCTTCTTCATCTCCTCGTCACGCAGTTCGCGACGCAGGATCTTGCCCACGTTGGTCTTGGGCAGTTCGTCGCGGAACTCGAAACTCTTGGGCACCTTGTAGGCGGTCAGGCGCTCACGGCAGAACTCCTTGAGCTCATCCTCCTTGAGGCTCGGATCAGACGGCACCAGGAACATCTTGACCGCTTCGCCGGTCTTCTCGTCCGGAATACCCACCGCGGCGCACTCCAGCACCTTCGGATGGCCGCTTACCACGTCCTCCACTTCGTTCGGGTAGACGTTGAAGCCGGACACGATGATCATGTCCTTCTTGCGATCAACAATGCGGATGTAGCCATCCTCCTGGATCACCGCAATATCGCCGGTACGCAGGAAACCGTCCTCGGTGAAGGACTTCTGGGTTTCCTCCGGCCGCTGCCAGTAGCCGCGCATTACCTGCGGACCCTTGACGCAGAGCTCACCTGGCTCGCCCAGGGGCTGGTCGTTACCGTCTTCGTCAATGATCTTGCACAGGGTATTACAGATGGGCAGGCCGATGGTTCCAAGCTGGATGGCACTGGGCGGGTTCAGGGTCACCACCGGGGAGGTCTCCGTCATGCCGTAACCTTCGCCGATTTCCACGCCGGTCACGTCATGCCACTTCTTCGCCGTGGCACTGGTCAGGGCCATACCACCGGAAGAGGTCATCTTCATGTGGCTGAAGTCCAGGTCCTTGAAGTCCTCGTGGGCCATCAGGCCGTTGAACAGGGTGTTCAGACCCAGGAAGGAGGTGAACTTGAATTTCTTGAGCTCATTGATGAAGCCCGGAATATCCCGCGGGTTGGGGATCAGCACGTTATGGCCACCGGCCTCCAGCATGATGCCGCAGTTCAGGGTAAACGAGTAGATGTGGTACAGGGGCAGCGGCGCGATAATCACCTCCTGGCCCTCGTCGATCTTGTCCTCGAGCATCGCCCGGGTCTGCAGCAGGTTGGCCACCAGGTTGCCATGGGTCAGCATGGCGCCCTTGGCAACACCGGTGGTGCCACCGGTGTACTGCAGGACCGCCAGGTCATCCTGGGTGGGTTTGGCCTGGTCCAGCTTTTCCTTGGCACCCGCAGCCAGCACCGCCGGCAGCTTGTGGGCCTGGGGCAGGTTGAAGGGAGGTACCATCTTCTTCAGGTACTTCACTGCCGCGTTCATCAGGGTGCGTTTCAGGGGGGAGTGCATGTCCGCCAGTTCGGTCACGATGACATGCTCGATGCCGGTCTGCGGCAACACCTTTTCCGCGTTGGATGCCATATTCGCCAGCACAACCAGGGCCTTGGCACCGGAATCGTTGAACTGGTGCTCCATTTCGCGGGTGGTGTACAGAGGGTTGGTATTAACGACCACCAGACCGGCCCGCATGGCGCCGAAAACAACAACAGGATACTGGGTCACGTTGGGCATCTGGACGGCAATCCGATCACCCGGTTTCAGGTTGGTCTTGTTCTGCAGCCAGGCGGCAAAGTTCCGGCTCTGGACATCAAGATCACCATAGGTCAGGGTCACGCCAACGGCGCTGAATGCGGGCCGGTCAGCGTACTTTTTCGCTGCCTGCTCAAACACATCCACCATGCTCTGGTATTTGTTCAGGTCAATCTCGCGGGGAATACCGGGTGGATACTTGTCCTGATAGAACTGTTCTAAGTCCATCGCACCATCTCCTGTTATCACTTTATGATTATAGTGTCGCAGTCCTGCCAACCCTGCTTCCCTGCCCGGCCCGGACTGCCGCAGCATGTCGGGATACTATCCATCCAGCCAGCTTTTCCCGGAACAACTTCCGGCGAAAAAACAAGCAGACTAAAGTATCAGCCTTATAAAGAAGGCGAGAATACCAGTTTTGGCCGCATTCAGGTAGATGCGACGCCCCCTGGACATGGAATCCTGACGGTGATTGTGACGATCATCGCGTATTTATGTCAGCCTATTTTACAGTCACGTACCTGACGGTATTGAACAGGCACATTAAACAGACTTACCTTCCTGTTTATTTGGAACTTTTCAATCATGGCAACGATCGTGCTTAAGGAACGCTGACGCAGGTGCTTACTGGAGGTACCTGACGTTAAATGCCGAGCTTGGCCGATACACTCTCAACCGTGTATCGGCTTTTTTTATACCGATTCATCAGCCGGACAAGGCATGCCTGGTTAACAGGTTACAGGTGGGATAATAGGACAGGCCGGACATCGGTCGGCGTTTGGTGCCGGCACTGCCGGAACCGGCACCGGGGCGGCATCAGGCGCCCAGTTTTGACTCACAATTGGAAAGGATCAGTTCGGAGGCGGCATCCAGGCCCATGTTCTCGTCGGCGTAGATCTGGGCAACAGATTCCTTCAGCACAGTGGCGGAAGCTTCGCTGCTGGCGTTCTCGTCAATGGCAGAGTAAACCTCCTCAATGGCGGTATCACTATCCCGCGCACCCACCAGGTCCGGCGCGGCGGCCTTTTGCGCTTCACAGACGGGGCTGGCCATGGCCATGGAGCTCATGCCCATTCCGGCAACCAGTACGCTGACAGCAAACAGTTTCTTGTTCATAGAACAGGTTCCTTCCTGACTTAAAATGAGTTAGGGAGCCCCGGAATACGGCGCGAGGTTCCATCTCGGCAAACCAGGGCATAACAGAGAGCCTCTGACCTTTGAGACTCAGGGCGAATTGAAGCACAGTGAGACGTTAACTGAAAATGTCTTATTTTTTATCAGATACCAAAAAGCCCGGCACAAGGGCCGGGCTGAATCTGGTGTTACAGTGCTATCGGCTCCCTGTGACGGGAGTCACCCGACCAGGCTTACTTACTCAGGTAACGCATGGCCGATTCCAGGCCTTCAATGGTGAGCGGGTACATGTGATCACCCACCAACTGGCGGGTAATGCCCAGTGAGCCGCCCCGCCCCCAGTAGCTCTCCGGAAGCGGATTGATCCACACCACCTTGCGGAAATGCTCGTACACGCGCTGGAACCAGACCGCACCGGCTTCCTCGTTCCAGTGTTCGATGGAACCGCCGGGATGGGTAATCTCATAGGGGGCCATGGTGGCGTCACCAATAAAGATCACCTTGTAGTCAGAGCTGTATTTGTGAAGCACATCCCACAACGGCGTGGTCTCGTTAAGACGGCGCACATTCTTCTTCCACACCGACTCGTAGATGAAGTTGTGGAAGTAGAAGTACTCCATGTGCTTGAACTCCATCCGGGCGGCGGAGAATAGCTCCTCGCAGACCCGCACATGGGGGTCCATGGAGCCGCCCACGTCGAAGAACAGCAGCACCTTCACGGCGTTATGGCGCTCCGGCACCATCTTCAGATCCAGGTAGCCCGCATTGCGGGCGGTGGAGCGAATGGTGTCGTCCATATCCAACTGGTCGGCGGCGCCCTGGCGGGCAAACTTGCGGAGCCGGCGCAGGGCCACCTTGATGTTGCGGATGCCCAGGGTGATGCTGTCGTCCAGATCCCGGAACTGACGCTTCTCCCAGACTTTCACGGCACGGCCATGGCGGCCCTCGTTCTGGCCGATGCGGAAGCCCTCCGGGTTATAGCCATTGGCACCGAACGGCGAGGTGCCCCCGGTACCAACCCACTTGCTCCCGCCCTGGTGGCGCTCCTTCTGCTCCTCCATGCGCTTCTTGAAGGTATCGATCAGTTCCTCCAGGCCACCCAGGGACTCGATCTGCGCCTTTTCCTCCTCGGAAAGCTGCTTCTCGAACTCGGCCCGCAGCCAGTCGTCCGGTATCAGCGCCTCCATCAGTTCATCCAGGTTCTCGATGCCCTTGAAATAGGCGTCGAAGGCCCGGTCGAACTTGTCGAAGTGGCGTTCGTCCTTGACCAGGCACAGGCGTGCCAGGTAGTAGAACTCCTCCATATCCGCGAAGGCGAGCCGCTTTTGCAGGGCCTCCAGCAGGTCAAGGTATTCGCGCAGGCTGGCGGGCACCCTGGCTGCACGAACTTCCATGAAAAAATCTATCAGCATGGCGTCCTCCCAGAAGAGGCCGTTGAATCAAATGTCCGCCGGGGCAGCCCCCTGCCCCGGACGCCCTGCATCACTTCTTGCGGCGGGCCATGAAGGCCAGCTTCTGCAGCAGGTGCACATCCTGCTCGTTCTTGACCAGGGCGCCGTAGAGCGGCGGCAGGGCACTGCTGGTGTCTTTCTCCTGCAGCATCTTGCGGGACAGGTCGTCCGCCATCAGCAGCTTGAGCCAGTCGATCAGCTCGGAGGTGGACGGTTTCTTTTTCAGTCCCGGCACCTTGCGAACGTCGAAGAAGACCTCGAGGGCGTCCCGGACAATATCCTGCTGAATACCGGGGAAGTGCACGTCTACAATGTGCTGCATTGTGTCGTGCTCCGGGAAATTGATGTAGTGGAAAAAGCAGCGGCGCAGGAAAGCGTCCGGCAGTTCCTTCTCGTTGTTACTGGTGATCACCACGATAGGACGCTGTTTGGCCTTGACGAACTGCTGGGTTTCGTAGACGAAGAACTCCATGCGGTCCAGTTCCAGCAGCAGGTCGTTGGGGAACTCGATGTCCGCCTTGTCGATCTCGTCGATCAGCAGCACCACCTGCTCGTCCGCCTCGAAAGCCTCCCAAAGCTTGCCCTTGACGATGTAGTTGCGGATGTCCTTGACCTTTTCATCGCCAAGCTGGGAGTCCCTCAGGCGGGAGACGGCGTCGTACTCATAGAGCCCCTGCTGGGCCTTGGTGGTGGACTTGATGTGCCACGGGATCAGCCTCAGGCCAAGTCCCTCGGCCATTTCTTCCGCCAGCAGGGTCTTGCCGGTACCGGGCTCGCCCTTGATCAGCAGTGGGCGTTGCAGGGCGACGGCGGCGTTAACCGCCATTTGCAGATCTTCTGTTGCGACGTATTTATCGGTACCGGTGAACTTCATGACATTGGATCCTGTGTTCGATGTAACGGGTAAATGTGCGCCGGGGATCATGGTAGAAAACAACCAGATCACACCCCGGTAATCGGTAATGGTGCAAGAGTATAATTTTTTTACCCGTCAGTGATAAGCGCCAGCGGCGTTACTCTTTCGGCTTCTTGTCCTCTTCGGACGGTTTCTCGCGCTCGTTTTCGTCCTCATCCGTCTCCAGATCAGGCAGGTCGTCGATGTCCGAGAGGTCGAAATCCTCCAGCCCGAACTCCTCGTCGTCGTCCTCCGCTGGTTCGTCCTCCGGCGAATCGGCGTCCTCCGGCACGGTTGCGGTGGGGGGCTCCTCGCCCTGCGGTTCGGTGGCTGGCTCGGTTTGCTCAGCCTCAGGTTCCGGCCGGGGGCTGCCTTCCCCCTCCTTCGGTGCCTCGGGTTCCCCGGCATCGCCATCATCGACAGCGGCTGGTTCGGGGACTTCCTCCTGACCATCCCTGGAGTCACTGGCGGCCGAATCCTCTGTGGAATCGTCAACAAGCGCGTCCCCGGGTGCCTCTTCCTGGTCAGGATCAACGGCGTCTTCTTCCACTTCCCCTGACAGGTTGTCGTCAACTGCAGCGGCCTGTTCCGACGAGGTCATGTCCGAGTCGTCGGTCGCGTCCGGCCCAACGTCTTCCGGAGCATCGTCGGCTGCGCCGGCCAAGGCGTCTTCGTCACCGGCCCCACGGCGGCGCTTCAGCAGCAGGAGGATTCCACCAGCCAGGACCAACGCCCCCAGCCCCCCGGCGGCCCAGGGCCACCAGGCCAGCAGGCGGTCAGTCAGTGATGGCTCCGCGTCCGACGCCTGTGGCGAGGCATCGGTCTCGGACGGCTCTTCCGGTTGGGGCGTGGGTTCGGGCTCCGCCGGAGGTTCAGGCGCCGGTTCCTCGAGCTGGGACAGATCGATGGGGCCGTCCGATTCCGGCTGGTACGCGGAGTCTGTCCCTGCCTGGTCGGCATCGTCCCCGGTTTCGGGGGCCAGCGGCACGCTGTCCCCATCCGCCGGGACAGGGCCTGCCCCTTCCGGAGCTTCCAGCACCAGGGTCTTGCGGAACTTACGGGAGAAAGTACTGCCATCGGCCTCCAGTTCCAGCAGATATTGCCCCGGCTCGGGCAGTCTGGCTATGGTGTCCTGGTAGATGCCATCCGCCGGCGGCTGGCCTTCATTGAGTACGCGACTGCCCTGACGACCGTCCTCCGTGGTCATGCTGAGGGTGACCGTAATCACGCCCAGGAAATCCGGGTCGGTGATCCGTTCCCCTTCCTCGGTAAAGAAGGCCCGGAGGTCTACCTCTTCCCCCAACCGGAAGCGGGCCGGTATGGGTTCCACCTCCAGCCGCAGGTCGCTCACCACGGTAACGCGGCTACCCTCCCCCGGGGTACCTTCCATCTGCCAGTCCCCGGCTTCGGGTCGGGTTACGGTGATCAGGTCATAACCCGCCTCCCGGGCCCAGCGCACGGTTTCCTCTTCAACGTCAGGCCCATAGCGCTCGCCTTCGGGGTTTACCAGCGCGAGTTCCCGCTGGCCCGCCGGTGTGGCACTGAAGATCAGGGCGGTGAACTCCTCGACGCCGCCATCCACCGTGAAGCCCTTGTCCTCCAGTGGCACTTCGTTGGCCGGAACCGCCTGCCCCATGGTGTCGGCGAAGAGTCGGCTAAGTTCGTCCGCCGAGTCCGCCACCCGGGCGACGCCCCCAGTCATATCGGCGATCGCACCCAGCAGGTCCAGATCGGCCTCTCCGGAAAGGGCGATGGTATGGATGGTGAGCCCCTGCTCCGCCAGGGCCGGCACCAGTTCCTCCAGGATGCGGTTACGCTCCCGGTCGTTGCTGGCCTGGTTCGGGGAGATATCCACCTTGCCATCACTGAGCAGGATGAGGTGGGTATTGGTCAGGGAGCGGTCCGGGGCGTACCAGTTGTCGGCGGCCTCCTCGATAGCGCCGCCAATATTGGTACGTTGGGCCACGGAATTGATCTTGTCGGAGTCCGACACCAGCGTGTTCCGCAGTTCGTCGTCCAGGGCATCGTGGGGCACCAGCATGTTGACCATCCGGCCAAAGGTCCACAGCCCCACCTGGGTGCCTTCGGGAAGCAGCCGGGCAATCAGCCTGACGGCGGGGCGCCGGAGGTTGTCCGGGTCGTTAACCTTCATGCTGCCGGAAATATCCACCACCACCCGCACATCACGGGCGGGCGGGGTTTGCCCTTCCTGGGCCTGTACGGGTGAAAGCGTCAACGTCGACAGGAAAATCAACGTGAAAAGCAGCTTTCGCATCGCCATGAACAGGTCCTCTTGTTGTTATCGGGCTAGTGTGCCGTGCGGTGAATTCGCTGACCTACTGCGTGACGCTGGGGCTTCTGGCCAAGGCGCCAGTCCGCCGGTGTGGTGGTTCCACATCAAGGGCTGGCAACACCGGCCAGAAGCCCCAGCGTCGCGCCCTTCGGGAGCCACTGAGAGCCTTGATAGCCGTGTTGCGCCGGCTCGATTTGGAACCACCAAACCTTCGCCACCGCGCCTTGCTCTCAAGGCTCTCAGTGGCACAGTAGGTCAGCGAATTCACCGCACGGCACACCACGAAACCGCGGGAGACGATGGCCTGGAAACGCTATCAGGCCCGGTTCAGCGACGGGTGAACCGGTACCGCACCAGGTCCAGTATCCACACCAGCAGCATGACCATGGCGGCGGCTCCCATGTTAAAGAAGGCACGAGCCGCTTCCGACGGGTCCCCCAGGAAGGTCTCGTAGCCTCCATAGAGCCAGGCCGGCACCCACCAGCCGTCCACCATGGCGGACTGGACCGGGGTGGCGATGAGCACGATCAGGGCCGCCTTCACAAAGGTGCGGACACCGTACAGGGGCAGCCAGCGGATCAGCCTGGCCATGGCCCAGTAGAACAGGGCGAAGCCTGCCGCATAGATGCTCCAGAACAAAGCGTAGGCGGTCTGGGAGTCGGTATCCAGCGCGGCGATAGGCAGAGAGTCAGTCATAGGTCTTAGTGGATCCTTTACAATACCCAATGAATTATGTGTTCTTCCCAGTCCTGCTCGGGCACTTCGCTGGCCGGCATCACCCGGTGGGCGACCGAGACGCCGGCCTCGTGGACCGTGTCCGGGTCGCCGGAGCGCAGCGGGTGCCAGTCCGGCAACGGACGGTCCTCGGCAAGGGTCCGGTAGGCACAGGTGGTTGGCAACCAGTGGAACTGGTGAATGTTGTCCGGCGTCAGCACCGTGCACCCGGGAACCACCTGCTGGCGATTCTGGTAGCTCCGGCACTGGCAGGTGGCGGTGTCCATCTGGCTGCAGGCCAGGTCGGTATAATACACGTCGCCGGTCTCGTCATCCTCCAGCTTCTCCAGGCAGCACTTGCCGCAGCCGTCGCACAGGGATTCCCATTCCGAGGGCGTCATGTCCTCGAGGCGTTTACGCTGCCAGAAGGGAATTTCCGCAATCACGCACCGAAGTCCCTGAGTTTTTCCTTGAACGCCACGATATAGCTGTCCGCTTTCTCCGGAAGCTGCAGATAGTAGTTCTTGTCCCGGATGGCCTCCAGCACCTCCCGGCCGGTGGTGCGGGCCAGTTTGCGATCCGGGGTCAGCACCAGGTCCAGAGCGTGGACCGGCTGTCCGAAAATTTCCCGTAGCGATTCAGGCAGTTCGTTCCAGTCCTGCCCCCGCTTTACGTAAAGATAGGTATCCTCCCTCGCACTGCTGCGAAAGACGGACACAAAGGTCTTGTCAGTCATAGTTTTCCTGTTGTTCAAGTAACGCCACGATGCCGGCACGCTCACTGGCCAGCACCTGGGCCCGCCATCCCGCATCGAAAAATCCCAGGTCGCCTTTGGCCGGGTTCCCCTCCCGCAACAGGGCCTCCAGGCGCTTGCGGGGGGCCAGCAATTCCACCGGTACATCTGCCTGTTCGGCGGCACGGACCATACTTTTCTTTATGCGACGGTAGAGGTCCTGCTGGGGCCGTGTCAGCGGTCGGTCGATCAGTACCCCGGGCACCTCACCGGACTGTCTCGCCTCCCGGACCACTGCCAGGAGCTGGTCGCCGAAGCGGCGCACCACCACCGGGGGCACGCCGTCGACCGCGGCCAGGGCACCGGCATTGTCCGGCAGTCGGTCGGCAATACCGATCAGCGCGGGGTCCGCCAGCACCCGGTTCCGGGGCCGGTCACGGCGGCGACATTCCTGCTCACGCCATACCACCAGCGCCCGGAGCACCTGCTGCTTTTCCGGTGGGAGCTGCCAGCCCCCTTTCAGTTTGAGGTAGGCATCGGCGGGTTCCGACTGAGCCAGCAGGTCCGCGGCGAAGCGGTCGGACTCCTCCGCCAGGGCGCTCTCCAGGCCCCGCTCTGCCAGTCTTTCGGTGACCCACCGGTACAGTGGCTCCAGGAAACGCACATCGTCCAGGGCGTACTCCTCCTGCGCCGGGGTCAGCGGCCGGGCCAGCCAGTCGGAACGGGTGGCGGACTTGTCCAGGGCTTCACCAAACAGGGATTCCACCAGGCGGGCATAGCCCACAGAGAAGCCCGCACCCGCCAGTGCCGACCCAAGCTGCAGATCCAGCAGGCCCCGGGGCTCCAGGTCCAGCCAGTGCCGGAAAAGCTCCAGGTCTTCGCCCATGGCGTACAGCAGTTTGGGGCGCTCACTGTCCGCCAGGGTTTCCCGGAAACGGGTGCACTGTTCGGCCACGGACGGATCCACCAGCTTCAGGGAGCCGCCAGCACCCAGTTGCACCAGTCCGGGGATGGGAAAGAAGGTGGATACCCGCTCGAATTCGGTATCCAGCGCGAGGGGCTGGTCCCGGTGCCCGGACAGCCAGGCGTCCAGCTCGTCAACAGTGGTGAGCCAGCGGGACACGTCGGGTATCGGCGGCACGGTCGGCAGGGCCTGGTTCATGTAAACTCCCGGTCAGCCATGGATCATTCCGCCAGTGGCTTGCGGCCACGGAAGGCATGGGTCAGGGTAAAGCCGTCCACATAACCCAGTTCCCCGCCAACGGGGATGCCATGGGCCAGCCGCGTGGTCAGCACACCGGAGCCATCCAGGCGGTCGGCAATGTAATGGGCGGTGGCCTCACCTTCCACGGTCGGGTTGGTGGCCAGGATCAGCTCCGTAACGCCCTCCTCCCGCACCCGACGCAGCAGCCGTTCCACACCGATGTCCTCGGGGCCGATGCCATCAATAGGCGACAGGTGCCCCATCAGCACGAAATAACCGCCCTGGTAGTCACCGGCCTGCTCAATGGCCAGCAAGTCCGAGGGGCTTTCCACCACACAGATGGTGCCACCGCGACGTTCGGGGTTTTCGCAGATGGGACAGATGGGAGTGTCGGAGAAATTCTGGCAGCTTTCACAGCGGCGCACCCCGGTCATGGCCGAGGACAGGGCTTCCGATAGCCGTTCGCCACCGGCACGCCCCTTTTCCAGTAGGTGAAAGGCCATGCGCTGGGCGGTCTTTTGCCCTACCCCCGGCAGACATCTCAGGGATTCAACCAGTTCATCCACCAGTGGGCTGAAAGCCATCCGTACTCCTGCAATGACAATGTTGGATCAGTCAGCGCCCTTCTCAGAGCGCCGTCAGTTAACTATCGGCCGTCAGAACGGCATCTTGAAGTTCGACGGCAGCCCCATGCCCGACATCAACCCGGACATGCGCTCCTTCTGGTCTGCCTCCACGCGTCTTACCGCGTCGTTGATCGCGGCCGCCAGCAGGTCTTCCAGCACTTCCTTGTCTTCCGACAGCAGGGAATCGTCAATATCCACCTTGCGGACATCGTGGCGACCGTTCATGATCACCTTGACCAGCCCGGCTCCGGCCTCACCCGTCACTTCCGACTTGGCCGCTTCCTCCTGGGCCTTCTGCATTTCTTCCTGCATCTGCTGGGCCTTTTTCATCATATCGCCCATACCATTCATCATGTCGTCTACCTCACAATGTTGTGTGCCTGGGGAGCCTCTTAATAGCACCTAGCCGGCTGACTTCTGAAGGGGCCGGATACTCTCTTTGACGACCCGCCCCTCAAACCGTTCCACAATGGCGTTCACGTTCGGATCCTGGTCAATGGCCTGCTCGGCCTGTTGCTGACGCCGGACCTTCTCCCGGGTTTCCCAGCCAATGGGCGTCTGGTCGCCGGCATCACCCTGGACGACTTCCAGCGTGACCCCATCGCCAAAGGCCCCGCGCAGCCCCTCCAGGATCTTTTCCCGGTGGCGATCGGTGAGCAGCCGGTAGTGCCCCTCATCCATAGTCAGCAGGAAGCGATCACCATCCCGCTCACAGGAGGCCTGGCTGGCCAGGTTGCCGGGCATGCCCACGATACCGAGCTGCCGGAAATCCCGGGACCAGACAAACCCCTCCGCATTGAGCAGTTCAGCCGGCTCCGAGGGTACCGGTGCCTGCGGTTCCGGCGCAGGCGTGGCCGGCTCCGGTGTGGTTTCCGGCTCGTCCATGGCGGGCGTCGGCTCCGCCTCCGGCGTATCCCAGGGCACGTCATCCATCGCTTCGGCACCGGCGGCCATCTGGTCTGCCATGGCCATCAGGCTGTCGTCTTCCAACGGGGCTTCGGCCATTGGCGATGGTGCCGATTCCTGCACCGGCTGCGGCTGTTGTGGCGACGGATTATCCGCCGGCGCAGCCTCCATCACCTCGTCCGTTGACCGGGACGGAGCGTCCTGCCCGGGACTGTCCATGGGGGCAGATCCCGGATTGTCAACAGGCGCCGGCTGAGGGTTATCCACCCGGGTCTGTCCGTGACTCTCCCCTGCTTCGGCACCGGTTGGCGTCTCCGTACCCGCTGGTGCCGCAATCTCGGGTTCCGGCTGTGGTGTAGGCGCTGATGGTTCCGGGGTGGGGGCAACCGATGTCTCCGACGCGGAGCGGTGCGCCCCGGCTTCCACTGCCGCAGGGGCGGGTTCTTCACCGGATTCCCGATCGCCCGAACCACCGTCGGTGGATCCCTCCCGGGCACGGTTCCGGTCTGGCGTACCACTACCCACCAGCGGCGGGTCGCGACGGTCGGCCCCCGGCCGGAAAGCCAGCATACGCAGCAGGGTCATCTCGAAGCCCATGCGCGCATCCGGCGTAATCTCAAGATCCTTCCGCCCCACCAGGGCCGCCTGGTAGAACAACTGGGCATCCTCGGCGCTCAACTGGCGGGCCAGTTCCTGAACCCGGTGGGCATCGCCCATGGCGTTGTCGGCGCTGCCGGGCACCACCTGTTCCATGGTGATGCGGTGAAACAGGGACAGCAGGTCCGCCAGGATGGCGCTGAAATCCGGCGCGAAGTCCGAGATCCGGTCGATCTCCGCCAGCAGCTCGGGCCCGTTACTGCTGACCAGGGCATCCACCAGTTTCTCCACATCCCGCTGGTCGATGGTGCCGAGCATGCTGCTGACATCACTGGCCGCCAGTTTCTGGTTACCGAAGGCGATGGCCTGGTCGGTCAGGCTCAGGGCATCCCGCATGCTGCCGTCCGCCGCCCGGGCAAGCTGCCACAACGCCGGTTCCTCGAAGGGCACCGTTTCCTCACCCAGGATGTAACGCAGGTGGCTAACGATATGCTCCGGCGTCATGCGCTTGAGGTTGAACTGCAGGCACCGGGACAGCACGGTCACCGGCAGCTTCTGCGGATCGGTGGTGGCCAGCAGGAACTTGACGTGTTCCGGGGGTTCCTCCAGCGTCTTCAGGAAGGCGTTGAAGGACTGGTTGGTGAGCATGTGCACCTCGTCAATGAGGTACACCTTGTAGCGTCCGCGGGTGGGGGAATACTGGACGTTGTCGGTCAGTTCCCGCATGTCATCCACCCCGGTGCGGGAGGCGGCGTCGATTTCGATCAGGTCGACAAAACGGCCGTCGAGGATTTCCTGGCAACTGCTGCATTCGCCACAGGGGTTGGCGGTAATGCCAGTCTCACAGTTCAGGCAACGGGCCAGCAGGCGACCAATGGTGGTCTTGCCCACGCCACGGGTTCCGGTAAACAGGTAGGCGTGATGCAGGCGATTGTGTTCCAGGGCATGGACCAGGGCCTGGAGCACATGCTCCTGACCGACCATGTCGCTGAACGTGCGGGGGCGCCATTTGCGGGCTAGTACCTGGTAACTCATGATCCATCAACTACGGCTGGTTAATGGCGCTAACCTTAGCACGGACCCGGTATCATAAGAAGGTGAAAAATATCGTCTTCGGAAACCGGCTCACAACCGGTAACATGCAGTTACCAGGCAAGCTATTCCTACCGGGCCGCCATTGCTCTATGCTTGAATTGCGTCCTGAGATTGTCGTCCAGTATGGTCCCGCCCTTGCGAACATTTGCCCCTCCCCTGACCATCGTTGCACTGATCGCGCTCCTTACCCTGGCAGTGCCCGCGGGAGCATCCATTCCCGCCCTAGATATCAGCGGGTTGCAACACGAGCTGATCCGGGCACCGGCGGAGTATCTGAGCACGACTTCAGACAGCACCCTGGAGGACGTTCAGGACAAGGATTTCCAGCCCCTTACCGCCGCCAGCGTCAACCAGGGCATTACCGGCAAAACGTTCTGGGTGCGATTCCGACTGGACAATACCGGGGGTACCGACAGCATACCCTGGGTGCTGCATCACGAAACCAGCTACCTGGACCACATCACCCTTTATTACTCGGACGGCGATGACATCCTCAGGAAGGTCTCCCTCAGCGACCGGGTTCCGTTCGATGACCGCCCCCTGGCCTATCGCACCCTGGCTTTCCCCCATGCAACCGCAGCCGGCGGATACACCGACCTGTACGTAAAGATGGCCTACGCCCCGAACAAGGCTGATTCCGTCAGCCTGAATATTCACCTGTCCGAAACGTCCCACTTCGCGGAACGGAGCCGTGGAGAGTACATGGCCTACGGCGTCTTCTTCGGCGTCATGGGGACCCTGCTGTTGATCGCCCTGCTGGGCGCGGCCCTGCTTCGTCAGGTGGTCTACCTCCACTACGCCCTGTTCCTCACCTTCAGCACGCTGATGTGGGCAGCGCTGAACGGCTTTGCCTACCAGTATCTGTGGCCCTCGTCGGTATTCCTGCATAACGAGGGCTTTCATGTCCTGTTCCTGGCCACATCAATCACTGCCCTGCAGTTCTCCCGGCATTTCCTAAAGGCAAGGGACAAGTTCCCACTGTTCAACCGGGGCGCAATCATTCTCCAGGTAATCATGGCGGCAGGCATCGGCCTCCGGCTCCTGGGGGTATATGAGCCGGTTCTGGCACTGTCCTTCGCGTCGCTGGCGTTACTGGCATTATTGCCGATGATCGGTTACCTGGCCTGGCGTCGTGGTCAGCGCTACGCCCGCTGGTACGCCCTTGCCTGGGCCGTGTACGGCATCGGACTCCTGATCAGCGTGCTCAGTGCCGGCACTCCGCTGTTCAACTGGGGCATGGACCCACTCGTGTTCACCCAGATCAGTGCGGTACTGGAATCCTGCCTGCTGCTGGTCGCCCTGGGGGAACGCCTGATTGCCTGGGACAGGGACCGGCGACAGGCGCTCACCCTGGCCCGGCAGGACGCCCTGACCGGGCTCAACAACCGGCGAGTTTTCCCCCAGGCGCTGGAACACTACCAGGCCCGGTTCCGGCAAACCGGAGACCCTGTCTATCTGATCATGATCGACCTGGATCATTTCAAGGAGCTGAACGACCAGTACGGCCACGATGCCGGCGACTGCGTCCTGCGGGCATTCGGGCGCCTGCTGCGCACCCACTGCCGCCCCGGGGACACATGCCTTCGCTACGGAGGAGAGGAATTCGCCATGCTGGTCCAGGTGCGGGAAGAGCGCCAGGCCCTGCGCATTGCCGAACGCATCCGCCAGGCCTTTGAGCAGTATCCCACCCAGTATGACGGCCACTTTATCCGCCATACCCTGACCGCCGGACTGGCGCCGATCTTTTCCGCCAACCGACGGATCGAGTGGGGCGATATCATCCGGGAAGCCGATGCAGCACTCTATCGGGCCAAGGAACAGGGGCGGAATAAGGTGGTGGTATTCAGCGCACCGGCTGATGGCGACCCTGTGAAGGTCAGCGGGCAACAGGACGTTGACGGCGTGAAGGCTGATTAGAAAAGCGGGAAGAAACTGGGGGTGGCCCCACCAGCGACACCCCGGCACACGAATCCACCGCTGCGGCTGCTCCCTTCCGGGCCTGACCGGGTTCACGGTTTATCGTTGCGGGGGCACCAGCAGGACCACCATAACGATGGCCCGGATTACCCGAGCGCGGCGCGCATAGTAGCAGCAGGTGGGGATGGTATCAATCCCCATAAGTCACCTGTTTCTATCCGGTCAGAGCTATCCAATCAAACACCCGTCAGGGGGACTGGTACCACGTCCTGGCGGAACCAGCACGCGATACTGTGCCTGGGACGACTCGCCGGCAACACCTCATGGGGCACCTCTTCACTCATGAAGATGGCCACCCTGCCCGCCTCCGGCGATACACGACCACAGATTTCCCCCGGGTTCTCCCGGTTGAACACCTGCAGCTCACCGCCATCGCCGGAATCCCAGCCCTGGTTGAGGTACAGCACCAGGCTGACCACCCGGGAGGCACGGCCACGGAAACTATCCAGGTGGCGACGATAGAAATCCCCGGGCTGGTAGCTGGCATAGTGAGCCTCAAAACGCTGCAGCCCCAGGAACAGCCGACGGTTCAGCCCCACCCGGATGTCCTCCAGGAAGTTGAACAGGCGCTGCTGGTCGGCGGTTTCGCCATCGAGCCAGGCAATACGATCACGGCGGACCGAACGATCCTGGGTAAAGTCCGCGCCACGCCCAACACCGGCACGCTCCATGGCAGCTGTCTTCTCCAGGATATTCACCTCACGGCGCAGTCCGGTCAGCAGGCCTGGCCCCAGTTGTGGCGATACGTCCAGTGTCAGCCACCCCCATTCCGACAGCTGGCCGGCGATGGTATCCAGCCAGCCTTCATCGGGGCATGTGGACGCGGATTCCGGGGAAGCAGCGTCGGCGTCTGACTGGAGGATGGAAACAATGGTCATAGGGAGTTTTCCCCGCAGGTAAAAACGTGCATTCTAGAACTTCTGCAGAGAACCGGAAGCCCCTGCCTACAATTTCCGGTAGGCAATTACCACAGGATACCCATGGTCGACTGGACACAGACCCGCTACACCCAACGGACAACACTGGGCGGCCTCAACGCCCTCCATGTTCACCACCCCGGATTTGAGGCCACCCTGGCGCTCCAGGGGGGCCACCTGGTGCATTTCGCCCCGACCGGTGACAGCAACTGGCTGTGGATGAGCCCCACGGCCCGCTTCCAGCCAGGCGTCGCCGTCCGTGGCGGCATTCCTGTGTGCTGGCCCTGGTTCGGCGACCCGGACCGCAATCCGGATACCGTGAAGGAACGTGTACAAACGGGGAAGGCCCACGGTTTTGCCCGCACCGCCCCGTGGTCAGTGGACGCCATCGAAGAGTCCGGCGATCAGGTCGCCATCACGCTTACCCTGGATGCCACCACCGGATTTCCCTGGACAGGCCAGGCCCGGGCCACCCTGACCTTCTGTTTCCGCCCGGATACCCTGTCGCTGCAACTGACAACCCTCAACACCGGCCGGGAGCCCCTGAGCATCACCCAGGCATTGCACACATACCTGCCGACGGACGACATCCGGGGCACTCACCTCTATGGGTTTGACGGCTGCCATTACCTGGACACACTGGATGGCTGGCAGCGGAGATCCCAGACAGGCAGGGTAACCTTTGACGGGGAAACGGACCGGATCTATCAGGGCGCACCGGATCTGGATATCCATTCGCCGCCCCACCGCTACCGGCTGACAGCGAAGGGCAGCGAGTCCACCGTGGTCTGGAACCCGGGGCCGGAAAAGGCGGGCCGGCTGTCGGATTTTCCGGACGATGCCTGGACCGGCATGCTGTGTGTGGAAACCGCCAACGCCGCCGATGACGGGCGACAGGTGCCCCCCGGAACCGGCGATACCCTGATGATGACCCTGGCCAGGAGCTGACGCCGGTCAGGTAATCGTCGAAAACATCGGCCTGCGGGCTGACGACCGGAACCCATTGCCTATACTGCGGGAATAGAACAGGAAAGGATGACCGATGAGCCTGGCAGAGTTTCTCAAGCGCCGTCTTGTTTCCAGCCAACTGGACGAGCAGATCGACCGGATCGGTAAACCCATTGGGTCATTGGGGTATGATCCATGGGGCTACAACAACGACACCCTCAAGATCGGTTACGCCATCACCCGGGAAATCTACGAAAAGTACTTCCGGGTGGAGGTGGATGGCATTGACCGGATTCCGGCGGAGGGCCCGGTACTGATCATCGCCAACCACAGTGGCCAGTTGCCCATCGACGGTCTGCTGATCGGTTTCGCACTGGCCTCCCGCAAGGACAGACCGCGCATTCCCCGGGCGATGATTGAACGCTTCTTCCCCACGGTTCCCTACCTCGGCAACCTGCTGAACCAGTTCGGCGCCGTGCTGGGGGACCCGGTGAACTGCGCCAAGATCCTGGCCAACGACGAGGCGGTGATCGTCTTTCCGGAGGGTATCCGGGGCTCCGGCAAACTCTACCGTGACCGGTACCAGCTCAAGCGCTTCGGCAACGGTTTCATGCACCTGGCCATGAAATACAATGCCACGGTGGTGCCCGTCGGGGTTGTCGGTTGCGAGGAAACCATTCCCGCCCTGGCCAACATCAAGCCCCTGGCCAGACTGCTGGGCCTGCCCTATTTTCCCCTGGCGGCGCCGATAGTGCTTCCGGCCAAGGTGCACATTTGCGTCGGGGAGCCCATGTTCTTCGACAACGACGACATTCCCGAGGAGCAGGTCACGGCACGGGTGGAACTGGTCAAGGCCGCCGTCGGCGAGATGATCAAGAGGGGACTGAACCAGCGGAGAAGGATATTCTGATGCCATCCAGCAAACGGCCACAGATCCTGGTGACCGGCGCCGCCGGCACCCTCGCCCAGGAAGTGATCAGCCAGCTCCGCGAGACCTGCGACATCGTGGCGGTGGATTTCCGGGAACAGGTCTGGCTGGGGGACGACATCCCCAGCTACTGCATCGATTTCAACAAGCGGGTTTTCGAGGACCTGTTCCGGCGCTTCCACTTTGATGGCGTTATCCACCTGGGCCGCATCATGTCGAGCCAGGAAACCCGCCTGCAACGCTACAACGCCAATGTGCTGGGCACCCACAAGCTGATGGATCTCAGCCACAAGTACAGGGTTGGCCGGCTCATGATCCTGTCCACCTACCATGTATACGGCGCCATGCCTTTCAACCCGGCGCTGATTGACGAGGAAGCCCCCCTCAAGGCCGCCGGCCTGACCATGGACCTGGTGGATTCAGTGGAACTGGAGAACCTGGCCAACATCTACCTGTGGCGCTACCCGGACCTGAACATCACCATCCTGCGGCCCTGCAACATCGTCGGCCCCGGCGTGCGCAACGCCATCAGTACCCTGCTGTCCGGGGAACGGGCGCCGGTGCTGGCCGGTTTCTCGCCCATGATGCAGTTTATCCATATCGACGACATGGCCGACGCCATCGTGCGGGCCTGGCACCGGAAAAAGAAAGGCATCTACAACGTGGCACCCGACGACTGGGTCGCCTACCAGCGGGCACTGGAGCTTTGCGGCTGCCAGCAGGTACCCATTCCGTCGATTCCGCCGATCCTGCCACGCACCATACTTCGGCTGCTGAACCTGAAACGGTTCCCCCCCTACCTGATGGATTTCTTCAAGTACCCGGTCATCATCGACGGTCGGCATTTTTCAAAGGAGTTCGGTTTTCGCCCAAAACGCACCCTGGATGATATATTCCATTATTATCGGGAGAACAAACACCCGGTGTAGGGGCCCTGAAGCCGGGGGCCACCAAGATCACAGGATGTGCCGTCGATGTTCAATGAATTCGGACTGATCAGCTACGCTGCCGCCTCCCTGGCCTTCCTGCTGCTGGGCGGGCTGATCGTGACCCGTTACCTCCGCCGTACATCGGACCGGGTGCTGCTGCTGGCGGCCATACTGTCCTTCTTCTGGGCGAGCTCGCTGGTCACCCAGCAACTCTGGGGCGAACCGTCCTTTATCATCCGCTACCTGCTGGAACTGCTGCGGGACGCCGGCTGGGTCATCGTCCTTCTGGCCCTGCTGCGTTCCGCCGACCGCCACCGGATGGAGGCCCACCAGACCCGGCGACTGCTGGGCTTCCTGACCTTCTCGGTGATCTTCGTGCTGTTCACCCTGGCGGCGCTGGAGTCCCTGCTCAATATCCCGCTGGTCAGCGGCAAGCTCAAGATCGTGGGCCAGATTTCCCTGTCCCTGCTGGGCATCTGCCTGGTGGAACAGATCTGGCGCAACTCCGTGCAGTCCAGCCGTTCCAGCATCCGTTACCTGTGCATCGGCATCCTGACGCTGTTCGCCTATGACTTCTTCATGTATACCGATGCCCTGCTGTTTGGCCAGGTTTCCAGCGGCTTCTGGGACGCCAGGGGAGCGGTTAACACAGTGATTGTCCCGCTGCTGGGCATCACCATGATGAACACCCGCAAACAGCCGGTGGAGTTCCAGCTCTCCCGCAACGCCATGTTCCACGTGAGCGCCCTGGTGTTTGCCGGTATCTACCTGCTGTTTGCGGCTGCCGGTGGCTACTACGTCCGGGTACTGGGTGGCGAATGGGGCGACGCCCTGCAGATGCTGTTCATCACCGCGGCCCTGTCGTTCCTGGCGTTGCTGCTGACCTCACGGCGGTTCCGGGCCCGCCTGATGGTGTTTATCAGCCAGAACTTCTTCGACTACAAGTACGACTACCGGGAGGAATGGCTGAAGATGACCCGGGAGCTGGCCAACCTCAGCGACGATCCGCCGCTACCGGAGCGCATCGTGCGGATCCTGGCCGGGCTGGTGGAAAGCTCCTCCGGCGCACTCTGGGTCCGGGACGAGGACGGCAATTTCATGCTCCAGAGCACCGTCAACCTCCACCAGCCCCGCTTCACCAGTATCGACGGCGACTGCGAGCTGGCCCAGTTCTTCGGCGACCGGGAGTGGATCATCGATCTGGAAGAGTACCGTAACGACCCGGTGCGCTATAACCTGCTGGAGATACCGGACCCCATCCTCAAGTTCGACCGGGGCTGGCTGCTGATTCCCATGTACCTGGGCAATGAACTCTACGGCATTACCCTGGTGGGCCGCTCCAACGCCCGGGTTGAGCTGAACTGGGAGAACTTTGACCTGGTGCGGGTGGTGGCCCGCCAGACCTGTAACCTGCTGGCCCAGGCCGACGCCCAGAACCGGCTCTCCAGGGCCATGCAGTTCGAGGCGGTGAGCAAGGCCTCCGCCTTCATGGTCCATGACCTGAAGACCCTGATCGCGCAACTGTCGCTGCTGGTACGCAATGCCAACCACCATCGGGACAACCCGGCGTTCATCGATGACATGATCAGTACCACGGAGCATGCGGTACAGAAGATGTCGAACCTGGTGGACCATATCCGCAAGCCCGCCTCGGAACAGGGTGCCCAGGCACCGCTTAACCTGCAGCAGATGATTAACGAGCTGGCGTCACACTACGCTCGCAACCAGCCGCGCCCCAGGGTCACCGGAGCGCCCGATACGGTGATGGTTCGGGCAGACCACGACCAGTTATGGAGCGTACTGGGCCATCTCATCCAGAACGCCCAGGACGCCACACCTCCAGACGGAGAGGTGACACTGACCCTCAAGGCCTCCGCGGACCATGTGGTATTATTCATCCAGGACAGCGGCACCGGCATGAGTGAGGAGTTTATCCGCATGCAGCTCTTCAAGCCGTTCGAAAGCACCAAGGGGCTGACCGGCATGGGCATCGGTGCCTATCAGGCACGGGAATACGTCCGCCAGATTGGCGGTAATATCGATGTCACCAGCGAACCGGGCATGGGATCATGCTTCTCGGTACTGCTGCCAACGGTGAAGATCGCCACCCAGCCGACCCGCGAAGTCGCCTCCGGGGAGCCGCCCGCCGCCCTCCCCGACGAGCCCGAAACCCTACCCGGGCGGGCTGGAGGATTGCATTCCTCCTGATTTCGGCCGAAACTGAAAGAGACGCGGTGTCCGGTCTGGAGAATTTTCCCAACAACGAAAAGGATTTATTCTGTTGTGACCAAACGCTTACTGATCGTAGAAGATGACCCGGGCCTCCAGAGCCAGATGCGCTGGTGTTTCAGCAGTGACCTGGAGGTGGATGTCGCCGCGGACCGGGCATCGGCACTGGCCAGCCTCCGCCGCAATGAACCCCAGGTTGTCACACTGGACCTGGGCCTGCCCCCGGACCCCGGCGGTGCCTCGGAAGGCTTTGCCCTGCTCGATGATATCCTGCGGCTGTCGCCCATGGTCAAAGTTATCGTGGTGACGGGTCGCGAGGACAAGGAGAACGCCGTCAAGGCCATTGGCATGGGCGCGTCCGACTTCTACCAGAAACCCCTGGACCCAGACATCCTCGCCTTCGTGGTCAACCGCGCCTTCCGCCTTGCCGAACTTGAAAGGGAAAACCGGGAACTGGCCAGCCGCCAGAACGGCGCCAATATCAAGGGTATTGTCGCCGCCAGCCCACAGATGCTGACGGTCTGCCGGACCCTGGAAAAGGTCGCTCCCACGGACGTCACCACCCTGATTTCCGGAGAGACCGGCACCGGCAAGGAACTGCTGGCACGGGCCCTCCATGACCTCAGCCACCGGGCCGAGCAGCCCTTCGCCGCCATCAACTGCGCGGCCATTCCCGAGAACCTGCTGGAAAGCGAGCTGTTCGGCTATGAGAAAGGGGCCTTTACCGGCGCCACCCAGAGCAAGAAGGGCAAGATTGAAAGCGCCAACGGCGGCACCCTGTTTCTGGACGAGATCGGTGATATGCCTATGGCCCTGCAAGCCAAGCTGTTGCGTTTCCTGCAGGAACGTTCGGTGGACCGGGTGGGCAGCGTCAAGCCAGTGGAAGTGGATGTACGGGTGGTCTGCGCCACCCACCGCGACGTCAGGCAGTTAATCGACGCTGGCGAGTTCCGGGAAGACCTGTACTATCGGATCAGTGAAATCACCCTGGAGGTGCCCGCCCTGCGTGACCGTCAGGGCGACCCGCTGCTGATCGCCCGCTCCCTGCTGCAAAGCCTGTCCCGCCAGATGGACCGCCCCACCCTGTCGTTCAGCGACGATGCGGTGCGGGCCATCAACGGCTATCCCTGGCCCGGCAACGTCCGCGAAATGATCAACAAGGTCAAACGGGCCACCATCATGGCCGAAGGCAAGCGGATCACCGCCGGCGACCTGGAACTGAACGGTGATACCGAGCCGGGAGACAACCAGCTCAATCTCCGCCAGGTGCGGGAAACCGCCGAGCGCAATGCCATCATGCAGGCCCTCAAGACCACCGGCTTCAATATGGCCCAGGCCTCCCGCCTGCTGGGAATTACTCGCCCCACCCTGTACAACCTGACCGACAAGTACCGCATCGACACATCGGCGGAAGCAGCACAGGCTTAAGCGCCGGATTGGTACCGGGGGCCACGTCCCTCAGATCACGAACAGGTCCATGAACGCCGGTACCGGGGTCTGCTCCAGTGACGGCTGGTCGCCGCACAGGGTGTCAATACGCCGGCAGGTTTGCCCCGGGAACCGGGTTGCCAGGTTGCTACGGAATTTCTCCTCCAGCAGGGGGATGCCCTCCTCCCGCCGACGGCGATGACCAATGGGATACTCAACGGCCACCCGTTCGGTGCTGCTGCCGTCCTTGAAGAACACCTGGATGGCATTGGCGATGGAACGCTTGTCCGGCTCCAGGTACTCGCGGCTGTATCGTTCATCCTCAACGACCACCATGCGATCCCGGATCCGGTCGATCTCCGGATGGGCCTCGTGGAATCCATCTTCGTAGTGATCCGCCGTCAACTCGCCGAAGATCAGCGGCACTGCCGTCATATACTGCAGGCAGTGGTCCCGGTCGGCGGCGTTGGCCAATTGACCCTGCTTGGAGATGATGCGGATGGCGGACTCATGGGTGGTCAGTTCGACCCGGTCGATATCGTCCAGCCGATCCTTCACCTGGGGGTGGAGAATGACCGCCGCCTCGGCGGCGGTCTGGGCATGGAATTCCGCCGGGAAGGAAATCTTGAACAGGATGTTCTCCATCACATAGCTGGCAAAGGGCTGTGGCAGGGTGAACCGGCGCTGGTCTTCCGGCTTCAGGGCCTGGTCGCGGTTGGTCTTGCTGAACAGCACGTCGTAGAAGCCCCATTGCGGTGCCGTCAGCACGCCAGGAATGCCCATCTCGCCCCGCATGGCAATGTCCGCCAGCCGCACCGCCCGGGACGTGGCATCCCCGGCCGCCCAGGACTTGCGGGAGCCGGCGTTGGGGGCATGGCGGTAGGTACGCAGTGACTGCCCATCGACCCAGGCATGGGACAGGGCCGACAGCAACTGATCGCGGCTGGCGCCCATCAGCCAGGCGGTCACCGCAGTGGACGCCACCTTGACCAGTACCACATGATCCAGGCCCACCCGGTTGAAGGAATTCTCCAGCGCCAATATGCCCTGGATCTCGTGGGCCTTGATCATGGCCTCCAGTACCGTTTTCATGGTCAGCGGCGGCTGGCCGTTGGCCACTCGCCTGCGAGACAGGTGGTCGGCCACCGCCAAAATTCCCCCCAGGTTGTCCGATGGATGCCCCCACTCCGCCGCCAGCCAGGTGTCGTTGTAGTCGAGCCAGCGCACGATACAACCGATATCCCAGGCCGCCTTGACCGGGTCCAGTTCGAACGAGGTACCCGGCACCCGGGCACCCTGGGGGACCACCGTACCCGGCACCAGCGGTCCCAGGTGCTTGGTGCACTCCGGATACCTAAGGGCCAGCAGCCCACACCCGAGTGTATCCATCAGGCAGTGGCGGGCCGTGGTCCAGGCTTCGTCGCTGTCGATCGCATGGTCCAGTACGTAGTCGGCAATCTGTTTGAGCAGGTCGTCGTAGTCCGGTCGTACATTCTGGTCGGCATTCGCGCTCATGATTCCTCCTGGTGTGCGTAAACGGCCCCAATATGGAAAAGTCTAGCCCAGGCTGCAAGCACCGCATCCCACCGTATATGGGTACAAATTGAACATTTCCTGTACAACCACCCTGCGCTAGCTTATCTGGGGTAAAAGTCAGGCCGTACCCAAGGAGTACCGCTCACCTAGGGAGGAGATCCCAGCCATGCCCAGCATCCTCGAACCTGCCAGCAAGAGGGCCCTGCGAAACATTCTTGGCCTGTTGCCTTTTGATATGAAGATCACCGGACGTCGCCGTGACCTGGGCCTGTCCGTCATGGACCGGCTCTACCCGCCACCTCCGGGCGCACAGATGGAAAAGATCAGCACCAGTGATGGCCGCCAGTTCCTGGTTGACCTCAGTGCCTGCAACCAGCGCCTGCTCAGTTGCTACTACGGCAACCTGTTACGGCATTACCGCGCCAGCCCCCTGAACCGGGTGATTATCGACGTGGCAAGCCGCCGGGGCCCGCCAGGCACCTTCCTGGATGTGGGCAGCAACCTGGGCCTGTACAGCCTGCTTGCCCGGGAGGCGGGTTTCGATCCCGTGTTAGTGGAAGCGGAGCCCGGCCACGGCGACTTCCTGAAGCGGCATCCGGAGCTCTACCCCACTGTGTTTGCGGTGGCGGTGGGTGACGCTGAAAGCATCGCCCGGTTCTTTGTGTCCGAGTCCAACCCCGGGGGCAACTCCCTGGTGTCCGAGGCTCCCGGCAATCAACCGGCCGGGGAAGAGCGCAAACCGTCCCTGTACCAGGCCACCATCGATGTCCGGGTACGACGGCTGGACGCGCTGTTGTCGGAACTGCCCGACCAGGGAGCAGGCATAGGGATGATCAAGATCGATGTGGAAGGGTTCGAGGGGGCCGTGGTCCGTGGCATGACCGGCTACCTGGGCCAGGGCCACAGGCCCGTGATCTGGTGCGAGGTGCGCGGACCGGATTCCGACAGGACACCCAACAGCTACCGGACGGTGTGCGATACCCTGGGGGCCTATGGTTATCGCGCATTCTGGGGAGAGCGCCCCGGCCAGGGAGCGTTTGATGAGGGGGACGGCCCACTTCCACAGGTATTCGACCTGCTGTTCAGGGCCAGTGCCCCAACCGGGTAATTCGTTACTCTACCGAGCCAACCGCACCGGTAGATAGGACATTAGTTGGAGGCCAGCCTGTAGCGCTCGTGCAGGATACCAACCCGTTTCACATAGGCGCGGGTCTCGGCATAGGGGGGAATGCCACCATGACGTCTGACTGCCCCCGGGCCGGCGTTGTAGGCCGCCGTGGCCAGCTTGATGTCGCCATCGTGCTGGGCAATCATCCGGGCCAGGTAGTGAACCCCGCCGCGGATGTTCTGCTCCGCATCCAGGGCGTCACTGACCCCCACATCCCGGGCCGTGGCCGGCATCAATTGCATCAACCCCTGGGCTCCCTTAGAGGAGACCGCCTGGGGATTGAAGGCACTCTCGGCATGGATGACCGCCTGCACCAGCGCCGGGTCCACCTCGAATTCCCGCGCGGTCTGTTCGATCTCTTCCTGGTAACGGCCCGCAAACAGCGGCGTCCGGTGCCAGTCGACCGTGGAATCTGGCTTGCAGGCATAGCACTCGAAGCGGATGACGTCGTACTTGGCACCGTCGGGCCTCGCCTCGCTGAAGGTGACCACACCGTTCTCATCAGTGAACTTGTACACCGTCTCGCTACCGGTACTGGCCCGGGCCGACTGGCCCGATGGGGCATTGGTGAATTCCACCCGTCCATCCGAGTGGACGATACGACGCACGGAATCCGCCGTGGCCGACGACCAGGGCAGGATCAGGGACAGACAGAAAATGGCACCGGTGGTCAGGACTTTACCGGAAAAACGCATCCACACCTCATCAATATTCAGCCACGCCATACACCGTCCGACATGGCCTGCAGATTAACGAAAGTATAGCGAAATCACCCGACTGAAACAGGAACCTGCCAACATTTCCGGAACTCCGATGGCTGATACTGAAGTAATCTTGGTTCAGGGGCCTCTGAATACCCCCTTTACTACCCAGCTCCGATAAACCCAGGCGAATTGCATGGATCGTTTTACCGAACGCATCAATACCATCATCACAGACCGGGAACACGGCTCATCCACCCTCGTGCAGTGGATCATTGACGCCCTGGGTGACCGGGGGGACAACACGCCGTCCCGGGCCCAGCGGCGATGGGCGCTTAAGGAACTGAGGAACATCGACTGTTCCATGGTAGTGGTTCATCACCTACTGGACACCCTGGGGACCGAACCAGGCGACGATTTCCAGGCCAGGCTGGACGACTATGTCCACCGGTGGTCGGACATCCCCGCCCGGGTGGCCCGCCAACTGCTTTCCCTGGGCGACTGGAATGGTGCCCGGGTCCTGTTGCACAGCCACAGCGGTATGTTGCTGTCCGCCATCGAGCAGGCGCACCAGGCCGCGCCGACCATATGCTTCTGCCAAACCCGTTCCCTGCCCGGTGACGAGGGCGCTACCCAACACCGTTTTCTGACGGATCGCGGAATCGCCTGCGATCTGGTGAACGACGAAAGTATCGCCAGCCTGGTCCCATCCCTGGATGCCGCCTGGCTTGGGGTGGATCAATACGATGACCACTGTTTCGTCAACAAGGTTGGCAGCGGGCGGATAGCCAGGACCCTGCTGGCTGCCGGGAAACCGGTATACGTACTCGGTGACTCACGCAAACGGGTCCGGCAGGTAGCGCATTCCGGCGAGCTATTCGAAGCCGTGCCCTTTACTGAGGGCCTTCACCTGGTGACCGAATACGGAGTCCAGCCAACGGTATCGGAAGCAGACTATTTCTCGTAACATCACAAATAGTGCTGATTTGATCCATACTCACGTCATGAGCCGAACTCACCCACCAACGACGTGGAGGATGCAATGGAAAAGATCTGGATTCTGGTCGCCGACAGTGCCCATGCACGAATCCTTGCTACCACGGCCCGCACGGCCATGCCTACCGAAATTACCCGACTGGAGCACCCCGAGAGTCGGCTCAAGGAAAGCGAACTGGTATCGGACCAGCCCGGACGCTCCCGGGAATCCCTGGCGCAGGGCCACGCCATGTCGGAAGCCAGCGCCACCGTCCAGGAGGAAGCCGCATTTGCCGGGGAACTGGTCCAGACCCTGGACAAGGCCCGACAGGAAGGCCGCTTCAGCGACCTGATCCTGGTGGCCAGCCCTCACTTCCTGGGCGTTATCCGCCAGAAGCTCAACGGTCCCCTGGAAAAATCGGTGATCCAGAGCGTCAGCAAGAACCTGGTGAATGAGAGCGAAAGCGTTATCCACCAGAACATCTTTAACTGACGTTGCCTCTCGAAGGCCCTGCCCAGGCAGGGCCTTCCCCTACCGGCACCTACAGGACGACAACATGGCCCTTGACCGGATCGACGCGACCATCCACCAGTGACCGGATCAGTGTCTGCGTAGCCTCCAGACCCTGGTGTTCCTCAACCGTGATCCAGGGCGAATCGGGCTGCTGTACACGGTCGATAAAGGCCAGTTGGGCCTCGTTGAACCGGCGCGTCACCTCGGCCGGTCCCCAGTCGGCATTACGTTTGCGAATCTGGTCCGGGGCGAAGTAACGCCGGGGCGCAGGCCCTGGAAGCGTCCATTCCGCCTCATTGATATGTTCGTGATTGTGGGCGGAACCGGCATAACAGTTATGGACCAGTTGTTCCGCCAGGTGGTGATGGATCGTCGCCCTGACCCCGTCATTGCCCGAGAAGTCCACGTATAGCGTGGGCACCGACGGATCAAGCCCGGTGATGCCGTCATAGTCCACCACCTGATCGTAACAGCCCAGACCTTCCACGAAGGTCCTGTTGGACGCTGACGTCAGTCCCACCACGTCCAGGTCGTCGCGTTGCTGAAGACAGAACACGGTGCCGTAGGCGGTCTTGCTGGAAGCACTGGAAATCACTACCCGGCGGGCCCCGAAGAACCCGTTATCCTCCAGGTAGTCGGCCAGCATGAACGAGGTGATGAACAGTGGCCGCAGCAGCATCTGGTAGTCTTCGTTCTCCGGACGATACGCCGCGTCGGTATGCACCCGCTGGTACTGGTTGTAAGCCGATACCAGATCCAGGCGATAGTCGCGGCCATCGTAGAAGCCCCGCTGGCTGACACGGACGGGGTCCACCACCACATGGGTGGCGATGGGCCAGAAGCCATAGAAACGCTCTCCCGGTTCCACCCCTTCCACGGTGGACTCTACCACCTCGGCGAAACCCCAGGCGGGCATCTGCCCCCAGCCCTGCTCCGCCACCGGATAGTAATCCCAGTAGCGCAGGTGGGGCGTGTGGCCAAAGGCGGCGTAGGTAATATTGTTGGTGGTCACCGCCAGACGGTGAATACGCATCAGGGCCTGGCCATCCGCCAGCGGCGGAACCTGCTCGTTAATAACTTTTGAGGTGCCCAGTGACTCTTGGTCAGTCACCAGTCGAGTGATGTCTGTCATGCGCCTGATCCTCGTAAAAGGGTTACTATGGATGTTTCCGGGTGGCTGTTGATGCCACCGGGTTGCCAACGTTCTGTTTCAGGATCATTGTATCCAGCGCCCGAGGACAGGTGGTTCGGAATCCCCATGAGCAAGCCCCAGGCTATCGACAGCCCCCGCAACAAGCCGCTCAAGCGGCCGAGACAGGCCCGTGCCCGGTTCACGGTACAGGCCATTTACGATGCCTATGTTCGGATTTGGCAGCGCGACGGCTGGGACCAGCTCACCACCCGCAAGGTGGCCCTGGAGACCGGTATCGCGGTGGGCACTCTCTACGATTATTTCCCCAGCAAGGAGGCGCTGCACTCCGGCTATGTCCGCCACTGCATCGAAGAACTGCTTCAGCAGATCGAGGAGCGGGTGATCACCCCGGACAACCTGGGCTGGCGGCAGAGGCTGCACGGGCTGATCCGCCACCTGGCGGGACTGGAATCGGACCGGACCTGGTTCTCTCCGGACATGATGCGGCTTGAGCCGGTTGTGGCGGACCCCAGGCACCAGCAACGGGCCTACGACGAGCTGCTGGACATCTGGCACCGGACGCTGGCGGCCTGCCATGACCTCGCCCCCAGGCCATCCGCCGAAACCGTGGAGGCCCTTCACCTGGCGGTGTGGGGCGGCCGGCGCTACGCCCTCCATATGCATCTGGACGTGGCCCGGATGGAATCCTGGGCCGGGGAAATGGAACGGTTCTGTGCCCTGGCCCTGTCGACACCGACGGTGGAGGAGCCCCAGGGCTGACCGGTCCAGCCATTCATGGGCCATTTTCAGTATCCCGCCTGTTTCTCCGGAAACCGACCCGGTACGCCAGCCCCTGCCGACCACCTCTGATCACCATGTTATCCCCGGATACTGTCAGATCGAATTTACATCTGAAATTCGGCTTTTAATTGACACCACATGAACTTTCTGCAACCTTCTCCCCCTCAATAATCAAGGAGGTACCGTTTCAATGAGTGATGCAGTCACAACCCCGTCAGGAAGCAACAAAGGGAAAATCGCCATTGCGATCATCGTGATCCTGGCCGCCCTCTACTTCGCCGCATCCTGGTTCATCAATTCCCAGGCGGAAGCCAAGGTCGTGGAAGCGATCGAAACCATTGAAGAGGAAAGCGATGGCGATGCTGTCATCACCTACGACAGTGTCGATTCCTCCCTGTTCTCCAGCTCCGCCACCCTCAACGGTGTGCTGATCAGCAGCAAGTCGGAAGGCGATCTTTTCAAGGCAGATAACATTACTGTTGTCATGGAGGGCTATACGGAAAACGAGCGTCTGCCAGACAACTTCAGCCTGTCCGTTAAGAATCTGCTAATCGTTAACGAGAAGCTGCTGACCGAAATGTCCAGCTTTGCCGAGGTGGACTACCGCGAGCATCCCATGGATTTCCATTTCGGCTACGACGTTAACAACGGCAAGGACGAGCTGGCCTCCAACCTGACCTGGTCCACCGAGGGCCTGAGCAGCCTGAACCATGAGATGACCCTGTCGGATGTCTCCGGTGGCTGGGAAGCGTTGCAGGCTGCCTATAAACAAAACAGCGGTAGCACTGACTTCACCCCTGCCCAGCAACAGGCCATCCAGGCCGAGCTTCAGAGTGTTCGCTTCAACCGCACCCAACTTCGCTACGAGAATGACGGTGAGGTGGAACTGATGATGGAAGCGGTTGCCAGGGAAAACGGTGTTACCGCGGACCAGTTCAAGGCCCAGATCCTGGCTGGTATGGAACAGCAGCTTGGCGATTCCGAAGTGGTCGGAGAGATCCGTGCCTTTATCGAGGACCCCAAGCAGCTCTCGATAACCATCGAGCCGGAAGAGCCCCTCAGCATGGAAGAGCTGACCCAGATCAGCATGATGCTGATGATGGGCGCCACCGCCGACGCCACCAAAATGCTCGGGCTGACCGTCGACGCCAACTGATCGCCAGCCTGGCCGGTCCGGTTAGCCGGACCGGCCGCCGGATTTGCGACGCCTGACTATCTCCCTGAGATAACAGGGAGCCGTCCAATCATCAGTCCTTCCCTTCCCGATCGACCTCTCCCGATACTGGCATATCCCCCCAACCTGGTTCACCATAAATGCACACGTAACGGATAATCAGGAACCCGGTATATGCCCATGATCGGCTGGATATTCCTCCTGCTCGCCCTGGCACTGGTTGTCGGCGGCCTGCTGATGCTCAGGGACAGCGCCAACATGCCCATCTCGAAAGAGAAGATGGCCAGGATCAAGAAGCAGAAGGCAGAGAACGAGGAACAGGACCGCAAGGAGGATAAAGGCGGCTGGTAACGTCAACCGCCCGGCACAGGGGCCCGGCTAAAGCCCCGGGCCCCGGCCATCCATCATTCCAGCGCCGACTCCAGACCGGTTTCGGCGACCGCGTCGCTCGCAGGCCCAATGTGCATAAAGGCATCATTGAAACCGGTATAGGCTGGCCACGCCAGACTACCCGTGCTTGGGTCACCGCTCTTGGCGAAGTTCGTCCAGAATGTCATGGTCAGATCGGAAATCGCCACATCATCCGCACCGTATTGCATCGACGCAAAGACATCCGCCGCGTCCCCTTCCGTGCCTGACACCCCGTTTCCATTGAGATCGCCGATGTCCGGCTGTGCCCCGTCCGGGGTCAGCACCAGGCCCAACAAATAGTTCTGGACCATGCCAGCCGGATAATGGAAGACATAGGGCAACTCACAACCGTGGCAGCTTCGCAGCCCCAGTTCGTCCCAGCCATCGGGCACCCGGCTGAACACATAGACGAACTGGTCGGACTGGTAGTCGGCGGAACGCTGGTCCAGCCAGATCGGCAGGGCCGCACGCAGGCTATCGTAATCACCATTGGTGGCGCCGGCCATCAAAGGCACATCGCTGGGCATACCCTCCTGCACGTTCTGGTAGTAGGTCCTGGTCTGGTAATCGTTGTCCACGTTGGGCCGGTAGGTCTGTCGAGGGATATTATTGGCCAGGTCCGCCTGGGTAATCTCGGTCCAGGACAGGGCCCGCGCCTCTTCCAGCGTGCTTACCCCGAGCCGCTCAAACAACGCGGTTCCAATGGCCTCGGATTCCGCCAGTGAATCTTCGGCGGTTCTGTCCTCATCCATCGGGGCAAAACCGCTCTGCACGATGGCCTTGTGGAACAGCCCCGTCGCCTGGGGCGAGTTCATCAGGGAGTACACCTTGCCGCCACCGCCGGACTGGCCGAAGATGGTGACGTTGTCGGGGTTGCCACCAAAGGCCTCGATGTTGTCCTGAACCCACTGCAATGCCAGCACCAGGTCCATCTGGCCGTAGTTTCCGGAGCCCTCATAGCCACTTTCCTCGGTCAGCAGGGGGTGGGCGATATAGCCAAACGGCCCCAGGCGATGGTTAACGGTCACCAGGACCACGCCCCTGGTGGGCAGGCTGTCCGGGTTGTTGTACTGCATGGAATTACCGGAGAGGATCGAGAAAGACCCACCATGGAACCAGACCATCACCGGCAGATTCTCGGCATCTTTCGGCGTGGTGACGTTCAGGTAGAGGGAATCTTCGCTCATACCACCCTCATTCACGGATTCCAGGGTCGGGTTCTGGGCCGACTGGTCCGCCCAGGACGTCGCCTGACGGATACCATCCCAGGGCTCCGCCGGCTCTGGCGGACGCCAGCGAAGATCCCCGACCGGAGGTTTCCCGTAAGGCACCCCGAGAAACTGCCAGGTGTTCTCGCTGGACTCAAAGCCTCGCAGGTCACCCCCTGTGGTGGCCACGGTAACGCCGTCACTACGACCGCGCTGGAAATGCTGCGTCGCATCCGCCACTTCACGGGCCTCCCGCGGACGGGGGTCCAGGTCGGTGAAGGCACCGCTGTCCTCAATCGCGCTCAGGACTGGCTCCAGGCTGGTGCGGAAATCCTCCGGCGCCTGGCCAAAGTCAATCACGCCTGCATCAGTCGATACCTGATCGCGGATAGCTTCAGTGATCTGGATGCCGTTGTTCAGGTCGCCGTCGGCGTCCAGGCTCTGCAACAGGACCAGCCGGTTGGTGACCCCCGGATCGTCGGCAGACCCGGCACCGGCGGTGATCGTCAGGGGCGTCACTACCTCTGCCCCTTCAGTCGACCCCAGTTCCAGTTCGCCGATGGCGAAGGTGATGGTCTCCCCCGGCTGGTACTGGAATTCGCCGTTGTCGTTGGTACGCCCGGAGGGCGTATCCGGGCCGGTATAATCCAGCCCGGCCACCGGGCTGTCCACGAAGGTGCCGGTACGGGCGTCGTCCGAAGAACTACCACCACCGCCACCACAGCCAGTAATGGCTATTGGCGACACCACCACGGTCATCAGGAAGGTCCGCCACGCCCAGGTCCTGGTTGGAACGTTCATCATTGGCCCCGCGATACGGTTTCTGGTCTTATTCATCGTCAAGCACCTCCCCCAGGCCGCTGTTCACTTCCGCCTCCACGCCGATGTCCACATAGGACTCGGTGGCAGCGTCGTAAACCGGGTACTCGATCTCGCCCGGTATGCCGGGATCGCCGGTCTTGGCGAAGTTGGTCCAGATGGTGAGCATCCGGTCGATCACCACCGCATCGGTCTCATCGAACCCGGCGGAGACCAGGATGTCCGCCGGATCGCCGTCGGAGCCGGATACTCCGTTACCGTTAATGTCTCCGATGTCCAGGGACTCACCGGTGGCCGGATCAATCACCAGGCCCAGCAGGTAATGGGTGACCACGCTCTGGGGCATGTTGAACACATAGGCCAGCTCCGCCGCGTGGTAGGCCTCCACGCCCCGGGCCCGCCAGCCGGCGGGCTGGTGGCTGAACAGGGTGGCGTACATGTTGGAGGTATTCAGTGGCGCCATCCACGGGAAGACATCGATGGCGGTGGCCGTCGGATCCGGGGTGTCGTTGGTGTTGATGGAGAACATGAACGGCACGTCGTTCTGGTTGCCGTTCTCGAAGCTCGCCCTCTCGGTATAGGGCTGGTAGTGGTTATCGACGTTGGTATAGGGCTGCAGTTCCGCAGACGCGGCCACCACTTCACTCCAGCTTGCGTCGCGCATTTCCGCCAGTGATAAGGCGCCCAGGTTGGCCTGTAGCTGATCGCCGATGGCCTCGGCGTCTTCCAGGCTACGGGTATCAGGATAGAGGGTCCCGCTCTGGCTGATGGCCCGGTGGAACAACCCTGCGCCCTGCGGCGAAGCCATCAATGACAGTACCTTACGGCCACCACCGGACTCCCCGAAGATGGTGACGTTGTCCGGGTTGCCCCCGAACGCCTCAATATTGGCCTGTACCCACTCCAGAGCGGCCACCAGGTCCATCTGGCCGTAATTTCCGGAGCCGCCATAACCGCTTTCCGCTGTCAGGTCCGGATGCGCGATATAGCCAAAGGGCCCCAGGCGATGGTTCACCGACACCTGTACCACCCCCCTGGTCACCAGGGCCTCCGGGTTGTTGAAGGGTTTGGTGTTGCCGGTCAGGGAGGTAAAACCACCGCCATGGAACCACACCATCACCGGCAGCCCGTCGGCTTCCTTGGGGGTGGTGACGTTCAGGTAGAGGGAGTCCTCGCTCATGCCCCCTTCCCCGAACTGCTGCAGGGCGGGATTCTGGGCCGACTGGTCGCTCCAGGACACCGCCTCACGCACCCCTTCCCAGGGTTCCAGGGGCTGGGGCGGGCGCCAGCGAAGGTCACCAACCGGGGGCTGGGCATAGGGTATGCCGAGGAACTGCCAGGTATCAGCACTGGACTCGAAACCGCGCACCTCACCGCTGGCGGTCTCCACCACCTGCCGCGGGCTGGTGGAGCGGGCAAAGTGCTCTGCCGCGTCACTGGCAGACACCACTGCCCGGGGCCGGGGATTGTTGTCGGTGAAGGCATTATCGGCTTCCAGGGCGTTCACCACCGGTTGCAGGGCGGCGCTGAAATCCTCCGGGATCAGACTCAGGTCAAGGCTGTCGGCACTGACCGATACCTCCATCCGGATGGCGTCGGTAATCTGGATGCCGTTGTTCAGGTCACCGTCGGCGTCCAGCGTCTGCAGGAGCACCAGCCGGTTACGGACGCCAGGGTCTGATCCGTCGCTGGCGCCTTCGGTGATGTCCACCGGGGTCACCGTGCCGGCGCCGGTTGCCGAACCCAGCACCAGGTCGCCGATGGCGAAGGTCAGGGTTTCACCGTCAAGGTACTGGAACTGGCCATTTTCATTGGTGAGGGAGGCCGCCGTTTGGTCGCCCTCATAGTCCAGTCCCGAAACGGGGCTGTCCACAAAGGTACCGGTGAGGCTGTTGGGTGTTGAAGAGCCACCACCATCGCCACCACAGCCGGTAAGAGCGAAAGCAAGGGACGTCAGAGTGGCCACGACCGTTGTGCGCGCCGTGTTCGGGTTGGGATTGTTCATGCAGGAATCCTTTATTGTTGTATTCGTCTTTCTTCCTGAATATCGCCGGGAGATCCGGTTTGCCGAAACGGATCAACAAACGTACTGCATTCAAAGGGATAGGGCCTGGCCGGGGCGCCAGTGAACGTTTCTGGTCTATCTTCTCCAGGGTTATGTCACTTTATGAGTCAAAATCACTATAGGTCTCATTCAGCGATCAGACAACCCTGAATTGAAAGGATTCAAAAAATATCCGATTGGAGTCCGGGGCCACTGTCATGGTGAATCCCATGCCTTATCCCACCGCATCAATGGGATTCATGGTCATCCCGACGCTGTTCAAGAGTCCATCGCTGGGCAGCCAGGGACTCTTTCAGACTGTGCTGCAGCGCCGTCATCAGGGCGGCGGTGGATACCCCGATCATTATGACGCCGTTGATGGCTTCTATCGGCCCCAGGAGGCGGTGCCGCTCTGACATCACAATGTCTCCGTACCCCAGGGTCGCGAAGTTCACGGCGGAGTGGTAGACCGCCTCGGACAATGCCTCGAACTCTCCCAGTACCATGAATACCAATGCCCAGATCGTGCATTGCAACAGATTGCCCAGGACCAGCATGACCATGAAGGCGCAGATAACGCGGAGCATCGACCAGGATGAGGACGTGGTCGCCAGACCGATGTGACCAATGTAGTAGCGGATAGCCAGCACCAGCAGTATGGCCTGCAACAACAGGCAGGCCGTCATGGTGGATAGCCCGATTATCAGGTTTATCAGCAAGGATCGACCTCCTGTTTCATTGTCGTCGCCTTGCGGTCAGTTCCCTAAGGTGCTCCAGCAGGAGGATTGCCAGCCACGCATAGAGGGTGATGGCGACGAACAGGGTGAAGCGCATGGCGAATGCCTGTTGCACGTCCTTACCGGAGGCACTGTCCTGCACCGCCGGTCCCAACAGGATGATCAGCGTAACCGCGACATTCTGCCAGAACGTCGGCGGGAAACGACTTGCCAGGGCACCATAGAGCTTCCCGCCAAAAAGCAGGCCGAACAGCAACATCCAGAGGAAGAACATCCAAAGCGTCGGCGCCAGCCTGAGGGCAAACCAGAACACCACCGCCAGCAGGCCCGCCAGGAACGTCGAACCAATCAATTCTCGACCTGCCGCCCTGGCACTGATCCTGGAGCCCTGCTGGGCCAGTGTTGCGGTCTTGATAATCGACGCCATATAGAGTGCCGGATTGGTGAAAGCGAGCAGCACCGGTGGGATAACGATCAGGGTGGTGCGGGCGGCAATCCAGCGGGCCTGCCCTGCCGGTTGCGGAGGCGGCACGGACGTCACTGACGCTGGCGGTTCCGGGAACAGCGGGTACACCAGCCACTGACACAGCACGGCCACAACAATACCCGCCACCAGCCCCTGGAGTACGGCCACCGCCAAAGCGTATTCCACCAGCCCGGCGGCAGGAATCATGGTGACACCAATGGTCAGCAGTATACCCGGAAGCACTTTGCCCCCACCGACGCTGAGGTAGGTGGCGCCATAGAGGCAGACCGCGATCACCAGCACTATGGCAATCGGATAGACGGCAAGGAAGGGTGTCAGGAACAGTCCCAACCCAAGCGCCAGAACGACCAGCATCACCAGAGCAAACAACCCCCGCACTGCCGGGGGTGGCCCGGGGGTTGCTCCCAGTAGAATCGCGAACAACGGTGCGAAGAACGGAAACGGCAGCGCCAGCCCATAGCCCGCCGCCAGTGCCAGTGACACCGTCAGGGCAAAGCGGAATGTCCGGGTTGCCGCCATGGGTGGACAGCCCTCCGCCAGGGGCCGGGCGGTGTCAGTAGGCATAGGTCAACCAGCTATTGATGCGGATGTACAGCCTGCCCAGCCAGTCCAGGATGGCGCTCTGGTCACTGTAGGCGATGACCGTGGCCTGGCCTCCAATCCTCAGTTGTTGCCGGAGTTCGTCCGCCTGTGACGTATCGAACTCGATGATCACCGGAAAGCGCTGTGCCTGCCGCAGCCAGTCCCGGTCGTTCTGGATGGTGGGCAGGGCCCCCACCGGCTGGCTCCGACCATCACTGACACCGAGGCCGACGCTGCGAATCTCGCCGTCGAATATCCGGCCCGGCAGGGCGTCCAGCACAATGTCAACCGGCGTGCCCACCCGGATGTGCCCCAGGTTATTCTCGGTGAACTCGGCATTGATCCAGACATCGTGGATGGGAATCAGGGTCAGCACGGGATGGCCGGCGCTGGCGAATTGTCCGGGATCGGCCCGAAGGTCGGTAATCATGCCCCTGGACGGAGCGCGGACCAGGGTGTTCCGGAGGTCCAGTTCGGCCTTGTTGACAGCGGTAACGGCGCCCTTCAACAGGGTATTGTTCTCGGCGTCATCGCCCCCCATCTGTTCGATGGCCCGCTGGATATCTGCCCGCGCTGCGGTAACACCCGCCTCCGCCTGTTCCAGGGTCGCCCTGGCGATCTCCAGGCGCCGTACCGAGATGGTTCCCGGGTCTTCCGCATACAGACGCTCCAGTCGACTGGCGTCCTGGCGGGCCTTGCGTTCATTGGCTTGTGCGGCGCGCAGACTGGCGCGAGCAGCCTCCACGGCGGCACTGCCGGCGCCCATCTGACGTTCCGCATTCTCCAGTTGGGTCCGGGCACTTTCCAGGGCAATCTCGTACTGGGAGCGATCGATCTGGAACAGGGGGTCCCCGGCCATCACCTCCTGGTTGTTCCGCACCCACACATCGGTAACCCGGCCACTGACGTCCGGCGCCACGCCGACCACGTACCCCTCGATCCTCGCCTGACTGGTGACGGGCGTGAACCGGTCCGCCAGCATGTAGGCCGCCAGGCTCAGGATGATCATCAGTACCACCAGAACCCCGCCCTTCTTCACGGATTTTTCCGCATCCGGGGCCTCGGTGATGGGGTCAGCCGGAGCCGTCTCCTGCTCCGGCTCCCCTGCCGCTGGTTTTGGTTTTTCGTCGTTCACGGTTATGGCTCTCACGGGGTCGATGATGATGGGGCCGCAGGACCGGCGGGATGGCCCACCTCGGGAATGGGTTCATCCAGGAGGTCCCCCCAGTCCGTTCGCTCTTCCATGGTCTGGCGAATGTCTGCCGGCAGCATGTCGTTCGTGGTCATGGGCATCCAGCCGCCACCCGCTGCCCGGTACAGGTCGACGATGGCGCTCACATGGGCGCCGTGGTTGACCAGCTCCCGCTCGGCCTGGGCAAACAGGATGCGCTGGGCATCCAGCACCCGCTGGAAGTCCGAATAACCCTCCTGGTAGCGTTTGGTAGCCAGATCCAGGGCCCGTTGTGCCGCCTCGACGGATTCCGTCAGGGACCGCTGACTTTCCACCGTCTTCACCACCTGGACGGCGGCATCGTCCAGTTCCCTGGCGGCAGCCAGCACCTGGCCCTGGAAGGCCGCAATGGCCGACTGCAGGCGGGCATCCTGCAGGCGCACGTTGTTGCGGATGCGACCGTAATCGAAGATATTCCAGCTCAGGGCCGGACCGGCCAGCAGGCTGGTACTGGAGCCGCTGTCCGACAGCGTGGATGTGCTCCAGCCGATGCTGCCGAACAGGGAGATCGCCGGGTAGTAGTCCGCCTCCGCCACGCCGATCTGGGCCGATTGCACAGCCACCTGCCAGGCGGCGGAGCGCACATCCGGGCGTCGCAGCAGCAGTTGAGCGGGCACCGCCTCGATCGCCATCGGACGGACAGGGGGCAGCTCACCCCTGGTGGCCTCCAGTTCCGATATGGGACCGGGGGGCCGGCCCAGCAGCCCCGCCAGCGCGTTACGCAGTCGAATCATGTCCGCCTGTAACAGCGGGATGGTGGCCCTGGTTGCCAGGTATTGCGTCCGGGCCTGCTGAAGATCCAGTTCCGAGCCCTGCCCTGCCTTGAATATCCGCTCGGTGATCTCGAAACTGCGGTGCTGGATGGCCGCATTGTGTCGGGCTATGTCGATACGCTGAAGCGTCGTGCAATAGGCGTAGTAAAGGTCCACCACCTGGGCCACCAGCAGCACCTGGGCATCCTGCTGGTTGGCAATGGAGGCAAAGAAGGCCGCATCCGCCGATTCGATACCACGGCGAAACCGTCCCCAGAAATCCAGCTCCCAGCCCACGGAAAAATCCGCTGAATAGCGGGCAAAACTCCGGTCACGGTCCGCCCCGCCCGCCTGTTCCCCGCGAATGTAGGTGGCATCGGCGCCAATCTGCTGCAGTTGCGGATAGCGGCCACTGTCGGCGATACCCAGGGCCGCCCGGCTTTCCAGGATGCGCAGGCCGGCAAGGCGCAGCGAGGGATTCTCGCGGCGTGCCTCGGCAATCAGGACCGTGAGCACCGGGTCATTGAACAGATGCCACCAGAAACGCAGGTCATCCCCCGTGCCGTCGTCCGCCTGAACCCGCTGGCCATACAGGTCCGGTTGCCAGTCCGACAGCCAGTCCACCTCTGGTGGCTGGTAGTCCGGTCCCACGGTGGCACAGCCTCCCAGCAGCCCCAGCACCACCAACACACCCCGTAACCGTCGCCACCCAGGCGATGGCACGGACTCAGTCATTGCCCTCGGCACTGGTCCGCACATCCGTTGCTGCTTCCTCCGTAACCGGTTCAGCCGCATCCACCCATTCCATGAATATCTGATAGCCCACGGCGAGCACCACCCCGCCGACAAACAGCCCGATCAAGCCACCGGTGATCATGCCGCCCAACGCCCCCAGCAGGACAATGATCATTGGCGCTTCCACTCCCCTCCCCAGCAACAGGGGTTTGAGGACGTTGTCTGACAGCCCCGCAACAAACAGGTAGACGGTGAACACCGTATTGCTGACCGTGGAACCATCGCCGGTCCACAGGTACGCGATGGCCGGCAGGGTGATGATCAGGGCAGGTAGCTGGATGATGCCTGTCAGGAACACAACCAGCGCCAGAACACCGGCCGCCGGAATACCTGCCAGCAGGAAGCCCACTCCCAACAGCAACGACTGAATAAAAGCAACCCCGATGACACCCGTGGCCACCGACCGTACCGTGGCGATGGACAATACCTTCAGGCGGCGCCCCCGGACAGGATCCGTAAAGCGGACGAAGATCCGCTCAAAAGCCTGATCCGCGTGGGAAGCGTACGCCAGCATGACACCGGCAATGGCGATGGAAGCGAGGAACAGCAGGATGCCCACGGCGCTACCGGCCACCCCTGACAACGCCCGGCGGGACCAGTCGGCCAAGGCTTCACGGTGGTCCTCTGCATACTGTGGCAGATTGGCCGCCGCCTCGCTCCAGGCGCCATACACGGCGTTGCCGATCAGCGGCCAGTCCGCCACGGTTTCGGGCGGTGGATCAATGTGCAGTGCCCCGCTCCTCACCCCATCGAGCACACCGGCCAGATGATCAACAAAGGAAATGCCCAGCAGCAACGTCGGTACACCAATCAGCAGGAGCCCGGAAATGACAACAATACCCGCTGCCAGGCCCCGACGACTGCCCAGGCGGGCGGCAAGGCCCTCCGTCATTGGCGACAGTGCAATGGCAAGAATGGTTGCCCAGATCACCAGGTTGGCAAAGGGCGTGACGATGCGAACACAGACCACCGCCAGGACCAGCACCAGGGCGACTCTGATCAGCGTCTCCAACAGGTCACGGGTCACCATCCTACGAACTACGGATTCATCAAACGCCATGGATGTTCTCTCCGTCACGGGCGAAGGCTTTCACCATTCGTCTTGTCGCTGGTTTCCGGAGATTCCCCAAGCCACCGATAGATCCGTGCGACCAGTTCTTCGGCCAGCAGCATGGTGACAATCACCAGTATCAGCACCAGCACACCATGGAACCGGCCCAGGAACTGCACACCATCGCCGAAGGCCAACGATAGCGCCTCAAGGATCACGAACTTGGAACCAAACAGCAGCAGCCAGGCACTGAAGTAACGCATGAATACCGCAAACCCTCCCCGCATCGCCCTGAACCAGGCCGCCACCCGGTGCTCAATCACAATGGTTAGGCGCAGGAGAACCTGCAGCAGCACGGCGGCGAACAGGGAGGTGGTAAAGGAATCAATGCGGACGTGGTCTGAATACTCGTTGAACAGGTTCAGCACCACCAGGTCGATCAGGATGGCCAGGAAATAACGGACAAAAAGCCGCTGCCGGTTATTGACGGCCTGGACCAGGACGGGCTCAAAGACGCTGTGGCTGCCTGCCTTCTCCATTGGCGGTTCCCTTTACGTATACCAACGCATTGAAAGTGCCTGGGCACCTGCGCAGACAGCCTGGGCCGACCGACTTCATCGAATCCCTGACCGGCGTAACAGGGTGCTGTCCTGAGCGGACGACTTTAAGTAAAGACAATGTCCGGGGTACTGGCAAGCCAGGACGTTCGCTACATGGGCTTCCCTTTATCAGGCAGGTCTGTGTTCGGTTCCTTCTCCCGGGGTCACAAACAGCATACGGGAGGGTTCGTGGGTCCTGGCGGTATGCCAGGTGTCCATGGGCACCACCACGTAGTCGCCCGACGCCTTGAGCTCAACCTCCCGGTCGCCGTCCGCCGACTGCAGTACGAAGGTCATGTGTCCGGACAACAGGATAACGATCTCGTCACCATGGGGGTGCTTTTCCCAACTGGGCCAGTCCGCGTCGAATTCATGGTGGGAGATCAGTTCACAGCCACTGAAGCCGTTGTAATCCCGATCCAGGCGTTCATAGAGGGTTCCGTCGCACGGCTCCAGTGTCGCCTTCTTGCCGGCATCGAGGACAACGAAATCCTTCTTCAGTGATGAGGTAAGTACAGGCATGGTTGACGCTCCCTTTCTGGCCGATCCGGCCGGGCCGAACATTGTCAGAGACTACCGCACCAGAGGATTCTGGACGGAACCGCCGGGAACAATCAACCAGTCTGCTCCGGCACCTCGCCCCTCACCCATGGCTGGATAACATCCTCAATCACCAACCGTGAAAGACAGGATTTTCGAGAGGTGGCTGTAGGGCAGTCCGGTTTCCCGGTGCCAGTCATTAAACGCCGCCTGGGCCTGCATCAACGCCTTTTTGGTGCCCGGTGTGGCATCCAGGAGATTTTCCCGACGCAGGGCGGCGATAACATCCCCGGACAACACAAACCCGTCCCAACCCATGCGGCGGAGAAAGTACTGGGCCGTGTTACCACCCAGGCGACTGCCGTTACGTTTGAACCACAACAGCAACCCGGCCTGGTCATCCGACGACCACTGGGCGAGGAACTGCCCGAAACTGCCGTGCTCCCGGGCCGCATCCACAATCATCCGGGCATTCTCCGGCACGGTACGGATCTTCTGGAGGTTACGGACGATACGCTCGTCCCTGGCCAGGTCCTCAATCACCTCCGGTGGCACCTGTTGCCAGTACAGGGGCACAAACCCATCAAAGGCGGCCTCGAAGCCCGGCCACTTGTTGTCGATCACCCGCCAGACGAATCCGGCCTTGAATATACAGCGGGTGATTTCGGACAGGTAGCGGTCATCACCAAACACTTCCAGCTCCCCGGGTTCCGCTATCCGGGGTAACAGACTTTGCAACGCGGCCTCGCCGCCTTTTCGTGCAGCGGCCTGTTCATAGAGTCTGGCGAACGCCATGATCCTGCTCCGATGATTGGTTGGTATTGAGGCCCGTTAACTGGACGTAACTGAAGGTGCTGCACAGGATGCCACAAAAATGGCCGCTGGTGGCTTGTTCCAGGGTCACTCGGAGGAAGACATCTCCTCATTGGAATACCGCCCGAAGCGCATGGATGAAGACCAGTAGTGGTCCAGTAGTCCCGCCTTGCGTTTCAGGTGGCGAATCCGGTCCTGCAGGGGAGAAGGCGCGGAGGTCTGACCATGGGCGACACTCCCATCCTGCAGGGCCATCCAGGGGGGTACTGGCATTTCCTCGACGACGGCCGGATCCAGTGTGACCTGTTCCCCCGCTTCTGCAAACTTCATGAAGGCCAGCGAGGGCTGTTGCTTTGTCCGTGGACGTCTGAACGACGCCATGGTGCTGACCACCTATGGCTACGCCTACACCGGCAACGTCCATGACCATGGCGGCTCCAGCACCTACTGCCATCACTCCGGGGACCGGCTGGCAATTGGGGCGCTAAGAGGCAACTGGTGCGGTTACGGGACTACGTCTGACGACACCCGCAAAACGAAAAAACCCGGAAGCGCTATACCGCCCCCGGGTTTTCCGATGAACCGCGTTTCAGGCCTTCTGGCGGCGACGGGCCATGCCCAGACCAAATACGCCCAAAGCAAGCAGGGCCAGTGTACCCGGCTCGGCGACACTGGCTATGGTGACATCATCCAGGCCATAGCCGTCGTCCGGGTTGTTGGAATAGATACTGATGTCGTCCAGCCCGGCGGCGTCGAACAGCGTAACGTAGTAGACCTTGCCATTACCCAGGGACGAGCCAAAGACATCGGTGAAACTGAAGTCCACCCCACCGATGGAGAAACGGCCCCCGGCGTCGTTGGGATCGGTCATGTAGAACCCGATCGCGTTATAACCGGCGGTGAGGGAAATCGTCATTTCCATGGCATCCATGCTGTCCAGCCAGTTGTCCGGAGACACGGAAAAACGACCCGTAAAGGGGGTGGTGGCGGCATCCAGCACCGCCAGCCCGTCGTCACAGTCGTAGCTGCCGGTATCGCACAGGCCGCCGGAGCCGGCGGTTACACGGCTAAAGCTTCCCACGCCGGCCACGGAATTGATGGTACCGGCCTGGGTACCCACCGAGTAGCTGGCGTCGTCAAAATTCTCGGTGATATAACCCGATTGGGCCGAGCCAAGGAAGGCTGCCTCGGCGGCAGAGGCGGCGGATGCACCCTGGCCGCTGATGTTAAGGATCGGGGCGGCGTTGGCGGCAGAGGCCACGCCGATAGCGAGGACGGCTGCGACGGGTTTCAGGTACTGCTTCATCTCGATACTCCATATCGATCGATATCAGATTCGTTCTGAAGTGATATAAGCAACCCTCATGCCAGATAATATTACCTAATACTTTCATGTAGTTAATAAATAAGATAAACCTGGCTGTAAACTGAACTGACACTCGCTCGACGGGTAATGATGACTGTACTTGCCTGACAATCCCCTAGGAACGTCCGCCCCTGAGGGGACGGCCATACAACGCCCTCAGTTCGTCCTTGGCCCGTTCCAGGGTGTCCCGCTGGGCATAAGACAACTAACGTCCGGCACGGTTGACGTAGAAGGTCAGCATGGACATGGTGGCACCTCCTTTCGCAATCTACCTGTATAGTTTCCTGACGGGCTCTTCCAAGGCCCTATCGGCCTTCGACTCCAAGCCTGGCAGTCTGGATCGCACATCCCCTTTTTACCGAATTCGAAGAAACGGCGGCGCCCCGCCACCGGCTCCGGTAACCGGCTGGCGGTGAATCGCTATTCGCTCTTCACAACCTCGGTCACCAGCCGCCCTACCTCGGCATGCACCGCACTGCGGGCATCGTTCGAGCGCTCAGAACCGGAATAGTACACCGCAATCAGGACCGGGCCGGCATCCGGGCGCCAGACAATGGCGACATCATTACTGGCACCTCGGTCCCCACTGCCGGTCTTGTCACCCACCGTCCATTGCGGGTCCAGGCCGGCCCTGAGCTTGCTGTCACCGGTGGTATTGCGGATCAGCCAGTCATGCAGTTGCTCCCTGGAACCGGTAGACAGGGCCTCACCCAGCAGTACCGTTTCCATCAGGCCCAGCATGGCGGCAGGCGTCGTGGAGTCCCGTTTATCCCCTGGCAGGTTGGTGTTCAGGTCCGGCTCATTCCGGTCCAGCCGGGATACCGTATCACCCTGGGAGCGCATGTAAGAGGTCAGCCCCGCCGGGCCGCCAAGGGTTTCCAACAGCAGGTTAGCCGTGGTGTTATCGCTGTAACGGATGCTGGCGTCAATCAGTTCGGCTACGGTCATTTCACCCTCGGGCAGGTGCTCTTTCGCCACCGGGGCGTAGGACTGGATATCACTCTCATCGTAGCGAACCGGTCGGTCCAGGGTCTCTTCCCCCGCATCCACCCGGGCCAGGACTGCCGCCCCCAGAACCCACTTGAAGGTGCTGGTCATGGCGAAGCGTTCGTCAGCCCGATACTCGAATCGCCGACCTGTTTCCGTATCCAGAACCGCCACGCCCAGGCGACCACCATTGGTGGATTCCAGGGCTTCAATCGACTCCTGGAATCGCTCGTCAGCGGACGGGCCGGTGTCGGCACAAGCCATATTGACCATCAATGCCAGGGCAGCAACAGCCGCCCCCATGCTGATCGTACGAAGCCGACGTGTCTTTACCTTTGCCATACAGGGATATCCTCAGCCGTTGTGTAGTGACAACCAGAGGGGAGCATACACTGCCCCGGGTATCGGAAGGCGGCGGAAGAATGGCGGATTGTGGCGAAATATGGCGGGCACCTGACAAGGGCTCTGAAACCTCGCCGCAGCTGCCATTTTTATGGGCGACAGTTACGAGTACCACACCACCACAGACTATCGTCTGACTGAACAGATCGGCTCCCATGGTCTATTCTTCAGGGCACGCTGGTCGACGAGCCCACCCCGACAGCCACACCGCAATCCAGCTGTCACCTGACTGCGGTAGAGCTATCCAGGTTGACTCGTCCCAGCCCCCAACCCATAACACCGATCGTCAGGGAAGAAGTATCATGGCGGCCCACATCGAAAAATCAGACCTTGAAGCCCTACCCGTCCTGTCGTACCAGGATCTTCGCTCTCAGCTCAGGTCCGGCGACCTGCTGTTCACCTCCGGCGACTACCTGGTTTCAAAGGCCATCCAGACCATGACCCGCAGCGCCTGGAGCCACGTGGGCATCGTCTTCCATATCGAGGCCATTGACCGCATCCTGCTGCTGGAAAGTGTCGAGGATATGGGCGTCCGTTTTGCCCCCCTGTCCAAGTATGTGAGGGACTACGAGAACGGAAAACCCTACAAGGGACGCGTCGCCATTGCCCGCTGCGCTGACATCACGCCCGACATGGTCCGAAAGCTATCGGTGTTTGGTGTGGACGAGCTGACCAAGCCCTACGACAAGGACGAGATCGCCAATGTGCTCGCCCGCATCACACTCGGTAAGGGCAAACGCAAACGGGACCGGGAATACATCTGCTCGGAACTCGTCTACGAATGCTTCGCCCACGCCGGCAAGGAGTTCCGCTACAACCGGAAGGGGTTTATCAGCCCCCAGGATATCTGGCTGGATGACCGGCTTTCACTGCTTGGCCGGATCCTGTAGGCAATAGCCGGCGGTAACGGATGGCGACGATTACGGGACGGTCAGGACCATAGCGGACTCCGCAATGATAGGATGGGCCGCAATATTGGCCGATACGCGTGGCCGGTAATCAGCGAATGGTCGTTGCTTCAGTTCCGGTCTCGCCTTCACTTCTCAAACCATGGATCTGCAGATGAAAAGACACTCTCTCTCCCTGTCGGCGCTGGTGCTGGCCCTCGGCTTCGGCGTCCCGGCGTTTGCGGCTTCCACCGGAAACCCACTCTGTGCCGCCAAGGAAGCCGAGGTAGAACGGCAAATGGACATGGCTCGCGAGCAAGGCAACCGGGAGCGGCTCCGGGGCCTGGAAACGTCGCTGGAGCGTATCCGCACCCATTGCACCGACGACGAACTGCTGGCAGACGCCGAGGAAGAGGTCCGGGACAGCCTGGAGGATCTGGAAGAGCAAAGGCAGGAACTCGAGGAGGCGATCCAGGAAGGCGACACCGATGAGATCGAGGACCGCCGGGAAGACCTGAAAGAGGCCACAGACGAGCTTGAGGAGCACACCCGGGAGCTGGAAGCCCTGCGCAACCAGGCAGGTCGCTAGCGCCAGTTCGTCATTTCGTGACTATTCCACCTGACCACACGGAGATGGCTGGGCCCCGACTCCAGAAGCCACTCCGTCAACCGGATATCACATTTGATGGCACGGTCCACAGGCAGATCCCGACCTGCGACAAAGCCATCGACCCAGTATCTTCATCCTGTCCTCTGGTCCTTTATCCCATGATCGCCTCGCGAATCCGCCGCGTCCTGAAACTACCCTTCCCTGAGTTCCTTCAGCGCATCCCGCACATGGCCGCACAGGGCGTCGCTGACGGGTGCCCTGGCACGCTGGACAAGCACCACCTGATAGTTCGCCAGCGGCGGCAACCCTTCCTTGTCCAGCCGGCGTAACGGCGGGCGCACCAGGCTTCGCGGGAAAGGCGCCACCGCCAGGTCCGCCATCATGGCTGCCTCCTGCCCTGCACAGTGATCACAGTTGAACGCAACCCGGTAGGAAACGCCAGCCCGGTCCAGGGCATCCAGGGCGGTTCGGCGCCAGACGCAGCCATGGTTGGCCAGGGCCACCGGCAGGGGGGAGCGATGAGCGGCGACTCCCCCTTCCCGTCCGGCCCAGACCAGGGGTTCAGAATGCACCACCTCCCCCCTTGGTTCCTGGTTCTGGTTGCCCGATGTGACCAGTACCAGATCCAGTTCCCCGGCATCCAGCCGGGCCAGGTTCTGCTCGCTTGGCCCCACGACAACATCCACCTGCACCGCCGGGTGCGAACGCGCAAACTGGGACAGCACCCCCGGCAGGATTCGTGTCCCCACATCGTCCGTGGTCCCCAGGCTGATCCGGCCTTCCAGGACGGGAGACAGGAACTGCTGGACCGCTTCCTCGTTGAGGCTCAGAAAACGCCGACCATAGCCGAGCAGCACCTCGCCCTCGGAAGTCAGCCGCACATGTCGGGCCTCCCGCACGAAGAGTGATTGCCCCAGGATGTCCTCCAGGCGCTTTATCTGCATGCTCAATGCCGAGGGCGTTCGGTGAACCTGCCGTGCCGCACGGGTAAAACTGCCGCTCTCGGCAATGGCAACGAAGGTCCTGAGCACATCGATATCCAGCAAAGGCAGATTGGCGGGATGGGGGGTGGCAACGGAAGCGTCCATTTGAACTCTCACCTTCTGAATTCAGGCCTTTCAATTTTACTTAACAGATACCTTAAACCTTTTCGTTTGTCTTATCAAACTGCCCGGCCCATCCTGTTTGGAAAGGACGGGAGGCCAACAGAAGCGCAGGCCTCCTTAGCCAACACACCCTCGAACGAGACAGAAAAGAGGAGGCCAGGACCATGAACCACAACCACACATTCCAGCGCCCACAACCAACACCGGAATCCCCCCGGAAGCCACCACGGCTGGACCTGTATATGCCCGCCACACCGCCGCTGGCATCACTATCGGTTCTCGAGTTCTGGGTACGGATGGTCTGGCGCCGGCTCCGGTTCCGCCACCGCAGTGCTCCCCTACTGAAGGCGTCCGACACGGTGTTGCAGGATGTCGGCCTGGAACGGAGCGATATCGAATGGGCCCTCAACCTGCCGCTGAAGGTGGACGCCCTCAAGGCCCTGGCCAGGTGCCGGCGGGCACGGCGGCAGTACCTTGAGGAGCAGTACGGGAAACGGCCATGTTCTCCGGATGGAGCTGAGGGAACAGCAATCACCGCCACCGGGAAGCCTGCCCCCGCCAGCTCTGACAGGAGCCCGCGTGGGGCAACCGTCGCCCCAGGTTGCTGAAGCGGCCAAACCTTTGTGAAGGGGAACACGCCCATCAACGTGTGTTCCCCCCCAGCCCTCCATGGTTCATTCCTCTCTGCAGTTGTTTATCATCAGCTAGTGTCCCGTTCGTTAACTGACGGTGACCAGTCCAGTAGAGGACATGACCGGTATGGCGGACTATTCATGGATGCATTGATCACGGCGGCGGCGCGCGCCCTGGCGGCGGGCGACCCGCTCGGAGCCCTTAACCGGGTCGCCCTGCGCGACGATCCACCGGCACTGGCGCTGCGCGGCACTGCCATGGCCCAGCTTGGGGATTTCGGGCGTGCCAGGGCGCTCCTGCAACGGGCCCGGCGCTCCTTTGGTCGTAAAGAGGCTCTGGCCCGGGCCAGGTGCACTATCGCCGAGGCGGAAGTGGCGCTGGCCTCCCGGGACCTGGGCTGGTCCGCCGACGTGGTCGACCGGGCACGGCAGACACTGGAACAACACGGTGACCGGGCCAACGCCGCACACGCCCGTTACCTCGAGGCAAGGCGTCAGTTGCTGATCGGGCATATCGACGACGCCGAAGCCACCCTCGCCTGGCTCACCCCCACAGACTTTCCCCCACCACTGGTGGCGGTCCACGAACTCCTGACAGCGGGCATTGCCCTGCGACGCCTGCAAACCGGACCCGCCCGGGCGGCACTCCAGCGTGCCCGACAGGCCGCCGGAGAGTCAGGCATACCGGCACTTGCCGGAGAAGTGGACAACGCCTTCCAGGTGCTGGATGCCCCGGCTGCCCGAAGGGTATCGATGGGAAGTGAATACCCCATGCGGCTGGAAGACGTGGAGGCCCTGTTCGCCTCGGACAACCTGGTGGTGGACGCCTGCCGTTATCTGGTTCGCCATCGCGACCAGGTGGTTTCCCTGGCCGGTCGCCCGGTGCTGTTCACGCTTGCCCGTACCCTGGCTGAAGCCTGGCCGGCGGAGGTCTCCCGGGACACCCTGACCCACCACGCCTTCCGGCTGAAACCCACCGATGAATCCCTGCGGGTGCGGCTGCGGGTGGAAATGGGGCGGCTGCGCACCGCCCTTCAACCCCTGGCCGACGTCAGCGCCACCGGGGACGGCTATGCACTGGCGCCCCACTCCGGGCAAGACGTTGTGCTCGTGGCTCCCCCGGTGGACGACAGGCACGCGGCGGTACTCGCCCTGCTGGTGGACGGCGAGGCCTGGTCCAGCTCATCCCTGGCCATTGCCCTGGGCACCAGCCAGCGCACCGTGCAACGGGCCCTGGACGCCCTGGCTAAGGCAGGCAAGATACAGGCGTTCGGCCGCGGGCGGGCCCGGCGCTGGACCACGCCATCCGTGCCGGGATTCACGACAACCTTGTTACTCCCGTCGCCACTGCCGGTGCATTAGGCTGTCGTTGAGGCTGTCGGCCCGCCATTGAGCGGTGGCAGTCAAACCTCAACCAGCGAAAGGAATGCTCCAATGAAACAATCCAATGCCATCATTATCGACGAATATGGCCCCTTCCCGGAGGTCGATGCGGTTCATGGCGTCAGTTACGACGGTAAGCACGTCTGGTTTGCCGTGGGTGACCGGTTGCTCGCCCTGGCCCCGGAGAGCAACGCACTCCAGCGCACCCTCAATGTGACGGCCAACGCGGGCACCGCCTGGGACGGCACGCACCTGTACCAGATTGCCGAGGACCGTATCCAGAAGCTGGACCCGGGCACCGGCGAGGTACTGTCGAGCATCCCGGCCCCCGGCAACAGCAATTCCGGCATGGCCTGGGCGGAAGGCAGCCTTTGGGTCGGGCAATACCGGGACCGCAGGATCCACCAGGTGGACCCTGCAACCGGCGATATCCTTCGCACCATTGAGAGCAGCCGTTTCGTGACCGGTGTCACCTGGGTGGACGGGGAACTCTGGCATGGCTGCTGGGAAGATGACGAAAGCGAGCTTATGCGCATCGACCCCGACACCGGCGAGCCCCTGGAAACACTGGCCATGCCGGCCAACACGGGCGTATCCGGTCTCGAATCCAACGGCAGCGACCGCTTCTTCTGTGGTGGCGGCACCAGTGGTAAGATCAGGGTGGTGCGACGCCCCCAAGGGTAAGGGTCAAAAGGGCCTGGCCCGGGTGTTTGCGCCGTTCATGGCATAGACGGTATCCGGTAACCTATGAGCAGCACAACCGCCCGCATAGCCTTCCTCTATCCCGGCCACGCCGCCGAGGATGATTACCCGCGACTGGCGCGGATGGTCTCTCCGGCGGCGGACGTCACTGTCATCCATACGGCGTTTGACGAGGATGCCCATACCGTGGAGGCACTCACGGAGATGGGCAGCCCACGGCGCCTGACCGAAGGCGCCAGACACCTGGAGCACCAGGACCTGGACGCGGTGCTCTGGACCTCCACCAGCGCCAGCTTCGTGCGCGGTATCGACGGCATCCGGGAACAGATCGAGACCCTGGAACACCTGCTTCATATCCCGGCTTCCACCACCGCCATGGCCTTTGCCCGGGCCATTACCGCCCTTGACGCCAAACGTGTTGCCATCGCCGCCAGCTATCCCCGGGATATCGCCCTGCGGTTCCAGGCGTTCCTGGAGCATTTCGATATCGAGGTGGTATCCGTCGCCAGTCACGGCATTATCACCGCCACGGAGGTAGGCGCCCTGGACAGGGAGGCGGTGCTCGGGTTCGCCATCGATAACAACCACCCGGACGCCGATGCCCTGCTGGTGCCGGACACCGCGCTACACTCCGCCGCCTGGCTGGAAGACCTGGAAGCGGCGGCGGGCAAACCGGTGCTGACCGCCAACCAGGTCAGCTTCTGGGAGGGACTGAGGTTATGCGGCAGACTCAGTCCCCAGCCCGGCCTTGGCGCCCTGTTCCGGATGGATCCCCTGGGTTGATGGGGAGTTGGTACCGTAACGCTAGGCCCGGCCCAGGAACTTCCGCTCCTCAACATTGATCCGGATCCGGTCTCCCGTGGAGATATGCTCCGGCACCTGCACCACCAGTCCCGTGGTCAGTTTCGCCGGCTTGGTGCGGGCCGTGGCTGAGCCACCCTTGATCGAGGGGTCCGTCTCGGCGATCTCCAGGTCCACGGTGGGCGGCAGGTCGATAGCCACCGGTGCGTCGTTCAGCAGGATCACCATCACCCCCTGGGTTTCCTCGGTGATGAACAGCAGCTCGTCGGCGATGGCTTCCCGGTTCAGGCTGTACTGGGTGTAGTCCTCGGTGTCCATGAACACATACTCATCGCCATCGGAGTAGGAGAAGGCCGATGGGCGGCGAACCAGGTCCGCCAGGTTGAGCATGTCGGAATCCTTGAAGGTCTCATCCAGCTTGGCGCTGGTCACCACATCGTACATGCGCATGCGGTAGAGACTGCCCCCGGCACGCCCCTGGGGCACCGAGCGCTCGATATCCTTGACGAAATAGACCCTGCCATCATATTCAATGGCCTGATTTTTCTTGATTTCGCTGGCTTTTGGCATTGCTGTCCGTCCTGCAACCTTAAAGTGAGATGAAAGGGTTTGCTGATATAGCACGACTGGCGCAAACAATCGACAGGCAAGGCCCGGTGCCAGAAAATATTCCTGACACCGCTCAGGAGAGGCGGCGCTTACAGACTCACGAGGGACTCGGCAATCCCGTCATCCCCGGACAGCAGGTCGAAGGTCTGGTGCACGGTGTTGTCCGCATCCAGCGTGGCGAGCAGCACCGCAGCCACATCCTCACGGGGAATGGAGCCGGTCCGGTCAAGCCGTGGGCGCAACTCGACCCGCCCGGTACCGGGATCGTTGGTCAGGGGGCCGGGGCGGACCAGGGTGAAATCCAGGCTGCTGGCACGCAGGTGTTCGTCCGCCTTCTGTTTGGCCCGCAGGTAGTGATGTAGTTTCTCCGGGGCCTTTCCCGGCGCATCGGCCCGCATGCTGCTGACCATGAGGAAGCGCTTTACGCCGGCTGCCTCGGCCGCGTCAATCAGTCTGATGGCACCGTTCTGGTCCACATCAATGGTCTTGTCCGGGCCGGTATGGGGGCCGGAGCCGGCGGTGAACACCACCGCGTCGCAGTCCTTGAGTGCATGACTGCAGTCCTGCTCCAGGTCTGCCACCACGGTTTCGGCGGCGCCCAGTTCCTCCATCGTCTTCGCCTGCTCGGGGTTCCGGACCATGGCCCGGGCGGAGTGCTGGCTACCGGCCATCTGCCGGACAAGGTGCTGGCCGATCTTGCCATTGGCACCGGCAATAAGAACACGCATGGTTCACCTCCTGATCATTGGCGGGAAAGTCCTATCTTACTGCGTCCGGCAACAGCTTCTTTCAAGCCGGTAGCCCACAGAAAAGGTTGGGGCCAGCGTAACTGCCGTCCGGTTCGCAGGTTGTCATCCCGGACCATTACCAGGCGAGCCGGTCGGGTTCGCCGGTCATCGCCAGCAACCGCCTGCGGGTCGTATCCCGTAACCGGATGGCGGAGGCCCAGTCATCCCCGGTCGGCTCGATGGCCTCCCCCACAATGGCGTCCACGGCGCCTGGCCGGGGATTCCACCGATCCGCCGGTAACTTGGTGCGGGTCCCCCTGAGCGCAATGGGGATAACCGGTTCCCGGAGCAGCGATGCCGTCATGAACGCGCCCATATGGAAGGGCCGCAACCCCGGGGCGGCATCAAAGCTGCCTTCGGCGAAGAACACCAGGCGGTGGTCACGGCCGCGTTCGGCAATCTGTCGCGAGCCCCGGACACTGGCCTCACCGCTGGCGCGCTTGATGGTTTCCACGCCTATTCTGTCCATAAAACGCCGCAACACGGCAAACCGACGCAGCTCGGCCTTGGCCAGGAAGGTGACGGGAAATGGCACCAGCGCGGTCATAACGAACGCATCAATGTAGCTGCAATGGTTGGCCACAATCACACAGCCCCCGGGCACCTGCTTCAGCCGTTCTCCGCCGTGGACCCGCAGGCGGGTGCCGGTCAGCAGGCCCAGTAGCCTGGCGGCCCAGTGGCACAACCGCCAGCGCCAGCGTAACCGGGGCAGGATATTGACCAGTACCACCACGGGTACACTGATCAGAACCAGGGCTACCCAGGCCCAGCCGGAATAGAGCAAACGCCCCATGCCGGTTACCATACGCCTTGCCTGTTGCAGCCAGCTACCACGGGCCAGGCGTGCCAGTTGACGCCATACCGGCACCGGTTTTTGCTCGAGCTCACCCCGTTCATAACGCAGGCGGGCTTCATGGCGCCGCAGCTTGCCGCTGGTGGTCTTGGGAACGCTACGGGGCCTGACGATAACCACATCATCCACATCGATGCCCAGCGACTCCCGCGCGATGCGGGCAATGTCGTCCCTCAGGCGGTCGCGGAGCTCTCGGTCGGTCGACCGTGTCTCGGCGACCAGCACCAACTTCTCGCCCTGCGCTTCCCCCATGCCGGTGGCGAAGGCCACAACGCAGCCACTTCTTACGCCTTCCAGTTTACCGACCATTTCTTCGATCTCACCGGGATAGAGGTTGCGGCCTGCGCGCACAATCAGGTCCTTGTTGCGACCGGTCAGATAGAGCTCACCGTCGGCGATATACCCGCGATCACCGGTATTCAGCCAATTCCCCTCGAACAGCCTGGCGGTCTCCTCGTCGTTGCGGAAATAGCCCGCCGTGGCGGAAGGTCCGGTGAACTGCAACGCTCCCTCGTGGCGTTCGGGCAGTTCCTTGCCGCTGGCATCGACAATCCGTATATGGTGACCGGGAATGGGCCTGCCGCAGGCCACGAAGCGCAGTGGGTTTCCTGCCCCGGCGCCCACAGGGCGGGCTTCGCCCTGCTCCTGGAAGCGGTCACGGTCGACCTCGTCGATAACCGGTTCCCGGGGCTCCGCCGGAAAGGTCAGCGCGACGCAGTTCTCCGCCAGACCGTAAACCGGCGCCATGGCTTCAGGGCGGAACCCGTAGGGCCGGAAGCGTTCGATAAAACGCTCGACCGTATCCGGACTGACGGCCTCCGCACCGTTGAATGCCACCCGCCAGGAGCCCAGGTCAAGCCCCTCCAGGTCACTGTCGTCCAGGCGCCGGAGGCAGAGCTCGTATCCGAAGTTGGGTGCCGGCGACAGCGTACCGCCAAACTGGTGGATAGCCCACAACCAGTACCGGGGCCGTGTCAGGAACAGCAGCGGCGACATGATCACCAGGTGCATGCCATACCACAGGCTGGACAGGCAGGTCCCGATCAGCCCCATGTCGTGGTAGAGCGGCAGCCAGCTGACGAAGACATCGTCCTGGTCCACCTGCAGCACCTCATTGGCGGCACGGATATTGGCAAACAGGCTGGCATGGCTGAGCTGGACGCCCTTGGGATTGCCGGTGCTGCCAGAGGTGTATTGCAGGAAGGCGATGTCCCTGGCCCCGGAGCCGCCAACTGGCCGATCCAGCGGGTGGCCCCAGAGTTCATCCGGCGTCACCACGTGCCTGAGGGTTGGCACCATCCCCTTGATCAGGGACGCCAGCTTGCTTGCCTCCGGCAAGGTGATCAGGACCCGCACCTGGGCATTGTTGAGGATGTCCGCCTGCCGACGCAGGTGTTCTTCAAGCTGGGAGGCCCGTGCGGGCGGGTAAAGCGGCACCGGAATACCATCGGCATAGAGTGTGCCAAAGAAGCCATGGAAATAGTCATGGCCGGTGGGCAGCATCAACGCCACGGTATCCCGCTGCCGCAGGTCATGCTGGAAAAGACCATTGGCAACCCGCAGCGCCCCCTTGTGCAACTCGCCAAATGTCAGCGGGGCGACATCGTCATAGCTTCGGATCCAGTGCAGGTACGTTCGCCCGGGATGCCGCCGGTTGTGCCATTGCAGGGCCTCCTGCAGGGTTTCGAAATCCGGTACCTGGAAATGTTCGCGGTCCTCTTCAGTATCCTCCAGTCCTTCTGTGTAGGAATGACCACCGGCGGACTCCGGCTGCTCTCCCCTCAACCGTGCTACCGCATCCAGGATATCCCGCGGGGTGTCGGCATCGCTCAGCAACTGTTCGGGTAACTGGACCGAGAACCGGCGTTCCACATTCACCAGCAATTCCGCCCGGCTCAGGCTGTCCAGCCCCAGGTCGCTTTCAAGTTGGCTGTCCAGGGTCAGCCCGGTGTCTCGTCGGTTCCCCGGCTCGCCATGTTGCAGGGTCTCATCCAGCGCGGCCATCATGGCCTCGGCCATGGTGTCGCGATGTTCCTGTTCCGGCATAGCCACTCCAGTGGGAACGTTCAGGGTCCCCCATACCCCAAGCATAGCCTGCCATGGAACGCCAACCAGTGTCGGGGATGGCTCACGCCTGCCGGACGGATTAACGGCACCGCCACCCCCCCGGGCTTCCCATAAGCCGCTGACAGTCCAGCTTTTATCAGCTATTTTCAGGTAAGGATAGTAATATCGGGGGTGTTTACCAATCCATCTCCCTTCAACCAGGCAAAACACCCATGCAACTCCAGGCATTAACCGTTCTGCCAGAGAATGACCGCGGTCGGGATTTCGTGGTGGGTGATCTCCACGGCTGCTACGACGCCCTCATGCGGCAACTGGACGCCAGGGGGTTCGACCCGGCGGCGGACCGCCTGCTTTCGGTGGGCGATCTGGTCGACCGGGGGCCGGACTCCTGGCGTTGTCTCCAGCTGGTCCGGGAGCCTTGGTTCCATAGCGTCTGGGGTAATCATGAAGACCTGATGCTGAGAGGCCTGGACACCTCCCGGAATTCCCCCGATTTCCGGTTATGGATGCTCAACGGAGGCGATTGGGCCCTGGAGTCCGACCGGGACGACCTCAAGCAGCGGATCACAACCCATGCCGAGAAAACCTCACTGGCCATGGAAGTTCCCGTGGAAGGCCAGAGGGTTGGCGTGGTCCATGCCGAGGTTCCCGGGGCCCGATGGACATGCTGGTCCTCGCCCCTGTCGGATGACGACCGGCAGTATGCCATCTGGGGCCGGACAACTCTGACAAACGCACTCCGTGGCCAGCCTGCCCCGCCGGTCAGCGGCATTGACCATGTGTTCTTCGGGCACACGCCCCTGGCCTCCCCCACTCACCTGGCCAACCGCTTCTACATCGATACCGGTGGCGGCTACCCGGGGGGCGAGCCCACGCTGTTTGAGCTGAAGGAGGTCATCAACTGGGGGCTTGGCTCGTCGCCGGAACCGTTTCGTCCGACCTACTAGTCTCCTATCACAGTCTTTCCCGCAGGGCATCGATAAAGCCATACAGATCCACCACCTTCTCGGAGTCCGGGTCGGTGGTCTTGCCCTTGAGGTCGGCGGTGATAATACCATCGGCCACCGTATCCTTGAGGGCCTGTTTGAGTGCAAGCGCATACCCTGCCAGTTCGTCGTTGCCTTCGTTCAGTGCGAGGGTTTCCAGGGCGTTGCCCAGGGCGTAGACCAGTGCCGAGGGGTTGAAATGCGCCTCCTTGCCGCCGCTTTCCTGATACCGGACGTACAGGTCATGGGCGGTACCGTGGGGTGCCTCGAAGAGCATGGTGCCTTCCTGGCTTTCAATGATCGAACTGGCGGTGGCCAGGCTGCCACCCAGGGCGGCGGATATGTCCGAGAAAATGTCCCCATCCAGGTTCTGGGACGGGTACAGGGCATTCCGGGGCGGGTCGGTAATCATCTTGATGAGTTGGCTGGAGGGCCGCATGATCATGAAGGAGGGTGGCGGTGTGTCCTCCTTGGCCAGTTCCCGGCGCACTTCGGTGATGACATTGCTGAAGACTTCATCGTATTCCATGTATTCCCGTTTCAGGCCGAAATACACTTCCTTCTGCTTGCGTGATGCGTCACGGAAGACCTGGCTGACCCAGTCCTTGATGGCCTTGCGGTCGTTGGACATCAGCAGCATGGGATCGCCCTTCCTGACATGCCTCGCATGCCTCTCCTCACCGTCCACCACCACCTTGACGATGCCGTCTTCCCGGGCGGGCTCGTTGAAGCTGCCGTACTGGTCGCCCCCGCCGGCACTCATGCGGGAGATGGACACGTGGGCATTGCGGGGCGGAATGCCATGGAGTTTGAGCTGGTTGACCAGCTTGAACAGTTTGCGGCCGGTGGTGTTGTCCGGCACCCCCCACAGTGCGCGATCCGGCGGGTTGGAAACGATCCTCGCCGCCTGGGCATCGATCAGTTCGTAATGGAAACCGAGACCGAGGGCTTCCACTTTCTCCTGATAGTCGCGTCTGTAGATGCCCTCGACGATGGATCGCATGGCGCCGTCGTAGCCGGGGATCACCGTGTCCTTCAGGCCCAGGTAGATGTCCCGCTTCTCATCAATGGCCCGCTGGAAAAACCGGTGCGACCACTCCGCGATGTCGTCGACACTGTTGGTGGCAAGCAGCAGCGGATCGCCCTTGCTGATCTCCCGGCGATGCAGTTCTTCCGAGTCGCCACTGCTGCCCACGAAGAGCAGCTTGATGATACCCGTGGCCCGGGAGAGTTCGTTAAAGCTGTCCTTGATACCGCCGTCGTCCATGGTCATCACTTCGATGTCGCGGCCGACCCATTCGGGCCTGCGCACCCGGATATTGCGGAACTGGATATCCTCCCGGGTGATGTTGCCACCAATGCCCTTGCGGATGGCCCCGTTCGGCGACTTGGTCGCCAACGGGTCAAGGGAGGTGCCGTCGACGCCCGGGTGCTTTCGGAGCAACTCGTCGAGCTGGCTCCGGTTGACAGTGATACCCGCGTTCTTGATGCCCACACCGTACTCCCGGAGCGCCTTGATGGCTTCTGTCACCGCATGGCCGTTGGTCACCAGGCGATTCTCGGCGGAGAGGTCGATTTCCCTGAGTTCGATATCCAACCGTGAGGAGACGAAGGTCTTCAGCAGTTCCTCGAACGCCACCTGGGCCATCTCGTCGCCGTGGAGGATGACCAGTGGTGATGCCACCTGGATCTTGTTGCTCATTGCGTGCTCCCTTCGGTTGTCCGGTGATCCGGCTGTCAAACGTGAACTCGTCACTACTAACCCTAAGCCGGATTACGCCGTGGTCAAGAAAGCCGTACTGCCACTGGCTTCCAATCCACGGCCATTAACATCACCTGAAATGATGAATCGAATACGATTAAACAATTTTTGTGAGCAGCCTAACTCCTCAATAATACAACCATCGAGATCAGCGAAGGCTACTGAACGCTGATACCCGACTCAACCAGATAGTCGTTAATGAGGAATTTTATTATGTTCGGTATCAATGCAAACGTGAAGAAAACCGCTGCCATCGCCGCCATCGCTGTTGCCGGTGTCCTCGGCGCCGCCAACGCCAGTGCACAGCAAGTGTGGATGGAAGAGGTCCTGGAGCAGCAGCTGCAGGCTTCCCAGGAAGAGCACGACACCAAGGCGGCTGAAACTGCCGACAGCAAGGTCGAAGAGAAGGCCGACAGCAGCGCATCATGATCTGCTGACAGGGCCCTGACCATCACCGGCCAGGGCCCTCCGTCTTCCATACCTGCCAATCAACAACCACCCCTGAACCCTGCTTACCACCCTGCCGATCATCACCCGCGTAACGCACTACCCATCAAGGCCCTTATCCCGCCTGACCGTGATCCAGTGAGTTCGACAACCTGCCAGGCCCCGTCCAGGGCCTTAACCGCTCATACTGATCGCTGGATACGCTGCAGCAATTGGCACTCCGGCCCGTGTCACCACATACTGCGTCAATACCAATAACAGGGAGACGACTGTGCAAAGCCAGGAAACCAGCGCCAAACGCAGCAGTATTGATATCGGACTGGGCTACTACCAGGATATCGAGGGTCTGTTCAGGTTCGGGGACGACAGCCCATACCTTGAGGACGCCATCACCTTCGTATTCAGTCAGACCCTGCAACGGGACCGGTACTTCGGGTCCTGGGCCCAGGCCTATCGCAACGGCAATGGCGAGTACCGGCTGAAAGTCACCAGCCCCTGTGACGATGTTTCCCCCTATGAGACGCTGATTCCGCAATACGTTGCCGCGGGTAAACAGGCATTGACCAGCTACTACGGGAAGATCCCATACCAGGCGCGCGCAGGCTGGGAGTTCCTGCTGCCGTTTGGCCTCGCCATGGCCAATGTCAGATCGGTTCAGCTACTGCATTTTCCGCCCCTGGAGACCTTCACCTATAAGGATTACCTGTATTCTCCCACCAACCGGCGCTGGGAGTGCCTGCTGGCACAGAACGGCTTTGACGGGGCCGGCAACACCTCGGTGGAACGCATCGTGGATGTGGCTCCCATCGCCGCGCCGGGGGGTGCCGGTAGCGAGCTGAGCGATTACAACCAGGACTTCATCCCCTACACCCTGGCGCAGCTACGGAACTTCCTGACACCACTGGCGGAGACCGGTCACGAACTGACCCAACCGATGGTCGCCTACGGCGAGCCGGTCCATGACTGGCTCAGGCAGGCCTTTGACCTGTCGAAGACGCCTGGCACCCTGGATATCGTGCAACTGTCGATCCTGGAGGGTAACCACGGGCAACCGGCCGCGAAGACCTGGGTCCTGTGTGCCAACCATCCCAGCGAATACCTCTATGACACCAACCTGCCGTTAAGCGATGCCTTCAAACCCAATGGCGACTACCCGCCCCCGATCCATGTCATGTGCCAGGACCTGATTGCCGCCGGTTGGCAGGCCCATATGGCCGACCACCCCGATGACAATCCCCACCGGGTCCTGGCCGCCCTGGAGGAACAGTGGGGCTGGGACGCCAGCAATGGCACGGTAAAGAAGGACAAGGCCGACGCCCTGCTGGCAATCATGAAGGAGCAGAACCAGGCCTTTGGGCTCGACAACAACAGCTTCACGCCCACCGAGGCGCAGGCCACGGCAAAAGCCTTTGCCCTGAAGCGCTCCCCCGATTCGGATCAGTATGCGGCCTACACCTTCAACCCCCACGCCAACCAGCCCTTTGCGGACGTGCCGATGGCCAGCCACGCCCGTTTCCCCGCCAGCCACCGGCTGATGCAGGTGGGCGGCTACCTGGTGGACTGGACGCCGCCAACGGCCGATGACGATGTCATCCATTACCGGGTGGTGAAGTACGACCGCGACAGCGGCAATCCCCTGGCGGAGAAAACGGTAACCTACGGCACCTGGGACCGGGAGAAATTCTTCGGCGACTACCGCCCCAACTTTGGCGCAGGTTTTGAGCAGATCGAGCTGATCGGCCTGCCGGGCTACGTCCTCAGCCTCATTCCCGCCGCCGGTCGCTGCACCTACCAGCTCTGGCGCTTCGACCCACAAGCGGAGCACGACTGCCTTTCCGCCGGGGAATTCAGCAGCGGCGGTTTCCGGGACATCACGGCCGACCGTGAGCTCTACCCCATCGGCAACTATGTGCTGGACCGCAAGGGCGCCCACTACCGGGTCTGGAGTTTTGATCCCCAGTCCGCCCCGCCGCTGGCGCTGCCCACCGTGCAGGAAGGCCACTGGAGCACGATTGACGACAGCGACGCCATGACCGTGGTGGGCGGGTACCTGGTCACCTGGAAACCGGCAGTACCCTCGGCAGGCTGTCGCATCTGGCCGTTCGACGCCCGCAACGCGGACCCGCTGGGAGGCGAACCGCTCAACACCGCACCACTACCGGACGGCTTTAAATCGCAATCGACCCTGTCTGGCGCGGTGCCCAGTCAACCGGTCCATGCCGTTCGCGCCAGGACACCGGGTACCATCGAGTTCATGCGCCAGGAGATTGAACATGTGGTCTACTACATGCTGGAGAGCCGGTCCTTCGACAATGTACTGGGGTGGCTCTACGAACGCGGCCAGCGGGATGGTCTGAACTGGATCGGGCCCGACACGGACGGCTTCCGTGGCCTGGATACGTCGATGAACAACCCTCTCCCCGATGGTCGGCAGGCGTTTGTCAGCCAGTATATGGATGGCGGACTGAGCAACGAGTTCGTGCTCGGCGGCCCTGCCCAGGACCCCTGGCACGACAACAGCGATGTGCTGATGCAGATGTTCCATGGCTACCAGGGCTACTCGGGACGACGGACGCCCACCATGGACGGCTTTGCCTGGAACCAGGACAGTGCGGCGGTGCTATCCAGCTTTACCCCGCAGCAGTTGTCGGTGCTGAACGGCCTCGCCAGGGCATTTGCGGTGAGTGACGACTGGTTCGGTTCCGTGCCGGGCGGAACCGATATCAACCGCGGCTTCTCCGTCAGCGGTTCGGCCTACAACCGCCTCGGCACCTGGGAGGGTGGCAAGGCCTACCAGGACTGGCCCGATACTGCACACCGCCAGTCGCTCTGGAAAACCCTGTGGAGCCACGGCCACCAGGACTGGAAAATCTACTACAGCATCCTCTGGCAGAAGGCCGTGTTCACCCATCAGCTCTACCTCAAGGGCCAGATACCGGAGGTGGACGCCGCCTGGGCGAAGGCCGTGCTGGAGGCAAAGCCCTACGGCGACCTGCCCACATCCCGCTGGATCGCACCGCTCCAGCAGTTCCACGATGATGTAAAGAACGACGCCCTGCCCCGTTTCAGCTACCTGGAGCCTGCCTGGGTTGGAGACAACTGCACTTCCTATCACCCCGGCTCCTCCGCCAGCGGTCTCAACTCAGTCGTCCCCGGTGAACGGGCCCTCAACGAGATCTACCAGGCCCTCAGCAGCAATGAAAAGGTCTGGTCGAAAACCCTGCTGGTGGTGACCTTCGACAAGAACGGCGGGCTGTTTGACCATGTGTCGCCGCCCTATGCCCGCAAACCCTGGCCCAACGATATGGCCGATGGCTTCGGGTTCGACCTCATGGGGCCGAGGGTACCGGCGGTTTTCGCCTCCCCCTGGATCAAGCCGCAGACGGTCCTGCGCAGCAGTGGTGACCAGCGTTTCGATGCCACCTCCTTTGCCGCCACGCTGCTCGACTGGTATGGCATTGCCCGGGAAACCTGGGGGCTTGGCGACCGGATCGCGGAAGCCCCCACCTTTGAAAGGGTATTGACCGAGCCGCAGCCCCGCAAGGCGGTACCGGAGCTTTCCGTACCCTATGACAAAGACTTTCCCAGACATGGATAAGCCAGGCCGTGAGCAAGTCCCTTGACGATACCCCCAGACGGTATCGCCAGCCCGCGGTCCGACGGCGACAACCGCGGGCTGGCCCCCGGACAATCGTCCGGACATTGGGGTACGGGGTTATAGAAAAGTCACGGCTGGCGGGTTAACCTGTGGCTAATTCAATAAATCAGGTACTTGGGCTGAATAGCCACTACCACCTGTTTATGCTTCGCGACGTCCTATGTTCCAGTACTTTGGCTTCGGTTCCAACATGAGCATGCTGTCGCTGAGAGCCAAGGGGGTGGAGCCTCTGGCATCGCGACGAGCTGTATTACCCGGCTGGCGCCTGTGCTTCAACGTGCAGCACTTCTTCCGGCATGAGGGAGGCGTGGGCAATATCGAACCCACCGGCAATCCGGACGACCGTGTCCTCGGCGTGCTCCACGAATGCCCGGACGAAGCCCTGGCACAACTGGATGCCGCCGAAGCCTATGGCCACGGCTATGACCGCATAGAGGTCGAGGTAGCACAGCCCGGGGGTACCAGCGGCAATGACAGGAAAGTCCCCGCCCTCACCTATGTGGGCATGCCCGGGTTTATCGATAACAGCCGCCTGCCCAGTCGACGCTACCTGAACATCGTGCTGCAGGGGGCCCGCCAGGCCGGGCTGGATGAGGATTATATCGAGGCCCTGGCCAGTCATCCGGTACACCAGATGGCCGACTATCCCGCATTCACGCCGCCGTTGGGCAATTTCCCAATCTTTGACAAAGAAACACTGGCCGACCAGCCGCTCTATACCGCACTCTATGGTGCGGTATTCGACATGTCGGAGGCCCGGCCGCTGCACGACTTTCTCAGGGGCTTTCTTGGTGGCAGGGATATGACGCTGTATCACCTGAGAAGGCTGGACAGCAGCAAGGTTGATGAAACCATGGACGACATCCGGAAGGGACGCCTTGATCAGGCCCAGAAGCAATACCTCAACGCTTACCTTAACGAGTACGCCAGGGAGTATCGCTATGTCGGCCAATATAACTATGATAAAGATTGAGGAACCTCTATGGACCAGGCAGTAACTCCCCCTTTCCCTCCCGCCCTGGCACACGGTGCCATTGAAGAGGTCTTTACCGATGTATTCATGGTCAGCGGTGCCATGGAAACCGTGCTTATGGACCTGGACTGGCAGTTCAGCCGCAATATGACCATTGTCCGGGATGGCGAACGACTGATCCTGATCAACACCGTCCGGATGGATGACAGCGGCCTGGCCGAACTCGACCGCCTGGGAAAGGTTACCGACGTAATCCGCCTGGGCGCGCTGCACGGACGGGATGACGCGTTCTACCTGGATCGGTACCAGGCCCGCTACTGGGTAACTCCCGGTCTGGAGGATGACGACACTACAGCTCACCCCCTCGACCAGACCTCACCATTACCCATCAGTGATGCCTCATTGTTCCAGTTCAGAACCTCCAACGTTCCCGAAGGCGTGCTCCACCTGGACCGGGATGGTGGCATCCTGGTCGCCTGTGATGCCCTCCAAAACTGGCTGAGACCGGATGAACATTTCTGCGACGTGACCCGCGAACGGATGGCGGGAATGGGCTTCTTCACACCGGCCAATGTGGGCCCGGTCTGGCTACAGGCTGCGGAACCGGCCGCCGAGGACTTCAGCCGCCTGCAGGCACTGAACTTCAGGCACGCCCTGTGCGGCCATGGCGAGCCCTTGCTGGACAGCGCCCACGAGCAGTTCAGCGCGACGTTTAACCGGTTGTTCCAGTGCTAGGAGTCTGCGTGGCAGAAAGTCCCGCCGCTGCGACCGCCCCACTCTGGCCCATTTTGAGCGCTCATTTTCGTTGCATAGAACCACTATGCGCCTCAAATGACCGTCAAAATGGCCTCAAAGTGGGACGCTCTCGCCTGGCGCGATTTCTACCGCGCAGACTCCTGGTATCCGGATCGGGAAGACCCTGATGCAGAACACGGTCCAGCTACCGGGCTACACCATCACCTCCTGCCTGTGGCGCCACACCGGGCGGGTGGCGTACAGTGCACAGCGCCAGATGGATGGCACTGGGGTCATCATTGAAACCCTGGACACCGAATATCCGGACCGCCGCCAGGTGGCCGCGCTCCAACACGAAGCGAGCATCGCGGCCCGCCTGGAAGGTGTTGGCGGTGTACGCCGGATTCACCAGGTGCTGCCCCACGGCAGCGGTAACCTGGCCCTGATCAGCGATCACTACGACAGCTCCCTCACCGATCTGCTGAACCGGACCAACGGCGGGCACCTACCGGTACTCCAGGTGCTGGAGATCGCCCGGGACCTGACCCGGACCCTGATCGAGATCCACGCCCGGAACATCGTCCATAAGGCGATCACTCCCCATAACATCCTGTTCGACCGGAAGCGTGGCGAACTGGCACTGACCGGCTTCAGCATCGCCTCCGAGCTGGGCCAGGAACGGCAGGCCACGGATCTGGCGACTCACCTGGAAGGGCTGCTGGCCTACATATCCCCCGAGCAGACCGGCCGCATGAACCGCAGCCTCGACTACCGCTCCGACTACTATTCCCTCGGCGTACTGTTGTACGAACTGCTCACCGGCCAGCCCCCGTTTGTCGCCGATAACACGCTGGAGTGGGTACACCACCACATCAGCCGTCTGCCACCCACTCCCAGCAGCGTGTCACCGGAGGTGCCGAAGGCGGTTTCCGACATCGTGCTGAAGCTGTTGAGTAAGTCCCCGGACGAGCGCTATCAGAGCGGCGAGGGCCTGCTGCATGACCTGGCCCGGTGCATAACCGATATTGAGCAGGGCCAGCCACCGCTCCCCTTCGAGCTGGGAGAACAGGACCGCCTGCAACAGTTCCTGATCCCCCAGGCCCTCTACGGGCGCGAACAGGAGCTGGATGAGCTGCTGAACCTGTTCGAACAGGCGGTGGAAGGCCGTACCCGTTTCTGTCTGGTTCATGGCTATTCCGGTGTGGGCAAGTCGGCACTGGTGAATGAGATCGACCGTTACCAGGTGCGCGAGCGCGGCTTCCTGGTGCAGAGCAAGTTCGACCAGTTCCAGCAGGGTGAAGCCTATTCCGCCCTGGCGGCCACGTTCCGGGGCCTGGTCCAGCAGGTCCTGCTGGAACCGGAGGCGCAACTGTCGAAGTGGCGTGAACGCCTGACCGACGCACTGGGGCCCAACGGCGCCCTGGTCATCGACCTGGTGCCGGAACTGGCGCTGATCATCGGTGACCAGCCCCCGGTTCCCGAACTGCCGCCGGCGGAAAACCGTAACCGGCTGCAACTGGTGCTGGCCGCCTTCCTGCGGGTCTTTGCCGGCAAGGGGCACCCCGTGGTGCTGTTCCTGGACGACCTGCAATGGAGTGACACTCCCACCCTGGAACTGCTACGCCGTATTGTCACCGCCAGGGACCAGAGCCACCTGTTGCTGATCGGCGCCTACCGTAGCAACGAAGTCGGCCCGGGGCACCCTCTCACCCTGCTACTGAAAGACCTGGACAATCACCAATGCATTCATGAGATCCCCGTCTGGCCACTGGATCACTACTCGGTCACGCAGCTGGTGGCGGACGCCCTTCGCTGCGACCCTGACGCCAGCGCCGAACTGAGCGGTATGCTCTATCAGAGAGCCGAGGGAAATCCCTTTTTTACCAATGAGTTACTGCGCCAACTTCATACCCAGGGTGCGATCTCAGCGGACCCGGATACCGGCCAGTGGCAGTGGCATCTGGCCCGGACCCACTGGGAAGACATCAGCCACGATGTGGTGGAGTTCATGCTGGACAGCCTGCGGCAGCTTCCCGCCGAGACACAGACTGTACTGAAACTGGCCGCCTGCATCGGCAATACCTTCACCCTCCACACCCTCGCTGCCATCTACGAGCATTCGACGGCGGACACTGCCCAGGCACTGCTGCCCGCCCTGAAACAGTACACCGTGCTGCCGCTGCACAGCGACTACCGACTGGTCAGCCAGCCAGACATCCGGCTGTCCCTGAACCCCTACTACCGCTTCCAGCACGACCGGGTTCAGCAGGCGGCCTATAACCTGATTGAGGCATCGGAGCTGCCACGCATGCACCTGCTGGTGGGCCGGTTGCTGCTGCAACACGGTGGCAAATCCCCCGGCAATGACCTGTTGATCGATATCGTCAACCACCTCAACCTGGGGCGCGACCTGATCGAGTCCGAGGACGAACGTCGACAACTGGCCGGTTTCAACCTCCGTGCCGGCACCCGGGCCCGGCAGGCCTCCGCCTATGAGTCGGCCCTGAACTACCTCAGGGTTGCCCGCGAATTGCTGCCTGAGAACGCCTGGGCCAGCCATCCCGACCTGATGAAGTCGCTGGCCTCGGAGCTACAGCTCTGCTTCTACCTGACCAGCCACACCGAAGAGGCGGACCACTGGCTTGAGGTCATGCTGGCGCATGCCGTAACGCCCCTTGAGCGTGCCGACATCCTCGCCACACGCACCCGCCAGAATGCCACCCTGGGCAGGATGAGCGAGTCCATCCAGGCCGCCATCGAAGGACTGGCCCTGCTGGGTGTCAATTTCACCGAACACCCGACCCTCGACGATATCGCCGAAGAGCGTCAACGGGTTGAGGAATATCTGGCGGGTCGGGAGATTGCGGATCTGGTCGACGCTCCGATCATCGACGACCCCGCCACCCTGACGGCCATGCGGCTGCTGATGGAGATCTTCGCCGCAGCCTTTCTTTCCGGCAGCAACCTGTTCAGCTACCTGGTGCTCAAGGCGGTCAATCTGGCGCTGCACCGGGGCAACTGCCCGGAATCCGCCTTTGCCTATGCCGCCTACGGCATGCTGCTGTGCGGGGAACTGGACGAACCCGCCCTCGGCTACGAATACGGCAAGGCCGGCCTTGCCATCAACGAACGGCTCGACGACCTGAGCCTGAGAGCCCGTGTCATCTACGTCTATGCCATGTTTGTCCACCACTGGAGCAATCACTGGTCGACCCTGACTCCCTGGTTCCACAAGGGTATCGAGGCAGGCTACCAGTCCGGTGACCTGCTCTACCTGGCCTACAGCGCCCAGGACTGCGTCATCTGGGACCCGACCATGGACCTGGAGACCGCCCGTCGACTGCACGCCGAGAACCTGGAAATCGTACGCGAATGCGCCTACCAGGACTCGCTGGACTCCGGCAGCCTGTTCCTGCAGATGCAGCGCAACTTCCTCGGCGAAACAGAGGCACCCTCCAGCCTGAGCAGCAGCGATTTCGATGCCGGCCAATGCCTGGACGCGATGACGGACCGCCAGTTCATGACCGGTATTGCCAACCATCACATCTACCATGCCGAGATCAACGCGCTGTACGGGGATTATGAAAAGGCGCTGGAATCCGTCAGAAAGCAGGACACACTGATCAGGTCCGCCATGTCGCTACCACAACTGGTGCGATTCTATGTCGTCGCCAATCTGACACTGACCACCTGCTACCCGACCATGGGCATCGCCGAACAAAAGGCCACCCGCCAACGGCTGGAACAGGACCTGGCCAGGATGACCCTCTGGGCCGATAACTGCGAGGCCAACTTCCGGCACCTGCAATGGCTGATGAGCGCTGAGCTGGCGCGCCTGGACGGCGACAACCTGACCGCCCTGGCCCACTACGATGCCGCCATCGACGGCGCCCGTGCCAGCGGGTTCCTGAGGGACGAGGCCGCCGCCTTCGAGCGCGCCGCCCGCCTGCTACTGGCCCTGGGCAGGAACCGGTCGGCGGAAGGATACCTCCGTGGCGCCTACGGCATGTACAACCGCTGGGGCGCCAGACGCAAGGTGAAACAGTTAGAGGAGGAATTTCCGTTACTGCGTGAGTGGCGCCAGGCACAGCTCGGCGCGCCCGGCCATTCGCTGTCCAACCTGGACCTGGCGTCGGTCATGAAGGCCTCCCGGGAGATCTCGGGCGAAATGGTACTGGACCAGCTACTGCAGAAAACCCTGGCCATCCTGCTGGAGAACGCTGGCGGCCAGTGGGGCTGTATGATCAAGCGGACCGGGGCCCGCTGTGTGGTGGAAGCCGCCATCCTGCCGGAGCAGGACCTGCCACCCGCCAACCTCCCCGCGCACTCCACCCTGAGTGATCACCACGGCAACGCCATCGCCATGCCCATGAGCGTTCTCAGCCAGGTATTCCAGAGGGGTGAGGCCATCGTCCTGCACGATGCCGCTGCCGATGGGCCGTTTCTCAACGACCCCTACACCGTCAGCCTGCGCCCCCGCTCGGTCCTCTGTGTGCCCATCCTGAGGGAACGTTTCGAGGCGGCGGTCTACATGGAGAACAACCTGACCGACGGCGCCTTCACCGGGGACAGGGTGGAGTTGATCCGGTTGCTGGCCGCACAGGCAGCGGTGGCCATTGAGAACGCTCACCTGTATGCCCAGGTCCAGGACTATTCCCGCACCCTGGAAGAGAAAGTCGCCGAACGTACCGCCGAGCTGGAATCACTCAACGTGGAGCTGCAACGACTGGCCGACCGGGACGGGCTCACCGGCGTCGCCAACCGGCGGTCCGGTAACGCGTACCTGCAGGACACCTGGCTGCGCCTGCGCCGTGAGCCTCAACCACTGTCGGTAATCATGCTGGATGTGGACGACTTCAAGCGCTTCAACGACAACTATGGCCACCAGATGGGTGACGAGTGCCTGGTCCTGGTGGCGGGGGCGCTTGAGGCACAGATACAACGCTCCACCGATATGGTGGTGCGCTACGGCGGCGAGGAGTTCATGATGATACTCCCCAACACCGACCGTGACGGCGCCATCCGGGTCGCGGAAAACGCACGCCTCGCCATCGAGGCACTGGCTATCGAGCACGACCACTCATCAACCAGTGACCACATCACCGTCAGTGTCGGGTGCGCCACCACCGTCCCCAGCGAACAGGCGACGGCCGAACAATTGGTGTACGAGGCGGACCAGTCGCTCTACAAAGCCAAACAGGGCGGGCGTAACCGGATGCATGTGGCCGGTTAAGTCTGGCGGGCCTCGGTGATCCGGTTGCTGCTACCCCTCATCGCCTGATATCAGGCCTCAAAACCCAGGAAGCTCGCGGTATTACTCACCGGTCGCCGGCGGGAAACGACGGAATTGGCAACGAACTCATCATCTGGCCAGCCCAACGCGACACAGGTCAGTATGACCTGATCATCCGGAATCCCGGCCACTTCCCTCACCACCGGGCTCTGCATAATGCCCTGCCCGTTAATGACAGCGCCCAGCCCCCGGCTCCAGGCCGACAGCACCAGCCCGTAGGTCATCGCCCCGGAATCAAAGTGGGCAATAGGGTTGTCCAGCAGTACCCGATCGAAGCAGACCACGATCGACACCGGGGCATCAAACTGGCGAAAGCCCCGCATCACCCAGTCCTGCCGGCGCTCCGCATCATGGCGTTCTATCCCCATGGCTTCGAACAGCTGCACCGCAATTTCGATCTGACGCTTACGGTGTTCCCCCTCATAAGCGCTATAGTCGCCAATTTCCCGGCTCGGCGGCACGCCCTCAAGCATCCGCTCCGTATTGCCCCGGCGAACCCTTTCAAGGGGCTCGCCCGTCAGCACATGCAGGTGCCAGGGCTGGGTGTTCATGGAGGAAGGCGCGCGGTTCGCCAGCGCAATGATCTCTTCCAGAAGTTCACGGGGAACGGCTTTATCCAGGAATCCACGGATGGAGCGGCGCTCCTGAATGACCTGATCAAGTTTCATGGGTCGCCCTTTTTTAGGTTTATAGGGTTGGCGTCAGTTCGCGGCAAATGGTGGATTGCCCGTCTGATCAAAAAATAATGCAAGCGCTCGATTATAGACCCTATAAATACGCTTGCTCAATAACTTGAGCAAAGACGTTGCTCCCCGGCAAAGGCATCCGACAGGTGGCGCATGACCAGTTTGATACGCTCCACCCGGCGCAAGTCGGGGTGGGTCAACAACCAGAGATCCGATGATTTCCCAGGGGGGAATGGGAACAGCGTTTCCAGCTCCGGTCTCTGCTGATCGTTTGGCAGGAGTGCCAGACCATGTCCGCCCTGTGCCAACCAGGACATCGCCACCAGGTCGTCACTGCGAGCCGTGACACAGTGTGCAAGCGTGCGCTCGAGCCAGACAAAGGCCGGCAAGCGTAGCATGCCACCGCTGGCGCCAATGAGCCGGTGATGCTGCAGTTCGTCCAGACTGGCGGGGAATCCGTGCTTGTCCCGATAGGCCTGGCTACCGTAAACACTCCAGCCAATGGACCGCACCTTGCGCCCCACCAGGTGCTCCGGGGGCGCGGCCGTTACACGAACAGCGATGTCCGCCTGTCGGCTGTTCATGTTGATCTCCTGGTTGCTGACGAGTATCTCGGCCCTGATATCGGGGTAGTCCCGGTTAAGATCGGCCAGGTAGTCCGGCAGGTATCGGTAGGCCAGGTTATTGGGGGCGGTTATCCGGACTTTGCCGGCGAGCTGAACATCCCGACCGGCAATCCGTCGTTCAATATCGTTGAAGGCGCCATCCACACGATTGGCCAACTCCCTTAGTTCCTCACCCAGGGGGGTCAGTGCGTAACCTCCGGGAAGCCGGTCGAACAGACGGGCGCCAAGATCCTCCTCGAAGGCATTCAGACGACGAAAAACCGTGGAGTGATTCACCCCCAACGTTCGGGCCGCCCCAGCCAGGGAGCCCGTCTGCTCGACCGCCAGAAAAACCTTCAGTGAATTCCAGTCCACTTGCCTCACCTTCGCTTTGCAAAATTGCAATATCACCTTTCCATGATTGCTAATTTCACCCGCCATGTGCAAGAGAGATACTGGCCAGGACCCCAGAAACGTGGAGGACACACAATGTTTGGCAGATTAACCCCTGATACCGCCGCACCCGCCCACTCAGCTGGTTCCGCGGGGAGGTTCACCCATGATTCCTGAATTCGAACTCATTACCCACGTGCTGTGTCCGTACGTGCAGCGCTCGGTCATCGCCCTGCAGGAAAAACGTATCCCCTACCGTCGCACCGACATCGACCTGTCCAACAAACCGGACTGGTTCCAACAGATTTCCCCACTGGGCAAGGTGCCGGTGCTGGTAGCAGAGGGAAAAGGGGCCCTGTTCGAGTCCGCCGTGATCTGTGAATACCTGGATGAGGTTACGCCGGGAACACTGCACCCGGAGGACCCATGGCGACGCGCTGACCATCGTGCCTGGATCGAATTCGGTTCGGGCATCCTGACCGAGATCGCCAGAATGTACAGTGGCGCCACAAGAGAAGCATTCGACAAGGCCTGTGACACGTTACGGGTGCGGTTCAGGCAGTTGGACGAACGACTGGATAACGGGCCCTGGTTTGCCGGAGAGACGTTCTGCCTTATTGATGCCGTTTACGGTCCGATTTTCAGGTACTTTGACGTATTCGATACGGCACTGGATCTCGATATTTTCCAGAACGTAGAAAAAGTCCAGCTTTGGCGGGGCCACCTGCGGACACGGGAGTCCGTCCGGCAAGCGGTTACTGCAGACTACCCGGAACGTCTGCTGGCTTTCGTTGGAAACCGTGGCAGCTATATGTCATCTCTGGTAGCAGGAGCCAACCACGAGACCAGCAACAGCGGATGATGCATGACTGATAGGCGATATCCCCCGGTGCAGGTCTGGTACCATACTTCGGACTTTCCAGGCCGGCCCGGATATCCCCGTGAAACTCTCCCGCATCCTAAGCAATCAGAATGGTGTCAGCCGCCAGCAGGCCAACCGGGCCATTGCCTCCGGGAAGGTACGGGTGGATGGAGAGGTATGCACCGATGCCGCCAGGGAGGTTTCACGTTTCCAGGGCGTGGTGGTGGGCGATAAGGTCATCAAGCGGGCGTTGCCGGCACACTACCTGATGCTGAACAAACCGGCTGGATACCTCAGCGCCACCCGGGATCCCGTTCATCCCACGGTCATGGAGTTGCTACCACCGGAGATCAGGGCCGACCTGCACATTGCCGGACGCCTGGACCGGGCCAGTACCGGACTGATGATCCTGACCAATGATGGCACCTGGTCACGGTGCCTGACAGAACCCGAGGTCAAATTACCCAAGGTCTACCGGGTAACCACCCTTCGCCCCATCGAGCCCCATACCGCGCAACGGTTTGCGGAGGGCATCTGGTTTGCCTACGAAGGCCTGACCACCTCCCCCGCCACGCTCGAACGGCTTGGGCCCAACGAAGCACGGGTGACCATCCTTGAAGGCCGCTACCACCAGGTGAAGCGCATGTTCCATGCCGTTGGTAACCAGGTGACCAGCCTGCACCGGGAGCGTATTGGTGAAATCGCCCTGCCCCGGGATCTGATGCCCGGCACCTGGCGGAGCCTGACGACAGACGAGGTCCGGTCCGTGCCCGCCGGGCAAGCGGCCATCACCGGGAACGTCGGTCGACCGGTCGTTACCTGACGCTTGCGCCCGGCATACTAAGGATGCTGGAACTCGCCGTCCTGCAGGAAGTGAACGGTCTGTTCAATCACCTCATCATCCGTCATCAGGAAAGGGTGGCTGACCGGCACGGTGATAAAGTCCTGCATGCCCTCAAGTTTCGCCCGCTCGATGGAAACCTTGCCGTCATCGTCCCCGGGGATAAGGGTCGACAGGATCAGGTTGATGGAATCATGGCCGGCGATAATCCCGACGTCGAGATCGGTGGATCCCAACGACTGCGGAACCGAATCGCTCCCGGTTCCCAACTGGTTTCCGGCGGGTCCGTTGATCCACTGGAAAGGCGCCAGCCCGCCAAGTTTATCCACAACCTCACTGCCCTGGTTTGGCGGCCCCAGCATTACCACCCGCCCAAAGCGGAACGGCGCATCCCCGTCGTTCAGATACCGCACGATGATACCGCCCAGGGAATGGGTCACAAACGCGACCTCGCTATCACTCTCCGGGCCGACACATTCCAGGATCTGCGGGACAACGTAGTCGCTGGCCAGTTTCCCGATGGGGTGGTCAGTGGAGGGGTAGTCGATATTGCACGGGCGGAACCCCGCCGCCGTCAGGGCCTCGGCCATGTCGTCCATGGAATGGTGCGAACGTGCCAGGCCGTGAAGCAGCACAACGGGGGAATCAGCCTGATCCGCCTGGGCCCCCTGCGCGCCTACCAGCAGCATCACCAGGCACAGAATACTGCCTGGAATGGAAATGGAATACCGCATCCTGGTCATTCTCCTCCGGCGGCAGGATGGAGCTGTCATCCAGCCGCTTTTAACCCGTTTCCTGTTGCTGTCACCGTCCCGGTGCACTGAACCTCAGACGCGCCAGGCCGACGACGTCGTGCGGCGACACGGTGCTAGCGTTCATCATCATACCATCAGCGACACGGAATCCCCGGCCTATGGCATTCGGTCTGGAAGACGACCACCCATTCCATGCAGTGCCTGCCCCGGTTTCCGGGTTTGCCTTGTCATCCCCGCTGTCTCGGTATCGTCATCGCCCGGTAAGACGCCGTTCACACCGGCGTCACAGGCTCCCCCTAGCCTGAGGCTGAACTTCGCCACCTAACGAAATCCAGGCAAAAGACTGGTGGCCCCACTTCAGAACTATTTCCGATATCCCGAGCAAGGAGTCTCCATGAAACGTCGAACAGGCACGTTCACCCCATCCCCCATTGCCATCGCCCTCCCCCTGGTGACCGCCACGTTGCTGGCTGGCTGCGGCAGCGATGACGACGATGGCCCGTCCACCAACACCGCGACAGTGGAACTGCGCCTGATGGAAACCACTGACATTCACGCCAATGTCATGGACTACAACTACTACAGTGACCAGCCGGATTCCTCCATTGGCCTGGTGCGCACCGCCACGCTCATTCGCGAGGCCCGCAACGAGATGAGCGAGGCCCCAAACAGCGTGCTGGTGGACAATGGCGACCTGATCCAGGGCAGCCCCATGGGTGACTGGCGCCATGCCGAAGGCATGTCAGCGGAGGACGTGCACCCGGTCTACAAGGCCATGAACGAGCTGGACTACACCGTGGGCAACTATGGCAACCATGAGTTCAACTATGGCCTGGAATACCTGGCCGAAAGCGTTAACGATGCCAGCTTCCCCTACATCAGCGCCAACATCTACGCCGATGATGGCGACGACAACCCGGACAACGATGTCCCCTATTTCGATCCCTACCTGCTGGTGGACAAACAGGTCCAGGATAACGAAGGTAACCTGTACGAACTGACTATCGGCTTTATCGGGTTCGTGCCCCCGCAGATCATGCAATGGGACAAGGACAACCTGACCGGCCAGGTGATCGCCAAGGACATTCGCGCCACCGCCGAAAAATTCGTGCCCGAGATGAAGGAAAAGGGTGCCGACCTGATCGTGGCCATTCCTCACTCTGGCGTCAGCACCCAGGCCTACAGCGAGGACGCCAAGGCGGAGAACAGTACCTGGTACCTCTCGGAAGTAGAGGGTATCGACGCCATCATGTTCGGCCACAGCCACCTCGTGTTTCCCTCCGACGCCTTCGCGGACACCGCGGAAGTGGACATCGACAAGGGCACCATCAAGGGCATTCCCGCCGTCATGCCCGGCTACTGGGGCAGCCACCTGGGCATCATCGACCTGACCCTGAAGTACAATGTGGACAGCGACGCCTGGACCGTGGCGGACAGCCAGGTCGAGGCGCGGCCGATCCAGGTGGACGGCGAATCCGTGGTGGATGCGGACAGCACCATCGCCGCCCTGCTGGCCGAGGATGACCAGGCCACCCGCGACTACATGGGCACCCCCATCGGCGAGTCCACCGACGACATGTTCTCCTTCCTGGCAGTGGTAAAGGACGACCCGTCGATCCAGATCGTCAGCGACGCCCAGAAGGCCTATGTGGAGGAACTGATCCAGGGGGACGTCAACCTGCAGGACCTGCCAGTGCTTTCCGCCGCCGCGCCGTTCAAGGCCTGCGACCGTGAAGGTATCTGTGCCGAGGAAAGCAGCTTCACCACCGTGCCCGCCGGAGAACTCACCCTGCGTAACGCCGCCGACCTCTACCTGTATCCGAACACCCTGATGGCGGTGAAACTCAACGGCGATGAACTCCGGGGCTGGCTGGAGTGCTCTGCCTCCCAGTTCAACCAGATCGACGTGGATTCCACCGCCCCCCAGGAACTGGTGAACTTCACCGGCTTCCCCACCTACAATTTCGATGTCATCGATGGTGTTACCTACCAGATTGACGTCACCCGCCCCCCCAGGACCGACGGTACCTGCAACGTACTGAACCCGGGTGCCCAACGCATCGTGGACCTGCAGTTCGAAGGCCAGCCGGTCACGTCGGACCAGGAGTTCATCGTCGCCAGCAATAACTACCGGGCTAACGGGGGCGTGTTCCCGGGAACCGGCAGCGACCATGTGGTGATCAACTCACCCGACGCCAACCGCACCGTGCTGGCCAATTACATCCGCGACAACAGCCCGGTTACCCCGACTGCGGATGAGAACTGGTCCATTGCACCCATTTCCGCCAGCGTGGACCTGACCGTGGTGTTCCGGGTGCCCAACACCGACCGCGCCCGCAACTTCGTGGCCGACAACGCCATGAACGCCAGCTTCCTGGAAGTGAACGGCAACAACGAGGCGGTCTACGAACTGAACCTGCAGTAACTTCCTCCGAGCCGGAACGGCTGGCCCTGGTCAGGTTGCCAGGGCAGCGAAGGACTCGGCGATGGTCGGGGGGGCTCCGTACAGTTTCATGGTGTCCAGCTCCGTTCGTTTGCAGGAAGGAAAATCTGTCTGACTCCCTGACTAGTCGGGCTGAAGGAAACGAAATCGACACGTCCCTATAACGGCTAGCCGCGAACCGCAGCCTCAATCGTAGCGATATCAATTTTCCCCATCTGCATCATCGCCTCAAAGGCCCGCTTGGCCCTGGCGGGGTCGGGATCGGTAACGGCCTCGGTCAGTACGATCGGGGTTATCTGCCAGGAGATTCCCCACTTGTCCCTGCACCAGCCGCAGGCGCTTTCCTTGCCTCCGTTGCCGACAATGGCATTCCAGTAGCGATCCGTTTCAGCCTGGTCTCTCGTGGCTACCTGAAATGAAAACGCCTCATCGTGCGTGAACGCTGGCCCGCCATTAAGTCCCAGGCATGGAATACCCAATACAGTGAACTCAACGGTGATAACATCTCCCGCTTTGCCTGCGGGATAATCCCCCGGTGCACGGTTAACGGCAAGGACCTCCGAATCCGGAAACGTATCGGCGTAAAAGCGTGCTGCTTCCTCGGCAGTGCCGTCGTACCAGAGGCAGATTCTGTTCTTTGGTGTGGTCGTCATGATTCAGTGCTCCTTGGTCAACGTAGATCAGCTGTATGCGACCTACTGGTAACTTGTCGTGCGAAACCTGACCTGATCGACACGTATGCGCTTTCCCACAATAGAAAAACCCCATATTCCATTCACGCACGTTTTTCGAATTTAGAGTTACACCCAATGTGTCCATGTTGGCAAATATGAAAGAAAGATGATTTAGTGCAAAATTTGATCACTCGACATTCCGCCAGGAGATTCTTTGCGGCTTCCGGGTGATAGCAGGAGATAAACCTCGCTTTTACACTTCCCTGGATCCTGGTGCAAAGACCCCTTTCAGGTCTGAGCTCAGGTACAGATCAGTGTGTTTATTTGGTTGTAATCTGAACTCTTACTTTCCATTAGGTTATGTAAAGATCAAAGTTACAACGTAAATTATAAAAAAGAGGTTTCTTATGAAAATGTCAACAAAAATGAAACTGGGGAGCATAGCCGCCGTCCTCGCGTCAGGGCTCTTTATGTCAGGTTCCGCACTCGCTGTCGGCGGCGGTGGCGGCGGTGATTGCAGCGTCAGCACCGAAAGGTCGTTGGGCGCAGAATTTTTTGTACCCAGCGGTGGTGATGGTAACTACAACATCCTCGGCTGGGGTAACGGTACCGGTGGTTCCGTGAGCAACTACGACGGTATGCTGGAGTCTGTCGCGGAGCAATGTATCCTGGTGGCGGCAGCCACTACCTCTCAGTCCGGCGACGGTAGGGATGTGGAAAACGCGGTTAACCGGGCGAAGAGCCGTTACGCCAACATTGTTGGTTCCAATCCGAAGGTCTGTACGTCTGGCCATTCCCAGGGTGGCGGTGGTTCCTTCAACGCCGCGAATCGCCTGGATGCAGACTGCGTCATCGCCGTTCAGCCTGACACCGTCTACACCACCCGCATTGATCGTCCGGTAGCCAGCGACGTCGACGTTGTCTGTATCTTCAGCACAGGGGATACCCTGGCACCGGCATCACCGTTTAACGGCAGGAATTGCCGTAGCAACTCAACCAGGTACACCCAGGAACTTACTTCTGGTACTCACTTTACGCCGACCTCCGGTGATGGCGGCGCCGTTGGCGACGTAATGCGTGAATATGCCGAGCGTTGGTTGGTTAACTAATCGCTTCTAGCGCCAGCTCTTTAAAAACCTCAGCCTATATGGTTGAGGTTTTTTATTATTTGCGTGAATAATTTCTGCTTCGACATTCTTATAATGTTGGTTCTTTAATTTCAGTTCAGTGAGGAAGTCACATGAGAAAATACACAGTCGCTGCCATGGCATTATTGATAGGCACGGTATCCATGGGAGCCTACAGTGAACAGTCTCAACCCGGGGAGTCAGAACAGAAAACAACAGTAGCTAACGAAGAACAGCCATTCTTTGACGATCTGGATGACCGTTACAGCTATGCCTATGGCGCTGAGTTGGCAAAGAACTTCAAGGCCGAGGGCGTTGCATTGGATGTCGACATGCTGGCGACGGCGATGCGAGAGGTATTTGACGGCGACGAAATGAAAATGTCCGATGGAGAAATCGCCGCCACCATCGAAATCTATCAGCGGATTCATAATAAAAAGAAAGACGCAGAACGGGCCGTGGAGGCTGAGAAAAACGAACGGGAAGGAGAAGCCTTCCTGGCGGAGAATGCCAATAAGGACGGCGTGGTAATCACTGAGAGCGGTTTGCAGTACAAGGTCATCACCGAAGGTGATGGTGACTATAACCCGACGGCAGACGATGAAGTGACTGTGCACTATCGAGGTACCTATGTCGATGGCACCGAATTCGACAGTACCTACAGCCGTAATGAACCGTACACCGTTGAAGTCAAGCGACTCATCGAAGGTTGGGCCGAAGCACTCCAGTTGATGTCAGTAGGCTCCAGGTGGGAGCTGTATATTCCTTCCGACATTGCCTATGGAGAGGAAGGAGCAGGACAATACGTTGGCCCGAATGCCGTGCTGGTATTTGATGTTGAGCTACTGGAAATTAATAAGATGAAAGACTCGTAAGCGCTATGTAATAGCCCCCCCCAGGCCACTAAAAATACTGAACTTTATTAAGCCCCTGAGGCGAAGAACGACCTCTTCCAAGGCTATGGATCATCATACCTGTCGTGCTTCCCTTCTGTGCAAAGGGTCATTATTAATTACTTTGAGATTCCACGAATATACCTATTTTTGAATTTCGTGTGATAGCAAGAGGAAAGCCTGGCTTTTACCCTATTTGTGACCCTGCACCAGACGCTAGACGTCAGGTTTGGGCGCAGGTGCTTTCAGTACGTTTTCATGGTTGTAATTTGAATCGTTACTTTTCATGCATTTGTTCAAGTGTAAAAAATATCAACATAACGTACAAACAAAGGGGTTTGTTATGAAACTGTCAACAAAGATGAAACTTGGAAGCATTGCAGCCGTTCTGGCCTCAGGACTTTTTATGTCAGGCTCAGCGCTGGCCGTCGGTGGTGGCGGCGGCGGTGCCTGCGACGTTGACACCGAACGAGGTTCCGGCGCTCGGTTCTTTGTACCGAGCGGTGGTAGCGGTAATTACAACATTCTGGGCTGGGGCAACGGGACCGGCGGTACCGTAAGCGCATACAGCGGCATGCTGGAGTCTGTTGCAGAGCAGTGTGTCCTGGTCGCCGCTGCCACCACTACCCAGTCCGGAAATGGCAGGGATGTGGAAAGCGCGGTTAACCAGGCGAAGAGCCGTTACAGCAACATTGTTGGGTCAGATCCCAAAGTCTGTACCTCTGGTCACTCTCAAGGTGGCGGTGGTTCTTTCAATGCTGCGAATCGCCTGGATGCGGATTGCGTGATCGCCGTTCAGCCCGACACCGTTTACACCACCCGGATCGATCGCCCTGTGGCTAGCGATGTTGACGTTGTCTGCATCTTCAGCACCGGTGACGTGCTGGCCCCGGCACTGCCCTTCAATGCCAGCAACTGCCGTCGTAACTCGACTCGCTACAGCCAGGAGACAACGTCCGGCACTCACTTTGCCCCCATCGGCGGTACGGGCGGCGAACCTGGCGAGGTAATGCGCGAATATGCCAACCGTTGGTTGGTTAATAACTAATCACCACTCGACTCTAGCACTTCAGAAAACCCCGGCCTGCCTGGCTGGGGTTTTTTATTACGATGGGCAGGTACTCGTCGTCCTTTGCGTTGTTATGCCTTTCCGTTTTGCCCTTCTTTGCTTCTTCCTGACTTTTTCCTTACAAGCGGTTGATGGGGAGTTTCAGGTAGCTTACCCCGTTGCCTTCCGGCGGCGGCATTCGCCCGCCCCGTATATTCACCTGCACCGAGGGCAGTATCAGTCGCGGCATCTCCAGAGTGGCATCCCTCGCCTCCCGCATACTGACAAATTCCGCCTCGCTAACACCTTCACGGATATGGATGTTGTGGTGTTTCTGCTCACCGACGGTGGTCTGGCAAGCGTATTCTCGCCGGCCTCCGGGATAGTCATGACAGACAAATACACGGGTTTGCTCGGGTAAGGTCAGAAGCTTCCGGATGGAGCGATACAGGGTACCGGCATCGCCCCCCGGGAAATCGCAACGGGCAGTACCGCTATCGGGCATAAACAGGGTGTCGCCCACGAAAAGGGCATCGCCGATCAGCCAGGCCATGTCTGCCGGGGTATGACCCGGCACATGAATCACCCGGCCTTTCAGCTCGCTGACAGAAAAGGTCTCGCCGTCGCTGAACAGGTGGTCGAACTGACTGCCGTCGCAGAGGAATTCCTTCCCCAGATTAAACACCTCGCGGAATGTCGCCTGCACCTCACGGATATGCTCGCCTATGGCCAGCCGGCCGCCTACCTGATCACGCACAAAGGGTGCAGCGGAAAGATGGTCGGCATGGGCGTGGGTCTCCAGCACCCAGTCGACGGTGAGATTGTGCCGCTTCACAAAGTCCACCAGGCGCTGGGCACCTGCGGTGCAGGTCCGGCCCGCCCTGGGATCGTAATCCAGCACCGGATCTATGACCACAGCATGGCCACCTGCGCCTTCGTACACCACGTAACTCCAGGTTTCGGTGTCCGGGTCGAGGAAGGCTTCTACCTGGGGACGCATGGGGGTTCTCCTGTATTCCGGTCCGACGATAAAATCAATATACTTTTATACATAATATCTGAAAATATATTGTTTTAGTGAAGAGAGATGATCTGATGGCTGATACCTCCCATCTGAGTGTGGCCCAAATGCGCGAGAATGCCGGTGAAGCCACCGCCATGCTGCGGTTATTGGCACACGAGGACCGGCTGCTGCTGCTTTGCCAGCTTAGCCAGGAAGAACTGTGCGTGAGCGACCTGGAGACACGGCTGGCAATTCACCAGCCTACCCTGTCCCAGCAGCTGGGAGTGCTGCGCCGGGAAGGACTGGTGGCCACCCGACGTCAAGGCAAGCATATCCACTACCGAATTGCCGACAAAAGCGTGCTGGTGTTGCTCCAGACGCTCTATGAACTCTATTGCCAACCCAAAGGAGAAGCATCGTGACTGTAGACTGGAATGCATTTACCCCGGTATCGGCGCTGACCGGCGGGGCCCTCATCGGCCTGGCGGCGGTGGCGTTCCTGCTGCTCAACGGTCGCATTGCCGGCATATCCGGCATTGTGGGTGGTCTGCTGCGACCCCAGGCAGGGGATGTCGGCTGGCGGCTGGCCTTCGTCGCGGGCCTGGTACTGGCGCCCGTGATCTGGACAGTGGCATGGGCTGCTCCGGAACTGACCATCGCCGCCAGCTACCCGATACTGGTCATCGCTGGCCTGATTGTTGGCATCAGCACCCGGTACGGCAGCGGCTGCACCAGCGGGCACGGGGTCTGCGGGATCTCCAGGCTGTCGCCGCGCTCCCTGGTGGCCACCGTTTGCTTCATGGCCACCGGCTTTGCCACTGTCTACGTCGCCCGTCATCTGCTGGGGAACTGATATGAACCGCCACCTTCTTTCCGCACTGATCACCGGCCTGGTATTCGGACTGGGCTTACTGGTGTCCGGCCTGGCCAATCCGGCCAAGGTACTGGCCTTCCTGGATCTTGCTGGCGCCTGGGATCCTTCCCTGGCACTGGTGATGGGGGCTGCGGTGGCCGTTGGCCTGGTAGGCTTCCGGCTCGCCAGGGGCCGAAACCGCTCATGGCTGGGCGCGCCCCTGCGTCTACCCACCGCCACACACCTGGACAAGCGCCTGATTTTGGGTGGACTGGGCTTCGGCGTGGGCTGGGGTCTGGCCGGCTTCTGCCCGGGCCCTGCCCTGGTGGCATTGGGAGCAGGCGAACTCAAGGCTATAGTGTTCGTCGCGGCAATGCTGGCAGGTATGGGGCTGTTTGAAATACTGGAGCAACGCCGCGCTGGCTAATTTCAATGTCGCGCTCTTTAGTAAGCCGGCCTCAGACACTAATGAGGTGGTGCAGGCAAAGAGGACTACCGCCAATAACAGCGCTACCGTAATCCAGGCTCTGATTGTGCACGGCTTTAATCCTGCCTGCCCCCTGAACCACCTACCTTTCGGCGTCGGGCTGTTTTCTCAACATACATCTGTCGGTCAGCATCGGATATAGCACCCAGCAGTCCGAGCTTCGGATCACGGGTAGCTGTACCTATCGAGGCCGCAACACCGTTCCTGGCAAAGGACGAACGTACCCTATCAAGAAGGCTATCCAACTCAGTCCGGCCGCATTCGACTGCCATGACCCCGAACTCATCACCACCAAGTCGAGCTACCAGGTCGCTTTCTCTTACAGCGTCCTTGAGGGCCAGAGCCACACGACATAGCAAATCATCTCCCTGGGCATGCCCCTGGGTGTCGTTGATCTCTTTGAGACCATCCACATCGACGATCATTATGCTCGTAGGACTGCCATACCGACCGGCCCTGGCTTCTTCCGCCTCAATGGCTGCCCCCCAACCGCGTCGATTGACAAGACCTGTCAGATCGTCCGTTGTTGCTTCACGCCGGCTCTTCTCCAGAGCCCTTTCTATATCGACAGCCAACAGTTCACTCGATAACACGGTTCCAAGAAGCTTTCCCAACAACTCAACGAGCGGGAGTTCGTTCTCCATTGACTCCCTTTTCGCACTAGGGTCAATCGCGCAGAGCGTGCCAAACAATGAACCGTCATTTCTGCATACAGGAACTCCGATATACGCACCTATCTCAATCTGTTCATTGATGGGCGCTTCCGCATAAACAGCCACTTCAGAGGCGTTGGGCGCCACTCTTGGACCCTCTCCCCGGGCCATGCGAGAGCAATAGCTATCCACCCACTGGAACACGGTCCCCTCCTCTACACCGTACCGGTGATCATCTGCCTGAAGCACGATCCAGTCATGGCCCTCGGTCCGTGTCATCATCCACAAGCCCATGTCTATTCGATCATGAAGGAAACGGAGAACGGCACGACTAGCCGACTCGAAGTCGTTGAAGGGGTTCATATCGATCGGTGGCTGTTCCATTCAACTTCCTTTAGGCGAATTTCCAGCATAGAGCCGAAGATGCGATGGCGAGGGTTCTGCGCGGTACCTATATCCTTAATGGTTGTAGTCCCGTCTTGATGACTTTAGCGTGGCCCGTCCTTGATAACTGCTGTTTTTCTCAATCACCCTGTCGGAACATTTTACACTGAAAGCCCTCGGACCAGAACTTACTGGCTCAATACTCACTCCTGCACCCCAGCAATCTCTTCACCCATTCGAGGTCGATTGCACTGGCACTTCCCTTCCTCCATCCCTTGCACAAATTATATTATGATCATAATATGATGGCCGAAATATAAAACGGCCACTGAACAACCGCCCCGAATGGAAAACCCTTCACCGGAGCGCACAGTGCCTTGCATTCAATGATTCCTGGTTCAACCCACAGCCCCGGAGGCCGGCATGAAGATGGACAACCACCCCACTGTTGTAAAGGTTCGCGCCAACGGCGCCGCCCAAAAACGTTCAGGTCCTATTGACGCGACCTTCCTGAAGGACCTGGCCCTGGAATGCGGTGCTGACGATGTCGGCCTGGTGGAGGTCAACCGGCCAGCGCTGGAAATGGACCGCCCCTATATCGGCAAGGTGTTCGAGCCGGCGAAGTCGTTGCTGTCGTTCGTCATAAGAATGAACCGGGAACCGGTACGCTCGCCCGCCCGCTCCGTCGCCAATCAGGAATTCCACGCCGTCTATGACGACGTGAATGACACGGCCCGACGAATCGTCCGTGCACTGGAGGCCCAGGGCATCCCCGCCTGCAATGCCGTCGCCGCCTTTCCCATGGAGGTGCAGCTTCCCGGGCGCGGCTGGATGGTGTCGCACAAGCCCGTTGCGGTGGAAGCCGGGCTGGGGATGATCGGCCTGCACCGGAACGTCATTCACCCGAAGTTCGGCAGCTTCGTGCTCCTGGGCACCATACTCATCGGCGAGGAAGCCACCGCCTACGATAAACCGATCGACTACAACCCCTGCCTGGGCTGCAACCTGTGCGTGGCGGCCTGCCCCGTGGGTGCCATCAAGACCGACGGTGGCTTCGACTTCATGAGCTGCTTCACCCATAACTACCGTGAGTTCCTGGGCAATTTCGGCGACTGGGTCCATACCCTCGCCGATGCCAAAAGCGCCAAGGACTACCGCAAGCGCTTCACGGATGGGGAAACGGCCTCCATCTGGCAGTCCCTGTCCTTCAAGCCCGGCTACAAGGCGGCCTACTGCCTGGCCGTCTGCCCGGCCGGCGAGGATGCCATCAACCCCTTCCTCGAAGACAAGAAGAGTTACGTCAAGCAGGTACTGCGGCCGTTAACGGAACAGGAGGAAACCGTCTACGTGCTACCCCACTCGGACGCCGAAAAACACGCGGGACAACGGTTCCCTCACAAGGAAATCAAACGGGTTCGCCCACAGATTCGTCCGCAATCCGTGGACATGCTCCTGCGCATGATGCCACTCAGCTTCCAGCGGGGCCGTGCCAAAGGGGTGGACGCCCGCTATCACTGGACCTTTACCGGCGACGAGAAGATCCAGGCCACGATCGAGATAAAGGACAGCCAACTCACCATCGAACGCGACCATGTGGGAGAAGCGGACATCACAGTGACCGCCGACTCGGCAACCTGGCTCAAGGTCGTCTCCCGCGAGTACAACGTGCTGGCCGCCCTCGCGCTCCGAAAGGTCCGGGTCAAAGGGGACATGACGTTATTTCGCGCCTTTGGGAAATGCTTTGTCTGAACAGGTTGGGGCTGGAGTTGGCAGAGTATCGAGTGGTCTCCAGCATAATGGCGGAGTAGGAGCACGCCTTTCCTGCACCACTGTCAGGAATTATTACACTGTCTCCCGAATGCCGAAGCGCCCGTGATTCCAATTTACTCATAAGGGGAGCTTTTCCCGCTGATGGTGCGTTTATTGCGCGACTCACCGCAACATAAACGCGCCGGAGAATCACCATGAGCTATCGAGTATCCACCTCACTGCTCGCGCTGCTGATAGCGATGGTCTCAGCGCCTGTACATGCCCTGCCCATCACATTTACCGCGACCCTCAGCGGCGACCAGGAAGCGCCCCCGGTGACCACTGCGGCCAGCGGCACGGCGACACTGACACTGAACGAAGCCCAGACGCGCCTTGAGATCATGGTCACGCTTTCGGGCCTCGACCTGAACGGCTCGCAGACAGCGGATCCCGGCGACAACGTGGTGGCAATGCATATTCATGCAGCACCGCCCCAGATCAACGGAGGCGTGGTCTTCGGCCTAATGAGCCCAAACAACGACCTGAACGGCGATCTCGTCATCGACCCCGTTGCCGGCACGGTATTCAGCGCCTGGGATCTACTCGAGGGCAACAACACGACACTCTCTGAACAACTGTCGGCCCTTTTGCAGGGTAACCTCTACCTCAACTTCCACACACTCGACCATCCTGGAGGCGAATTACGCGGCCAGATCGTGCGGGTCCCCGAACCCGGTTCACTGCTGATACTGGGGCTGGGCCTACTAGGCCTCGCGGTTACACGTCGCCGACGGTAACAGTGGTCAGAATGCGTAATACCCGCAGCCCACGTCAATCCTTGCGACCGCCAGCCTTGGAACGGAAAGTCGAAAAGAATATTTTCAACTTGTTCGAGCGGGTCGTGCTCTTTCGGTCGGATCTCTACAGGCATCACGTCACAAGGACTGGAAGCGGTAACCGGTGGCTGCTGAGCTTGGCCTTCAACCGGGTCTGAGCCGGAACCGCCAAATACTGAGAGTTTGGGGAACCGGTACTGGGAGAACCGGAACCGGCCTGTTTTTTTGAAGAGTCGACGCCCTTGAAATAAATCTGTCCACTTTCTTCTTGCCCTTTTCTTCTTGCCCTCGCGCTCCGAAAGATTTGGGTCAAAGGGGACATGACGTTATTTCGCGCCTTTGGGAGATGCTTTGTCTGAACAGATCCATACGAAGTCCCACAAAAAATCCGGCGGCGCTGTCGAAAAGGCATTCCCCAATTCGACTCATGGATGAGTCTATCTAACCAGGGAGCCCGATCATGAATATCGAAACCACCATCAAAACCCTCTCACAGCGCTGGATGGAGGCTGCTGCCAACAATGACCTGGATGCGGTCATGGCGCTGTATCACACTGACATTCGTTCGTTTGATGCCATTCTTGCCTTGCAGGTGGAGGGGGCAGCGGCGTACCGGGAGCACTGGGGAAAATGTATGGAGTCCTGCCCCGGCGATCCTTTTTTTGAAATGTACGATCTGAAGGTGGAGGCCTCCGATTCGCTGGCAGTGGCTCACAGCCTGACCTATTGCGGGGCGACGTTAGATGGCGAGAAACAGGGTGGCTGGATGCGCGGCACCCAGGTGTGGCGTCGGGATGGTGAGCAATGGCGGATCGTGCACGAACACTTTTCCTGCCCGTTCAATCCGGAAGACATGTCACTGATCATGGAGTGGCAACCGAGCCATGACCCGGTTCGGGTCAATTAGGGTCCGGTCCGGGTAATTCGTTAACCGACTAATCCACTGAGCGCCTTGAGAGCAAGGCGCTGTGGCGAAAACCGCTACTCGATTTCGAAGGGGCTGTCAGGAACGAACCGCAACGGGGCATCCTGTTTTCGCCAAACGACTACCTGGACCGACGACGATCCACGGCCTGACGCCCCCACTTCCCCCGACTTACATCCTACTGACGGCTGCCAGGGGCCAGATGTGGTGAAAATTCGTGATCTAAACCCAAACCTGTCGCCAGAAGCTCATTCTCGCCGATTGGACTGAACTCCCAGCCCTTCGCCAGGTTGACGGTATCGGCAGCACTTGGTGTCTTACCAAATTCCAGATTTTCAAGCCCTCCCTCAGGGGGCCCCATATGGGATGTTATCGAACAACCGGTGAGGAACAGAACGAACGCGCCGGGCAAGATCAGGCGCATGCCTATCGATATCACTTTCATCGCAGCCTCCGTATCCGCAAATAGAGCACAGTGATTACGCCTGTCCGTCTCTCATTCGTTTTTCTCACAGCCTTTCTTGCTTTTGTGTGTCTTGACAGCTTTACAAAGGGGGACGCTCTTCAGTCTATATGATTATCTGGAACTGGTGGATTACACCGGGGCGGATCATCAATCCCAACAAGCGCGGACACATACCGGAACACCAACCGCCCATCCTGAAAAGACTCGAACTCAGTACCAACGGATGGCTTGCCGAAGCCGCTGAGTTCGAAGAACGGTACCAGGACAACCACCAAAAGCTTCTTCTTTTAGCTATGCCTGACTCTAATCTTTTCATGGTCACGATGACCGTTTTCCCGGTCAGAAGACATCTCGTCAAATCACCGTTACGTTGGGGCAGGAGGTTGCCGGACGTAGATTGGTGTGGAATACTTTCTACGGTTCGTAGACCGGACCAGAGACGTTGTCCGAACGTTCGGTTCAGGGCATACGGCATCAGGACGCTTCTATTTCAAGATTTATAGTAGTTCTCTGAAATAGTGCAATTTCAAGGATAGATACAGGAGCCTCGCCATGACGGATATCGTCATCCCCCGACACTCGTCCACCCTTTCTGATTTTTGTGAACCCTCAGCAGCCCTCGACGACTACGCGAGAGCTCGTCAAGCGATGTTTGGCTGTCAATCCGTATCCAAGGACTATGCCTACTGTCTCGCGATCGATCCGAGCCCGCAGGATCAGGCGGTCAGCAATATGCTTAACAGCCTACCCGAGAAGTCCAGACAGCGGCTTGGCTGCTGCGTGGACCAGCATGGGCAGGACACGGTTCGGTTGGCGTTATTTGTCGAGTGGGTTCAGAGTCAACTAAATCCAGACAATGCCAGCAGTACCAACTCGGCTGCCGGTATGGGAGCCACGATTCTTGGTGCCAGGACGAACAGTTTTATGAATGCGCTGAGTCAGTACCAGGAGGCGCTTGTAAAGCTGAACGAGTTCTCCCGAGTGGGACGAGGCCCTGCTCAGACGAAAGCCCAGTTGAGGCAAAACGTTCAATCGACCTACGAGCGGCTTAACCGTTACTTCCAGCAAGAACTACAACGACTGGCTCCGGGTTCTGACTTTGGCAAGAACAAAGGTACCGCGATCACCGGAGCCGATCGCGGTGTCACATTGGCTGAACGGCATAAGGGACGTGGGATTCATGTCGCCGACATGCATGAAGGCCAGGCTGTCAGCCGTTTTTCTCAGGGCCTGCAATATGCCGGACGTGGCATCATTGTGGCGGATGTGGGATTCAGGGCCAACAAGGTTTACCAGAGCTACCGGAATGAAGAAGAGTGGGAGCGGGAACTCGTTGCACAAACCGGCGGTCTGGCTGGCGCCACCTCAGCAGGGTTTGTCACTGGCAAAACGGTAGCCATGACTATGGCCCGAGTCGCATTAGCAGCCACACCCTGGGGATGGGCGCTGATGATTGGCTCCGCAGTTGCCGTTGGTGCTTACGCCGCGTATCAAGCTGACGAGCGTGGCCAGAACCTTTTTGGAAGAATCTACGACTACTTTACGGGCGACTGACGCATGGATGGAGAGCTCATATTTGCATTTGTGTTCGCCGGATGCCTGCTAACGGTCATGGTTTCCTGGCTGGTTTTTGGCCGTTTGTCCATGGCGAGAATCGAGAAAGCCATCATGGCAGAAGGCAAGCCCCGTCCCTGCCCGTGGGATGGGGTTGGCGGGCGGCTGGTATGGTACGCATACGCTGTCGCATTACCAGAATTTTTCTTTACTGATGTAGACAACCGTCAGCTCAAAACATCGGATGTAAAGCGATATACAACGAGGGCTGACCGGCTCCGGGCATGGGTGTTCATGGTTGCTGGGCATGGCTTCGTGCTGTTGGTATTCGCTGCCGTGATCTTTGATTTTGGGTGAGGGTCAGAGCCTGAACACCACCCCATCAAGGTGATAGCTCGGTTGTCTCGGGGACAGGCATTCTCGATCTTTTCGAGCTGCATGGCCTATGTAGACCTGAACCCGGTTCGAGCAGCCATGGCAGAAACACCGGAAACGTCCAACTACACCAGTATCCATGAACGAATAGCTCCCAGGTTCAATCTGTCAGAAGCGGTCCAGTCCCAAAGTGAACAGCTCTTCTTGAAGCAATTCCGCCTCCCCGTCAAACCACTACTAAACTTCGAGGGGGCGATCAGAAACCAACCGCAATGGGGCATTCTGTTCTCACTGAACGACTACCTGGAACTGGTGGATTACACCGGGCGAATCATCAATCCCAACAAGCGTGGACACATCCCGGAGCACCAGCCACCGATCCTGAAAAGACTCGGCCTGAGTACCGAGGAATGGCTTGCCGAAGCCACTGAGTTCGAAGACCGATTCCACGACAACCGGCTGGCTCACCTGGACCGACGACGATCCGCTGGCTGACGTATCGCCTCTCCCCTGACTTACACCCTACTGGCTACTGCCAGGGACCGGACGTGAGTAAAATTCGGCGAAATTCAATGATTTTCTAACAAACCTGTCGCCAAAAGCTGATTCCCACCGATCGAACTGAGTTCCCTGCCCTTCACCAACCACCAAGGTTACCGGATGAAGCTCTCTTCTTAGTATGTGCCTGTCTCTTAGTAGAGAGTATGTCTTAGTAGTATGCTACTCCATAGCTTCTACTCGCTAACGCGGAGCACACCGGCGCCACGCACGTGGCGTCCGGTGCTGTGAATTGTTATAAGGGCAACGACAAAATAACCATAAATATCAGAACAATAACGGTCGACCATAGAAAAAATTTTGCAAGCGGTCTGTTGGAACCAACTATCTCACTACGAACTTTTTGCCCGTAGTCTTTCGCCTCGGTGTCACTCATTTCGGGACAGTGAGGACACTCCAAGTGCTTAGATGGATAATATAAACTGCACCGAGAGCAATGGACGCCATCCAATTCTGGACCTGGAATCCCGCCGCCATCCATTTAAGTCCCCTTATAACGCTCAGCACAGCCGCCGTAGGTCGGCCTGCTGCTTCTTGTATGGATAATTTCTGCCGTGTTTGGGTAAATTGAGGCCCACCCCCAGCGGCCACTGGGGGCCTTCATGCAGCAGCTCGGTGTAGCGACGGCTCCTCTTTCGAGAGACCGATAACAAGTGCGTAGCGCTGCATGACTCTCAAGCGATAACTCGAACAGTCATCGGGGCCTCGAGCCCGTATAGCAAGGCAGAGTCAGCTTATTATGAAACACACGGAAGTCCAAACCCCAGTCAACATCGGTATCGACGTCGGCAAAGCCAACCTGGACGTTGCCATCCACCCCACCGGACAATCGCATTCCTTTCCCAATAACGACGCCTACATCCGCCATCTGGTCCAGGTCCTGAAGAAGTACGACATCGAGCGTATCGTTGTCGAAGCCACCGGGCGCTACGAGCATGCCCTGGTGTCAGCCTGCCACCAGGCGGGATTACCGATCATTGTCGTCAATCCCATCAGTGTCCGCCGCTACGCCCAGGCCATCGGTGTGCTGGCGAAAACCGACCGGATCGATGCCCAGGTCATCGCCCGATATGCCGCCACCATCAAGCCGGAGTTCAGACCGATCCCGGACAAAACCTCTCAGAAAATCAAAGACCTCCTGGCACGACGGGCACAGCTTTTGGAGATGTCCACCATGGAGAAAAACCGTCTCCAGATCATGCCAAAATCACTCCATCGCTCCATCAAAACCCTGCTCCGAGTGCTCCAGAATCAGATCGACACCATCACCCGGCAGATCGAACAGGAAGTGGCCAAAGTGGATCACTGGCGAACCAAAACCGAAATCCTGACCAGTGTCCCCGGCGTCGGCAAAGTGCTTGCCTATACGTTGCTCAGTGAGCTGCCAGAGCTTGGCTCTCTCAACCGAAAGGAGATTGCTGCCCTGGTCGGGGTCGCACCTATTAACCGGGACAGTGGCAAGCTCAACGGCAAGCGACGGATACGGGGAGGACGCCACAGAGTACGCACGGTGATGTTCATGGCCATGCTCTCATCGATCCAGTGCAACCCCGTGTTCAAGCGATTCTACGAGCGCCTGAAAGCCCAGGGGAAGATGCCGAAAGTCGCCCTCATCGCCTGCATGAGAAAGATGATCGTGGTGCTCAATACCATGATGAAAAACGGTGAGCCATGGCGTGAAAATATGGCCTAATTAATGAGTTTGACACCACAGTCACTTGTTA
>NZ_JBJJLA010000018.1:0-233828 GCF_045449715.1 Marinobacter shunpengi | reverse complement strand
GTTTCAGTTGCACCGCTGATTAGAGTTTTCCGCCCGTTGGTGTTTCGCCAGGTATTCCCATGGCGTCAGGTCTTCCAGTGAATCGTGGGGACGCTCATCGTTGTATTCCGTTATCCAGGACTCGGTCAGTTCTCGGACTTCGGTGAGGTTCCGGAAGACATACATGTTCAGGATCTCGTCCCGGTAAGTTCGGTTGAAGCGCTCCACGTAGGAGTTCTGAGTCGGCTTCCCTGGCTTAATAAACTCCAGCGATATGCCGTGCTGTTCCGCCCAATCTGCCAGGGCGATGGAGATGAACTCCGGGCCGTTATCCATTCGCAATCTGGCCGGGTAGCCTCGCCAGGCGATGATGCGCTCCAGAACCCGGATGATCCGTGGGGCCGGCAAATTAAGGTCGATCTCGATGGCCAGTACCTCCCGGTTAAAATCGTCCACCACGTTGAAAGTGCGGAACCGGCGACCACAGAACAGACTGTCGTTCATGAAATCCATCGACCAGCACCGATTAACGGTGACTGGTACGCTCAATGGCTCCGGGTTTCGGGTCGGGAGTCGTTTCTTACCCCGTCGTCGTTTATTCAGGTTGAGTGCACAATACAGCCGGTGTACCCGCTTGTGATTCCATCCGTGACCCCAGCGTCGCAGCACCTTGAACAGTTTGCTGAAGCCGTAGGCGGGATAGCGTTCAGTCGCGCTCTGAAGCGCTGCAATCACTGGTTCATCCCGGGAAGTATCCGGCCGATACCGGTACACAGAGTCACTGATGCCAGCGATTCGACAGGCTCTGCGAATGCTGACGCCGTGAGCCTGCTTGAGGTAATCCACCAGTTCTCGTCGAACGGCTGGCTTTACAGCTTTTTTTCGATCACATCCTTGAGCAGTTTGTGATCCAGGCTCAGCTCCGCGTACATCTGCTTCAGCCGGCGGTTTTCCTCTTCAAGCTCCTTGAGGCGCTTCACATCAGAGGCTTCCATGCCGCCGTACTTGGATTTCCAGTTGTAGTAGGTCGCATCGGAGATGCCGTACTCCCGGCAGACTTCCTTGACCAGGCGACCGCCCTCGACCTCCTTCAGGATCTTGACGATCTGGGACTCGCTGTACCGTGATTTCTTCATGTCGTTCTCCGTTTGCCTCATTGTAGGCCGGAGAACTCTAATTACGCATGCACCGATTTTAGGGGATGGTTACACCTGGAACTTTCTGCGGACGAGTGGCTGCAGGAAGCCTGCGAATTCGAAGCCCGTTACGCTCAGAACCAGCGGGTGGAGCAGGGCAGGCGACGACGAGCGGCCTGATCCGAAGATTTTCCCCGGAGAACACTGCTTATTGGCACCAGGCCAAGGGATACGCTTGACCTAAATTCGGGAAAGCGGGCCGGAAACCTGATGAATTGGCCAAACCGTGATCAGTTCAGGTCAAGCGGCGATGTCCGCGCTGCAGTTTGCCGTTTACCGGCTTGGGACTGGAGGTTCTCTTTTTGAGAGTGCCTGTCCATCAGAGTCATTCTCTTTTTGAGAGTGCCTGTCCATCAGAGTCATTACTCCTAAACGCAAGCAAATACCCACTGGCCATTAGCCAGGCATCCCGCTTGGCCTGAATTCCTGAATTACGGCCGAATCTTGGTAGGTCTGGCTAAAAAACAATCAACACGATCTATAGGGACCTTCCCAAGCGTTGATTTGCGTTCTCTGGGCACCAGTTGCCGATCTTTTTTTCTGGGGGTGCCTGTCCATGATCACTTCTCACCGGTGGCCTTTACAGAACGAAGCGGCGTAAAGGACATCCGCGTGACGCGACTGGTTATATTCATGTCCGTTAATGGACCGTATCATCTTCTTGAGGCTCACAAGGCCACTGGTGGAATACGTAGCACTCTCCGTCTTCTAGGGCTTGCGCGTAGCATTCAAGCCCTTCATCCTCATTCTGATACCACTGCTCATCCACCACGCGACATTCGAGCTCGGTGTTGACGATTCTCCAGTCCATGCAGGTAATCACCGAACGCGCCGTTTGAGTGGCCGCCTCTGGCGATTCCGCGTTAACCCAGCAACTCGCGTAGGCCCCGCCGCAAGAGCCGAAGTCACCAGATTCCGGCAATGGCTCCACATGGTACTCAACATAAAAAATGGTCATCAGATCCTAGGAATATAACGCTGAACTTTGCGGTAATTTTGGAGTGGCGAAGCCACGGAAAAATTGTCCGGCAACAGTGACTTGTTACAAATCGACATCGTCAATTCTCCAATGAAAAACCATCACCAGTATATAGCCGTCGATTTGTACGAACAGGGAGGATTTGGATGATCTTTCAGATTCCTCTCTCAGAAGCCATCGATTCTTTTCCGGGCCGTACCCCGCCGCCAATGAAACATACTCTTGAATGTGCCACCTAAATTGCTCAAGAACAAAGTTCGTGCGTTGGTCTTCCGCAACTCCGTTACCTCGAGAAAAATTATTTAAAACATACTTTTCAATTTGTTGAGCTTCTACTTTTAGGTCAATTTCCACGATATCGTCACAGGACTTGCCTACGTACTGATTGATGGCAGCAAGGGGGCATAGGTCTCCCAAATAGATCAGGTCAGAATAGAACCCGTGTCTGTAGCCTACCGCATCATTTAGATGCGAAACGGCGGATAGGTAACCATTAAGCTCTGCGACCCAATATTCTATGCTCGTGTCAGTACCGCTAAGTGTCTTCATAAAGGTAAGCTAAAGCTATTGCTCAAAGCTTTGTAACGCGGTGCGCACCGGCACGCTTTAGCGTGTCCGAGTGCCGCTATTGGTTAGGCTTTTGGGGACTGAAGTATGCGTACGCAGCGCAGCTTTCATCCCGACTTTTTGCATTCTTTAAATCGTCTATCTTTCCTGATATCTCGCTAATTGCCCGAGCTGCTAGCTTGTCACAATAGCGAATCATCTGGTTTACCAAAGAATCACTCGACGCATCAGAGGCATAAATTAGGCTGATGTTTTCAGGCAGGAAATGCCCTTCATAATACGGAACGGCTCGCGAGTTCATGCCCTGGTGCTCACCCAGCTCACAATCTACTATCACTCCTATACGAACATTAGGGGGCGCTCGAAAATGGTTTTTGATGACCAAGTGCCACCCAAACCTTTCGGGATTGACTGCCTCATTTACATCCAACATTGCATAGCAGGGACCACTAACGAAGGGAACTTCACTGACGTAAGATTTCAGTGGCTGTTCAATGAGATAAGACGCGCAAACACTTAGCTGATGGTCACCAATTTTCTTTGTATTTGTGTCGATGGCAATGAGGTAGTCAAAACTATCTTTAAGCGCTGTGAACGTGCTGAATGATGCTCCGAGTGAAGGCGCTGCGATGGAACTAACGACTTTTTCCTTGCCGGACGAAGGGCGCTCGTACCGAGTTTCTAACCTTACAGTGTCGGGATCTGCATCAGCGATAGTCACCCGATCTTGGGAGGGATCATAGTGGACAGTCAGGTGTGAAACCTCACCCTTCGTAGTCGCATAGACATAATCCCTTCTCGGCCTTTCTTGCCGGCTCTTCTTACCCATTTTAGAACCTAACGCCTACATTTGCGGCTGGTTTGGAGCGCAGCGGAAAACCAGTCCGCCAACATGCACTGGTTATGTTTCCGCATTGGCCCCAGCTTCCTCGATGTCCAGTAACTCCTCTTGGCGTTCTAGAATCCGCTCCCAACGGTCCATTAGCCTTGCATTGCGCTCAAGTTGAAGCCTTTGCTGCTCAATAAATGCCTCGTAGGTTGTCGCCTGCTCCCTTGCCGCCTCAAGCTGTCGGCCAGCCTCCTCAAGCTGTCGATCGGTCTCTTCCGCCTGTTCCCAGAACTTTGCCACTTGACGCTCGTACTCGGCCATAGAATCGTCTGCGAACGAATACATTGAGATTGTCATGGCTAGTACGGCTAGAAACCACTTCATTTGCATACTGATACTCCCGGAAACATAACGCCTGCAGCATGCGCGCCCTTGGAATGGAGCCGAAGGCGCAATGTAAAGGGCGTCGCCGTGCCTGCACTGGTTAGCACTGACTCCAGTCTCCGCCGTGGGCACGCCCTATTAATCTGTGGTTTCGAATTCTTGATCGGCTGGACCGGCTTTGAAAGCCCTTACTCTATTGGTCTTCGGATCGTTAAGGAAAACCAGCCAAACATTCCCGTCTTCGGGTAAAGCTATATAGTGAGTCTCGAGCAATCCATGTATTTTCTGCAACCACACCCCCGGATGGTGAATGAAATCGATTACTCGTTTTGTTTTGATTGAATTGGGGATGTGCAGCGCGGCACCGCAACGATTGTAGAGGGTGACGAACTCTGCGCGGGTAAGATGTTCTCTGGAAGAGTCCCTCACATCAGTTACGCCTCGTTCGTCTCTTTGCCCGATATCTACCGGCACAGGATAGAAGTGAGGATTAACCTTTTCTAAGTCAGCGAGGATCTTTTCCGCGTTCCAGTGCTTGTGTGCATTCGCAAATGTCTGAAAATATTCTTCCAGATTACCAATTATGCTGCCGAACGCTATGAGTTCTAAAATTTTCCGGAGGTGAAGGGCCACTAACTCATAATCATAGTCGTGCCTACCGAGAGTTGCCGAGCCACTCAATAGGTTTGCTATGACCGATGAACGATTGCGGATTTCCTCCATGCAACCGCAGTACTCCTTCATTGGCTCCCTGATCATGGGTCTCCTGATTTAAGTGCTAACAGTTTATTCAACGTCAGTTACGACGATATACCAAGCCGCCTTCATTAAAGCAAAAAATCGGAATAGGCTTTAATAACAATAACCTGTGAGCCGGCTAAGTTCTGTCCATCGGTATATACATCCCAAGAAGAGCGACAAAAAGCCGGTAAATTTCGAATATACCGCCAAAATTGGCTGAATATCCGATGGCTATCCGAGAAAAACGTCATCGCCCACCGAAAACATGAAGCGCGTCACTTCATGCCATGAATGTATCCAACAAAAAAGCCCGATCAGCAAACCTAACCGGGCTCCTCGTACTACCTCATCTGGCTACCAACCGCTCAACCACACTTGCTATCGCCACAAGACAGGCAGGTAGCACACCCATCCATAATAACCACAGCCTTGGTATTACACTTCCCACAAAGCGTGGAGTTGGCCGGATACTCACTGGCGCTCTCATCATTAGAAGGCGTCTTCTGAGCCGTCTCAAACTCCGCCCGCTTCTCCGCCAGGATCCGCTTGGTCACGTCGCTCATCTCTTCGGTCTCGATGAGACCAATGGCCTTCAGGTGGCGCTCGATAACGCCGCCGATCTCGGCCACCAGGGACGGCATGAAGACGCCGCCTTTCTTGAAGTAGCCGCCGTTGGGGTCATACACCGAGCGCAGCTCTTCCACCAGGAAGGTCACGTCGCCACCCTTGCGGAACACCGCAGAAATAACGCGGGTGAGGGCGATGACCCACTGGAAGTGTTCCATGGACTTGGAGTTGATAAACACCTCATACGGCTGCCGGCTTTCGTGATCGGTGCCTTCGTTGAGGATGATGTCGTTGATGGTGATGTACATCGCGTGCTCGGCCACCGGCGGCTTGATCTTGTAGGTGGTGCCCAGCAGGAAGTCCGGCCGTTCGATGTTCTCGTTCATCTGAATCGGCGTGTTGGCTCCCTGTTCGGGGGCCGCTGCCTGGGCCTCCGGGTCCGCCTTCTTGACCCGGTAGCCGACGATGTTTTTGGTGATTTTCGCTGTCATGGTCATGGTTCCTGTCAGTTCCCGGATCAGTATTTGCCGTAGGTGCCTTCTTTCATTGCGTCGAACAGGTTGGCGGCGGTGTGGATCTCGCCGTCGTACTCGATCTGTTCATTACCCTTGAAGGTGACCTTGCTGCCGTCGTCCAGGGTGAATTCGTAGAGGGTGTTCTCCAGGTCGGACTCCTTCACCAGCACGCCCTGGAACGCCTCCGGGTTGAAGCGGAAGGTAGTGCATCCCTTCAGGCCCTGTTCGTAGGCGTACATGTAGATATTCTTGAAATCCGGGTACGCGAAGTCCTGGGGCACGTTGGCGGTCTTGGAGATGGACGAGTCCACCCACTTCTGGGCCGCGGCCTGGATGTCCACGTGCTGCTTCGGGCTCACGTCGTCGGACGTGGTGAAGTACTCCGGCAGCTTCTTGTCGGCGTCTTCGGAGAAGGGCATGGCGCCGCTGTTGATCAGGTGGCGGTAGGCCAGCAGCTCGAAACTGAACACATCCACCTTCTCCTTGGTCTTGCGACCCTCCCGGATGATGTTGCGGGAGTAGTGATGCGAGAAGCTCGGCTCGATGCCGTTACTGGCGTTGTTGGCCAGTGACAGGCTGATGGTGCCGGTGGGCGCGATGGAGGTGTGGTGGGTGAAACGGCCACCTTTCTCGGCCAGCTTCTCAACCAGTTCCGGCTCTACCTCGGCAATGCGCTTCATGTAGTTGCTGTACTTGGCGTGCAGGAGGCGGCCCTTCACCTTGTCGCCCAGCTTGTAGCCGTCCTCGGCCAGTTCCGGGCGCCAGGCCAGCATCTTCGGGGTGATCTCGAACTCTTCGTCCATGATCGGCGCGGCGCCTTTTTCCTCGGCCAGGGCCAGGGACTGGCGCCAGCCTTCCACAGCCATCTCGCGGACCACGTCTTCGGTGAACTGCACGGATTCCTCGGAACCATAGGGCATGCGCAGCATGGCCAGGGTGGAGCCCAGGCCGAGGATGCCCATGCCGTGGCGGCGTTTGTTCATGATCTCGTGGCGCTGTTCCTTCAGGGGCAGGCCGTTGATTTCCACCACGTTGTCCAGCATGCGGGTGAAGATGGCCACCACCTGGCGGTACTTCTCGTAGTTGAAGCTGGCCTTGTCGGTGAAGGGGTTCTCCACGAACTTGGTCAGGTTCACCGAACCCAGCAGGCAGCTACCGTAGGGGGGCAGGGGCTGCTCGCCGCAGGGGTTGGTGGCACGGATTTCCTCGCAGAACCAGTTGTTGTTCATCTGGTTCACCTTGTCGATGAGGATGAAGCCGGGCTCCGCGTAGTCGTAGGTGGACGTCATGATGGTGTCCCAGATCAACTGGGCCTTCAGGGTCCGGTAGATACGACAGGCGACCTTGCCTTCGTCGTTGACCACGTAGCCTTCCTGCACCGGGAAATCACGGTAGACGAACTGGCTGGTGTCGTTCAGGTCCAGGCCTTCGTCCTCGGCTTCCTTCTGGGTGACCGGGAAGGACAGGTGCCAGTCGTCGCCGTTGCGCACCGCTTCGATGAAGTCTTCGGTGATCAGCAGTGACAGGTTGAACTGGCGCAGGCGGGCGTCTTCACGCTTGGCCTGGATGAACTCCAGTACGTCCGGGTGGTGCACGTCGAAGGTGGCCATCTGGGCACCGCGACGACCACCGGCAGAGGACACGGTGAAGCACATGCGGTCGAAGATATCCATGAACGACAGCGGGCCGGAGGTGGTGGCGCCGGCGCCGGCCACGTATGCACCGCGGGGGCGCAGGGTGGAGAACTCGTAGCCGATACCGCAACCGGCCTTCAGGGTCAGGCCCGCCTCGTGGTTCTTCTCCAGGATGTCGTTCATGGAATCCTGGATGGTGCCGGACACGGTGCAGTTGATGGTGGAGGTGGCCGGCTTGTGGGCCTCGGCACCGGCGTTGGAGGTAATCCGGCCCGCCGGGATGGCACCGTGCTGCAGGGCCCAGACGAACTCCTTCATGTACTTGTCGCGCTTGGCCTTGGGCTCGACCTCAGACAGGGCCTTGGCCACCCGCTGGTAGGTCTCCTGGATGTCGCGGTCTACAGGTTCACCGGTCTTGGTCTTCAACTGGTACTTGCTGTTCCAGATGTCCAGAGAGGCATCCTGCATCGGAATATCAGTGGTTACTACCTGTAGTTTTGCGCTCATCTCCACCCTCGATTTGCATGATTTCTTATGGTCAGAACACCGCGACTGCGGCGCTCACGGCGGGTTTGACGGTCCTGTCGGGGTTTGCGTCAAACACTATATCTAGTTGGGATAGGTGCGAGTATAGACACTATATAGTGTTGTGTGAAGAAAGGAGGAGCTATTAAACGGGGGTAAGTGGTGCAAAAAAATTATCAGGAAAACCTTGCAACGCCGGGAAGCCAGAAGCCACAAGGCCTGGGACAAAACCGGCCAGAATCGATACGGGTTTCAGGTGTGTGAAACAGGGCGCTGATGCTGGTCAGGCCCTGTTCACATTGGTGACTTTATCGCCGCGAAGGGTCAGCTCAGCAATAAAGCGTCGTCTTCCACCGCCAGGCCGCGCTGTTTCTCGAACAGGTCCAACAGGTCTTTCACTTCCAGTCCCTGGCGTTCCTCGCCGGCGATGTCGAACACCACCTGGCCCTGGTGGAGCATCACCGTGCGGTCGCCCACTTCCAGCGCCTGTTTCATGCTGTGGGTGACCATCAGCGCCGTGAGCTTCTGCTCGGCGATGATCTCCTGGGTCAGTTCCAGCACGAAGGCGGCGGTTTTCGGGTCCAGGGCGGCGGTGTGCTCGTCCAGTAGCAGGATGGCGGAGGGTGTCAGGCTGGCCATCAGCAGGCTCACGGCCTGGCGCTGGCCACCGGACAGCAGCCCCATCTTGTCCCCCAGGCGGTTCTCCAGGCCCAGGTTGAGCTTGGCCAGGGCCGTGCGGAAGCGGTCCATGTAGCTGCGTTTGACGGCGGCACTCAGCCACCGGCGCTGGCCCCGCTTGATGGCCAGGGCCAGGTTCTCCTCGATGGTCAGGCCCTCGCAGGTGCCGGCCAGCGGGTCCTGGAATACCCGGGCCACGCGGTGGGCGCGCTTGTGGGTGGGCAGCCGGGTGACGTCCTGGCCATCCACTTCGATGCGGCCGGAATCCACCATCACCTCGCCGGCGAGGGCATTGAGGAAGGTGGACTTGCCCGCGCCGTTGCTGCCGATCACGGTGACGAACTCGCCCTGGTGCACGGTCAGGCTCATGCCCCGCAGGGCCGGGTTTTCCAGGGGCGTGCCCTGGCCGAAGGTGAGCTTGAGGTTGTCTGCACTGATCATGTATCGCTCCTTTCTCCAGCTCTAGGCCTTATTGCGGGTCATTCTGGCCTGCAGCTTCGTGCGGAAGCCGGGCAGGACAATGGCCAGGGTGACCAGGATGGCGGTGATCAGGTTCAGGTCCTGGGCTTGCAAGCCAAGCACATCCGCGTTCAGGGCGAAGGCGATGGCCAGGCGGTAGACAATGGCGCCCACCACGGCGGCGATCAGTGCCCGTACCACGGTGCGGGGTGTCACCAGGGCCTCACCACCAATCAGCGAGGCCAGGCCGATGACGATCACGCCCACGCCCATGGTGACATCCGCCGCGCCCTGGCTCTGGGCGAACAGGGCGCCGGCCATGCCTACCAGTCCGTTGGACAGGGCTACGCCCAGCACGATCATGGCGCCGGTGGCGATGCCCTGGGCCCGGGCCATGCGGGGGTTGGCGCCGGTGGCCCGCATGGACAGGCCAACCTCGGACTTCATGAAACGCCACAGCAGTACCAGCACCACCAGGGCGACCACGGCGAAGAGGGCGACCGGGGCCATGTAGTAGTTCTGTGGGGAGAACAGGCTTTCCCACCAGGTAACCACGGTGGTCTCGCCCAGCAGCGCCAGGTTGGGGCTGCCCATGATGCGCAGGTTCACGGAGTAGAGCGCGATCATGGTGAGGATCGAGGCCAGCAGGTTGAGGATGCCCAGCTTGACGTTCAGCAGCGCGGTGACGGCCCCGGCGGCCATGCCGGCAACAATGGCCATCAGGGTGGCCAGCCAGGGGTTCCAGCCACCGAGGATCAGCACGGCAGCAACGGCGGCACCCAGGGGGAAGCTGCCATCGACGGTCAGGTCCGGAAAGTCCAGCACCCGGAAAGAGATGTAGATACCGAAGGCCACCAGACCATAGATCAGGCCGGTCTCCAGGGCACCAAAAAAGGCAATTTCACTTAGCATGAGCAGGCTATCGCTGAGGCTTGGCGCGGGGACCCGGCGCTACCGGCCGGGCCCGCAAAGGAGTTTAGTCGTTGCCGATAACTTTGGTGGCTTCGGAGATCAGGTCGTCATCCAGGGTGACTCCCATTTTCTCGGCGGCACCCGGGTTCACGAACAGGTCCAGCTTGTCCACGGTCTCAACCGGAATGTCCGCCGGGGTTGCACCTTCCAGGATACGGGCCACCATGGCGCCGGTCTGGCGGCCAAGGTCGTAGTAGTCGAAGCCCATGGCGGCCACGGCGCCGCGCTCGACGGTGGCGGTGTCGGCGGCGAAGACCGGGATCTGTGCGCGTTCACCCACGGACACCACGGCCTCGGCGGCACTGATCACGGTGTTGTCGGTGGTCAGATAGATGGCGTCCGCCTTGCCGGCCAGGGAACGGGCGGCCCCCAGCACTTCCGAGGTCTTGGTGGCGGCGGCCTTCTCCAGGGTCAGGCCCCGGGCTTCCAGTCTTTCTTCCAGCAGTTCTACCAGGGCAACGGCGTTGGCCTCGCCGGGGTTGTAGACGGTGCCGATGCGTTTGGCATCCGGTACCACCCGCTGCACCATGTCCAGGTGCCGGTCGATGGGCAGCATGTCGCTGACACCGGTGATGTTGCCGCCCGGGGCTTCCAGGCTGTTCACCAGTTTGGCGCCCACCGGGTCGGTGACGGCGGAGAAGACCACCGGCAGGTTACGGGTGGCGGCGGCCATGGTCTGGGCGGACGGTGTGGCAATCGCCACGATCACGTCCGGCTGCTCGCCGGCGAACTTGCGGGCAATCTGGGCGGCGATGGCGGTGTTGCCCTGGGCACTTTCGTGCATCAGGCTGAGGTTGGAACCCTCTTCGTAGCCCCGTGCCGCCAGTTCATCCTTGACGCCTTCGTGGACCGCATCCAGCGCGGGATGCTCTACAATCTGGGTAATGGCAACCGTCTTGCCGTCCTCTTTACCGTCCTCTGCCTGGGCCAGGCCGAAGCCGGTCATCAGCAGGGCGCTTGCCAGAATTCGCAGAAAAATCTTGGCCATTAGCCGTTTCTCCAGAATAGTGGGATTGTGATGAGGCCCCATAACGCCGCGCGACCTTAGGGTGCCCCTGAAAAAGAGGCGGGAGTTTATCACATGGTTGGCCAGTTTGCGCGGGCCCGGGTATACCGGGTTATCCCGTATAATGGTTCGCAAATCGCCACTCCGGAATGACGGGGCTACATAAATTTTATATGGATCACACTTTGACGGCTGTGGCCATGTTGCAATAGTCTTCAGTTCATCCGGCGGGAATTGCTGGAAATCTCAACGATAACAACAAACAGGCGCTGTCCTTCGATGGCATGGGCGCCTCTCAGCCAGAGGTCTTAGGGAAGACGCATGAGTAAACAACAAAAACTACCACTGGATATGATTTACCACTGGGAAACGGCCAGGGCCGAAAAGGTCTACATGACCCAACCCGTGGGCAACGGCAAGACCGTGGATTTCACCTGGCGCCGGGCGGTGGGGGAGGCTCGTCGTATGGCCACCTACCTGAAGTCCCTGGACCTGCCGGAGAAGAGCCGCATCGGCATCGTGTCCAAGAACTGCGCCCACTGGATCATGTCCGACTGGGCCATCTGGATGGCCGGGCATATTTCGGTCCCCCTGTATCCCACCCTGAACGCCGATACCGTCAGCTACATCATCGAACACGCGGAGATCCCCGTGCTGTTCGTGGGCAAGCTGGATGACTGGGAAAGCATGAAACCCGGCGTGCCGGACTCGGTGGAATGCATTACCTATCCCCTGAGCCCGTCCACCAGCTTCAAGACCTGGGACGACATTGTGGCGGAGCATCCGCCCATGACCGAAAACACCGAGCGGGATCCGGAGGAACTGGCGACCATCGTGTACACCTCCGGCAGTACTGGCCGACCGAAGGGGGTAATGCTCAGCTTTGCCAACCTGTCTTACGCGGCCACCGGCGCCGCGGACCGGCTGGAAGTCACCCACGAGGACCGTTACCTGTCCTACCTGCCGCTGGCGCATGTGTTTGAGCGTTATGTGGGTGAGCTGACCTCCATGAACAAGGGGTTCCACCTGTTCTTCGCCGACACCCTGGATTCCTTTGTGGAGGACCTGCAGCGGTGCGAACCGACCCTGTTCATTGCGGTGCCGCGTATCTGGACCAAGTTCCAGCACGGCGTGTTCGAGAAGATGCCCCGTGAAAAACTTGAAAAACTGCTGAAGATTCCCCTGCTAAACCGTTTGATCAAGAAGAAGATTCTCACCAATCTTGGGCTTCAGCATGTGCGTTACGCCGGCTCCGGTTCCGCCCCCTTGTCCCACGATATCCTGGAGTGGTATCGCAACCTGGGGCTCGAACTGCTGGAAGGTTACGGCATGTCGGAGAACATCGCCTATTCCCATACCACCCAGCCGGGTCGTGCCCGGACCGGTTACGTAGGGGAGGCTCTGCCGGGTGTGGAGTGCCGGATTGGCGAGCATGGCGAGGTCCAGGTGAAGAGCCCCGCCACCATGATGGGCTACTACAAGGACCCGGAGCGCACGAAGGAGGCCTTTACCGAGGACGGCTTCCTGAAGACCGGCGATGTGGGTGAGATCGACGAACTGGGACGCCTGAAGCTCACCGGTCGCCTGAAAGAGATCTTCAAGACCAGCAAGGGCAAGTATGTGGCCCCGGCGCCCATCGAGAACAAGCTGATGAGCGACGACCACATCGAGGCGGTGTGCGTGTCCGGTGAGAACCAGGTATCGCCGTTCTGCCTGGTGATGCTCTCGGAGGCGGCCCAGGAGAAGCGTGACGATCCGGCCTTCCGGGAGGAACTGGAAAAGGACTTCGTGGAACTGCTGAAGGACGTCAACCAGACCCTGGACCCCCACGAGCACCTGCGGTTCCTGGTGGTGGTGCGGGAGCCCTGGACCATTGAGAACAACTTCCTGACGCCCACCATGAAGCTCAAGCGCAACGTGGTGGAGGATGCCTACCGCGAGAAGGTGGACGACTGGTATGCTCAGGAAAAGACCGTGATCTGGGAATAATCTCCGTTGCAGGCCGCCGGTATTGTCGGCGGCCTGTTTGGGTAAACCTTATGGCACCGGCCTCTACTGGCCGGTTTTCTGTTTGTGCAGGACCCTTTCATGAGCCGACTGGACGACTTTCAGCAACGTATCCACGACGTTATACCCCTGACCCGCGCCATGGATGCCGGGCTGGAACACTACGACGGACGGCAACTGCTGGTCCGGGCCCCGCTGGCACCCAACAGTAACCACCAGGGCACCGGATTTGGCGGCTCCATCTATTCCGTGGCAGTGCTGGCGGCCTGGGGGTTGATCGAACTGGCGGTGGAGGATGCGGGTGTGAAGGGTACCGTGGTTATCCAGAGTGGCAGCATGGATTATGGCCAGCCGGTGGATGGTGACTTCTTCGCCCTGTGCCAGTTGCCGGAGGCCGGGGAGTGGGATCGCTTCCTGACCATGCTGCGTCGCCGTGGCCGGGGCAGGGTGACGCTGAAATCCGGGCTCTACAGTGGTGAGCCGTCGCTGGAGCCGGAGCAACCCGCCGCTGCCTTTTTCGAGGGGCGTTTCGTCGTTATTGCAGCCTGAATCTTATTGCGGGTTGTAAGCCTGGGCCGACCCGATGGACCGGCTCATCAGGATAATAGGCACGATACCGGCCAGCACGATGATCAGCGCGGGCAGAGCGCTGATGCCCAGCAGTTCGTCCGAGGCGTACTGGTAGACGTGGGTGGCCAGGGTGTCGAAGTTGAACGGCCGCAGTATCAGCGTGGCGGGCAGCTCCTTCATGCAATCCACGAAAACCACCAGCGCCGCCGTCAGCATGGTGCCCCGCAACATCGGCAGGTGAACCCGTAGCAGGGTGGCGGTGGTGCTCTTGCCCAGTGAGCGGGCAGCCATGTCCATGCTCGGGGTGATCTTCTGCAGGCCGCTCTCGAGGCTGCCGGCGGAGACCGCCAGGAACCGCACGGTGTAGGCGAACACCAGGGCGAAGGCCGTGCCGCTGAGCAGCAGCCCGGTACTCACACCGAACCACTCCCGCATCCACGCATCCACCTGATTGTCGAAGGCCGCCATGGGCACGATGACGCCCACCGCCAGCACCGCTCCGGGCATGGCATAACCCAGGCTGGACAGACGCATCAACACCTGCATGGGGCGGGTGTCATGGAGCCTTCGGCTGTAGGCCAGTATGAGACCGATCACCAGGGTGGCGATGGCGGCTGCCGTGGACAGGAACAGGCTGTTGAAGGCGTTCTCCAGGAAGTCCGTGGTCCAGCTCTGGTCGAAATAGATCACCGCGTAGCGAGCCAGTACAAGGGCCGGTATGGCAAACCCCAGCAGGATGGGGGTGGCGCAGGTAATCACACAGACCCACTGGCGCGGGCGGTTCAGGACGAAGCGGTGGATCGGGGCGCGGTTGTCGCGGGCGGCGTACTGTTTCTGACGGCGGCGGGAGTAGCGTTCCAGGGTCACCAGGATCACCACGAAGGTGAGCATGATCATGGCAATCTGCGCTGCCCCACCCAGATTGCCCAGGTTCATCCAGGTATCGAACAGGCCGGCGGTTAGGGTCTGCACTGCGAAGAAATCCACCGTGCCGAAGTCATTGAGGGTTTCCATCAACACCAGTGAGAGCCCCACGGCGATGGCGGGGCGCGCGATGGGCAGAACCACCCGGAAAAAGGTGCTGATCGCCGAATGACCGAGGCTGCGGCTGACCGAGAACAGCGACGGCGACTGCTCCAGGAAGGCAGCCCGGGCCAACAGGTATACATAGGGGTAGAGCACCAGGCCCAGCATCAGGGTGGCACCCCACAGGCTGCGAATCTCTGGAAACCAGTAGTCCCGGGCGCTCTGCCAGCCGAACCAGTCCCGCAGGGCGCCCTGGAGCGGCCCGGCATACTGGAGGAGATCGGTATAGACGTAGGCAATGACATAGGCCGGCACCGCAAAGGGTAGCAGCAAGGCCCACTCGAACACCCGGCGCCCGGGAAACTCGCACATGGTGACCGCCCAGGCGGTGGCCAGGCCGATAAACAGGGTGAGGGCAGACACGCCGGCCATCAGGACCAGGGTGGTGCTGATATAGCGGGGCAGGGTGGTGCTGATCAGGTGGGGCCAGATGTTCTCGTCCGGAAACAGCGCCAGCCAGGCCACGGAGAATACCGGCAGGGCCACGATGGCGGTGATCACGATGGCGGAAATCAGCCATCGGCTGGAGGTACGGCGGGGTGTCAGCGGTGATGGGGTGACCGGGTGCTCGACAGCGTCCGCCTGGTTCATGGCAATCCTGTTCAGTTGGAAAAGGACGGAAGTGTAGCCATCAGCCGATCCCGCTTCAATTCATCCTGTCATTCCGGAGCCCCATTGCAGGGCTCCGGAACCGGTTTCAGGCAAGGCGATCAGTTGTCATAGTCGACCCGGTCCACCATGCGCACGGCCTTGTCGGCGTTCTCGGCAATGGTTTGCAGGGACAGGGTGTCGGCGTTCAGCTCGCCCCATTCCGCAACGATACCGGTGGCCGGTACCTCTGGGTTGGCCGGGAACTCGGAATTGGCCTCGGCGTAGATCTGCTGAGCCTCGTCGCCGGACAGGAACTCCATCAGCTTGATGGCGTTGTCACGGTTGGGGGCGCTTTGGGTCAATGCAATACCACTGATGTTGACGTGGGTGCCGCGGTCTTCCGCGTTGGGGAACACGATGCGAACCTGCTCGGCAATCGGGCGTTGCTCCTCATCCTGCAGCATTACGCCGTAGTAGTAGCTGTTGCCCACGGCCACGTCGCAGACACCCTCGGTGACGGCGCGGATCTGGTCACGGTCGCCCCCCTGGGGTTTGCGGGCCAGGTTGTTCTTCAGGCCCTGCAGCCACTCCTCGGCCTGTTCCTCGCCATGGTGGGCGATCATCGAGGAGAACAGCGCAATATTGTAGGGGTGCTTGCCGCTGCGGGTGCAGATACGGCCTTCCCATTCCGGCTCCGCCAGTTCTTCGTAGGTGGTGATCTCACCTTCTTCCACCCGGTCCAGGGAGGTGAAGATCATCCGGCCCCGGGTGGTCAGGGCAAACCATTTGCCTTCCGGGTGGCGCAGGTTCTCCGGAATGTTCTGCTCCAGGGTGTCATTGTCCACCGGCGCGGTCAGGTCCCGCTCCACCAGTTCGGAGATGCGGGAAATGTCCACCGTCATCACCACGTCCGCCGGGCTGTTACGGCCCTCCCTTTCCAGGCGTTCCGCCAGGCCCTTCTTGGCGAACACCACGTTGGTCTCGATACCGGTTTCCTCGGTAAAGGCATCCAGCAGCGGCTTCAGCAGGAACTCCTGGCGGTAGGAGTAGATGTTGACCTCGCCACTGGCGGCGGCGGGCAGGGGGGCGAATATCAGGGTGGAGGCCGCAGCGAGCGCGGAAAGTTTCTTTTTCATCATGTTATTCCTGAATATTAAGTTGAGAAACACATGCATTCTCGTTTGCAAACACAAGACTGTCAACGACTGTAAAAAGAAGCGCTCCACTTCAAGTTTTCAGCGACAGGGCTCTGTCCTTCGGAAGCTTTTCCGGTTAGCTTGCCGACTGTAAGGCCTACTTACTGACTGGAATCAAGCAGCGACCATGACCACGATGAAGCAGAGCGACCGACGCGAACACATCAGAACAGCCCTGAACGCCAAAGTGAAAGTGTCCCACGACTCTCTGGGGGAAGGGGTGTTCTCCACCCGTGATATCTCCGATGGTGGTATTTTTGTAGTGGTTGAGGACAGCGGCTTCGCGCCTGAGATTGGGGATGTGGTGACGGTCCAGGTCCAGGGGCTTCCGGTTCCCGCCCCGGAGCTCACCATGGTCGTCGTACGCAAGAGCAATGACGGGTTTGGTCTTCAGTTCGCCGGAGATTGATCCGCCGCTAATGGCCGATTAGGTATCCTTTCTACCCCTTTCTTCACATTTTTCTGCAAACCTGACAGGTTGCTTGGCATTTTGTGAATTGTGTCACAGTATTACGTTATGTTGCGGAACGACAATATACGTAACAGTGTGTGGCAATTGGTTACTCTTCAATATCCATTTGTAATGGATTAAAGACAGGGAGGTGGCGACAATGGAAGTTGTCAGAGATCGTCCAGGACAGAGGTGGAAGGTGGGAGTATCCCAGAAAAAGGTCTACACACAGGACCTGGAGGTTGGCATGTTCGTGTCTGACCTTGATAAGCCGTGGCATCGCACTCCCTTTCCCATTCAGGGTTTTCATATCCGGTCGCAGGATGATATCCGTGCCCTGATCTCCCATTGCCGCTGGGTAATGATCGACGTGGCCGAGGGCCGCGACAGTCTGGAATACGACCAGGCCGGCGCCCCCAGCTTTGCCCGCCGTGCCAGCCGCAAGATCAAGCCCCAGGATCTGATCAAGCTGCCACCGATCCAGGTGAAAAAGCCCGTACGGCACCAGGCCAAACGCTCGCTGAAGCGAGAGCTCCGGGCCAGTGGCCCGCTGCTGCGTTCCGCCGAGGATGCCATCCGCAAGGTGGCGGGCAGCCTGCGAAATGACATGGTTCCCGACCTGCGGCCGGTGGCCAGAGTTGCCCGCCGCATGACGTCCAGCGTGATCCGTAACCCGGACGCGTTGTTGTGGCTGGCCCGGGTTCGCCAGCAGGACGACTACACCTACCAGCACTCCCTGAAGACCGCGGTCTGGGCCCTGGTGCTGGGGCGACATCTTGGTCTGGATGAGTCGCTACTGAATACCCTGGCCACCGGATGCCTGCTGGCCCATGTGGGCAAGGCGGAGCTGCCCCGGGAGGTGGTATTCAACGAATACCAGCTTGATGCCGGGCAGTTTGAGGAATTTCGTACCTACGTGGACAGGGGTGTACGCCGGCTGGAAGAGGCGGGTGTGTCCCGGGGGGTGATTGCCGTGGTCCGGGGACACCGGGAGCGGCACAACGGTTCCGGTTTTCCCGCCGGGGTCCGTGGCGACCGTATTCCGTTGCTGGCCAAGATCGCCGGTCTGGTGGATTACTACGAGTCGCTGATCGCGCCCCGGGAAGGCTACCAGCCCCTGTCTCCGGCCCAGGCGGTCAGCCAGCTTTTCGAACTGCGTAACGTGGAGTTCCAGGAAGACCTGGTGGAACAGTTCATTCAGTCGGTGGGTATCTATCCCATCGGCACCCTGGTACAGCTTACCAATGGCCAGCGTGGGGTGGTGGTGTCCCATTCACCCAAGCGCCGGTTGATGCCCAAGGTCATGCTGATGACCGACATCGACCAGCAGCCCCTCAAGGCCGCCCGGATGGTTAACCTGGCGACCTGCAATGAAGGCCGGCTGGTCAGCGACTCCCTCCGGGTGGAGGGTTGTCTGCCCAATGACACTGATGGCCTGGATCCGTCACGGTACGATGTGACCGGTGCCGAATCCCGTTGGAATCTGCGTCGGCTGATAGGTGCCTGAGCGGCACCCGCATCCTTCCCTGGTTGTTATTGCCGGTCATATGTCTGCCGTTCAGGCAGCCACGCCCTTGAAATTCTCATAGGGCGGCTCAACATATAGCGCTTTCGCAATCGACATTCCCTGTCTGGAAGCCGCTATGACCAGCCAACCGTCCCCGTCCGACGCTCCCGTGCTGGCCCTGGAAATCGAAGGGCTCAGGAAACGCTATGGTAGTGGTTTCGAGGCCCTCAAGGGCATCGACCTGCACGTGCGTGAAGGGGACTTTTTTGCCCTGTTGGGGCCGAACGGCGCGGGCAAGTCCACCACCCTGGGTATTGTCTGTTCGCTGGTGAACAAGTCTTCCGGCACTGTCAGGGTGTTCGGCCACGATATCGATACCGACCTGGCGGCGGCCAAGCTCAATCTTGGCGTGGTGCCCCAGGAGTTCAACTTCAACCAGTTCGAGAAAGTGTTCGATATTGTCACCACCCAGGCCGGGTACTATGGCATTCCGCTGCGCAAGGCGCGGGTATCGGCGGAGCATTACCTGAGGAAACTGGGGCTCTGGGACAAGCGCGATGCGCCGGCGCGCCAGCTCTCAGGCGGCATGAAACGCCGTTTGATGATTGCCCGGGCGCTGGTGCATGAGCCGCGCCTGCTGATCCTGGACGAGCCCACCGCCGGTGTGGATATCGAGTTGCGCCGCTCCATGTGGACCTTCCTCGAGGAAATGAATCGCAACGGCACCACCATTATCCTCACCACCCACTACCTGGAAGAGGCGGAAGCCCTGTGCCGCAATATCGCCATTATCGACCATGGCGAGATTCTCCGGCACACCAGCAAGAAGGATCTGCTGGCCCAGCTTCATGTGGAGACCTTCGTGCTGGACACTGAGCAGGCGCTGACCCAGGCGCCGGAACTGGATGGGTTCACCACCCGCCTGGACGGTGAGGGCGCACTGGAGGTGGAAGTGGCCAAGAGCCAGGGCCTCAATGGTGTCTTTGCCCAGCTTGACCGACTGGGTATCCGGGTGCTGAGCATGAGGACCAAATCCAACCGCCTGGAGGAGCTGTTCCTGCATATGGTGGAAGAAAACGCCCGTCAGGTGGAGGTGACCAAATGAATCCGGCCGCCATCCTCACCGCCTTCATGACCATTGTTACCCGGGAGATCCGCCGTTTTACCCGGATATGGCCCCAGACCCTGCTGCCGCCGGCGGTCACCATGACCCTGTACTTCGTGATCTTCGGCAACCTGATCGGTTCGCGGATCGGCACCATGGGAGGCCTCGACTATATGGCCTTCATTGTGCCGGGGCTGATCATGATGGCGGTGATCACCAGTTCCTATGGCAATGTGGTTTCGTCTTTCTTCAGCATGAAGTTCCAGCACAGCATCGAGGAACTGCTGGTGTCGCCCACCCCCAACTGGGTGATCCTGGCCGGTTACGTGGCCGGTGGCATGGCCCGCGGCCTGGGGGTGGGGCTGATTGTGACGCTGCTGTCCCTGGGCTTTACCCGGCTGCAGGTCCATCACCTGCCAATGATGGTGCTGACGGTGATCCTGACCTCGGCGCTGTTTTCCCTGGGTGGGTTCATCAATGCCATGATGGCCACGAAGTTTGATGATATCTCCATCGTGCCGACCTTCGTGCTGACACCGCTGACCTACCTGGGCGGGGTGTTCTATTCCATCGACCTGCTGCCGGGGTTCTGGCAGGGGGTGTCCATGATCAACCCGATCCTGTATATGGTGAATGGCTTCCGGTATGGCATCCTCGGCGTGTCCGATGTGAATCCCTTCCTGTCGCTGGGCATGATCCTGGCGTTTATCGTTATCCTGTCCATGGTGTCCCTGCGCATGTTGCAGCGGGGCAAGGGCATTCGTCACTGAGGAACGGCCATGGCACTTGACCATGCTCCGCTGGGCAAGACCAGCGACTACCCTGAACACTACGCGCCGGAACTGCTGTTTCCGGTGCCACGGGACGACAACCGGCGCCGGATCGACCTGGAGGACGGTCGCTGGCCCTGGTTTGGCGAGGATCTGTGGCAGGCCTGGGAGTTGTCCTGGTTGCGCCCGTCCGGCGTGCCGGAGGTGGCCTGGGGAGAGTTCCGGTTGCCGGCGGCATCCCCCAGCCTGATCGAATCCAAGTCCCTGAAGCTGTACCTGAACTCCCTGAACCAGGAGGTGTTTTCCTCCCACGACCAGGTACGGGACACTATCCAGGGGGACCTGTCCAGCGCTTGTGGGGCACAGGTGACGGTGACCCTGTTCAGTATCGACCGGGGCATGGCGGCGGCGGGGCGTCCGGACGGCGCCATCCTGATCGACGACGAGCCGGTGGACTCGGTGGCCTACGACTATTGCCCGGACGTGCTCAGGGCGGATGGCGACACGGTAACCGAGAGCCTGTGTTCACACCTGCTCAAGAGCAACTGCCCGGTGACCGGCCAGCCGGACTGGGGCACGCTGCACATTGAGTACACCGGGCCGGCCATCGACCGTTCCGCGTTGCTGCGCTATGTGGTGGGGTTTCGCCAGAAGCAGGACTTCCACGAACATTGCGTGGAGACGGTATTCACCGATCTGATGGAAGCCTGCCGCCCCGAACACCTGACGGTCAGCGCCCGTTACACCCGCCGTGGCGGGCTGGATATCAATCCCTGGCGCAGCACCGGTCCGGGGGAGGCGCCCCGGCTGAGGCTGGTACGGCAGTAGTCACGCAGGTGGCTGGGGGAAGGGGAGGTGTGCGACCTACTGGTCGGTTTCCTCTTCCCGCAGCCGGTCCGCCGCTTCTTCCAGTGCGCTGAGGATGGACTTGCGGTCCCGTTCGCAGATCTTGCCGGAATCCAGGTACATGGCGAAGCCGGCGTGTTCATGCTCCACAAAGCTCCGGTTCGGCCCCAGGTCACGGCGGAAGTCGATCACCTCGTAGATGGCCACCGGGCGCCCGAATCCCTTCACCGTAATCTCCCCCTTGTCCCGGCACATGATCCGTTCCTTGATCAGCGAAAAGGTCTCATAGGACACCAGGATCTGCCCTGGCTCCGCCAGTTGTTCCAGGCGGCTGGCCAGGTTTACTTCCTTGCCGATAATGGTGTAGTCCATACGGTTTTCGGCGCCGAAGTTGCCTACCGTGACAAAGCCGGAGCTGATCCCCATGCGGATTTCCAGGGGTGTGCGGATGCCCTGGCTGCGCCAGCGCTGACGCATGATCTTCATGTGGTTGCGCATGTCCACGGCCATGGACACGCAGGCCAGGGCGTCCTCCTTCTGCCCCCGGGAGGACGGGTCGCCGAAGAAGATCATGATGGAATCGCCCACGAATTTGTCGATGGTGCCGCCGTATTTCAGGGCCACTTCCGACATTTCGTTGAAGTAGTTGTTCAGTAGCTCGGTGAGGGCCTCCGGTTCCATTTCCTCGGACAGGTCGGTGAAGCCCTTGATGTCGGAGAAGAACACGCTCAGCTTCTTGCGCCGGGTTTCCAGCCGCACATCCCTTTCACCGGTAAAGATGGACTGCCAGACCTGGGGCGACAGGTACTTGGAGAGCTTGTCGGAGAGGGCGATGGACTGCTCCCGCTGCTTCTGGATCTGGGCCTTGGCGGCAAGAAGGATGCGGGCCTGCTGGTGGGTGTAGTAGGCGGTCACGCAGATAAAGGTACCGGTGCCCAGCAGCGACACCAGGCTGGTGAGCAGCGGCGTGCTGAAATCGTCCGTAACCCCCATCAGGCCCACCACCAGGCCAGCGGCCGCGCACAGCAACAGTGACCCATAGAACCAGAGGTAGAGGCCGCCGACGATCAGGCAGGTGAACATCAGCATCAGCCCCATGGCCAGGGAGGGCACGACAGTCAGGCCGGTCAGACCGATCACGGCGCCGGATATAATGCACTCCACCAGCACCAGGTACTGGCGGATGCGCGGTTCCCGTCCGGCGCCGATATAGCGGCTCAGCAGCAGGACAGTGTGGGGCCACAGCAGTCCTCCGGCCAGCAGCCAGAGCATGTTCTGATGGAAGATGCCGTCCACCACGCCGGCCACGATGATGCCGCAGAATGCGGCGGATCCCAGCACCCGTCCGTTGAAATCCGGCAGCGGCGGGATGGCCCTAGGGGTATCCTCGAAGGGCTTTTCCGGGGCGGATTTACGAGTGGAATCCGGGGTGCTGACGTAGCCTGACATGCTCCATCCCTGTGGAAAACTGATAGGATCGGGAATCCGGTGTGCCGCCACATTGGGAGTGCGTCTCATTCACTCCCTTGTTATTCTGCCGTTCCGGCGGTCGGGTTTCCTGGAAGGAAACCATGGAATCCAACGCTTGAGATTAACAGTAAAGACCATGACGGACAACGCAGGGCACACAGGCTCCACACCTGAACGGGGAGATGTCACTTGACCATGAACACCATTACCCGGGCCATCCTTGATCGCAGTTCCGAGCCCAGGCTCAAGGCGCCCGCGCCCCCCCGGGACGTGCTGGACCTGGCCCTGGCCTGTGCAGCCCGGGCGCCGGACCACGCCCTCCTGCGCCCCTGGCGCTATCTGGTGGTGGAAGGGGAGGCCCTGAAGCAGCTCGGTCGGCTGTTCGAAAGCAGCGCCCCGGAAGACGCCAGCGATGCCCAGCGGCAGAAACTGCGCCAGTCGCCGCTGAGGGCGCCAATGGTATTGGTGGCCATTGCCTCGCCGGTGAGTCATCCGAAGGTTCCCGCCCATGAGCAGGCATATTCCTGCGCCGCCGGGGCCGCCTACCTGGTGCTGGCCCTGCAGGCGGAAGGATACGGTGCCATGTGGCGGACCGGGGCGGTGGCGGAGAGCCCCGTGGTGCGGGATGGGCTCGGCCTGAAGGACGGCGAGTCCATCGTCGGCTTTATCTACACGGGCACCGTGGATGGCGGGAAGCCCACGGTTCCCCGACCGGAGCTCTCTGACTTCGTTTCAGACTGGCCAGGCTGAAGCGGGCCGCCTGTACTGATGACGGCAAGCCAAGGGAAAAGGCTTGCCGCCCCTCATTCCGCCGTGTTTGTTGCTGTCCCTTCCGTAATTCACATCCTGTTGAAAAATAAAGAAATAACAGTTTTTTCGGACTCTGGCATCCTGATTGCTACAGTCATTGCAAACGATCCCTGACCGGCAAAAGCGGCAGGGTGATGCAGTTACTGGAGGCATTATGGCAATCACCTTCGACAAGGCATTGGGTATCCATGAGCAGGCGCTGACCGCCCGCAGCCGTCGCGCGGAAGTGCTGGCGAACAATCTGGCGAACGCCGATACCCCGGGTTTCAAGGCCCGGGATGTGGATTTCCAGGCCATGCTGAATCAGGCCACCGAGGCCAGTCAGGGGGTGTCGATGACCCGCACCCACGATTCCCATATGGATGTGTCCGGTTCCGGCATGTCCGCCGAGTTGCTCTACCGCATGCCCCACCAGCCGTCCATTGATGGCAATACCGTGGATGCACAGCAGGAGCAGACCCGGTACATGCGTAATGCCATGGACTTCCAGGCCAGTTTCCAGTTCCTGGACAGCAAGTTTTCAGGTCTGAAGAAAGCCATTACGAGCCAGTAAGCCGGCACAAGGTGTAGAGGAGAACAACCATGTCCCTGGGAAACATTTTTGATATCGCCGGCTCCGGCATGACCGCACAGCAACTGCGGCTGAACACCACCGCATCCAACATTGCCAATGCGGAGACCGCCAGTTCCAGCATCGACCAGACCTACCGGGCCCGTAAGCCGGTGTTTGCCGCCATGCAGCAGCAGATGCTCAACCCGGACCGGGCCAGCGGCCATTTCCCGTTCGGCGAGGAGGCCGGTGCCGGTGTCAACGTACAGGGCATTGTGGAAAGTGAGAAGGAATTGCAGATGCGCTATGAACCCCACCACCCGGCGGCGAATGAGGAAGGCTATGTCTTCTATCCCAACGTCAACGTGGTAGAGGAGATGGCGGACATGATGTCGTCTTCCCGCAGCTTCCAGATGAACGTGGACGTGATGAATGCCGCCAAATCGATGATGCAGAGGGTGCTGACCCTGGGGCAGCAGTAATCGCCAGTCATTCTTGTTCGGGGATTTGACCAATGAGCATAGTGAATACCACCAACGCGACCACCGACGTACTGGCGGAGTATCGGGCAAAGCAGGAAAGCAGTGCCAGCGGCAGTGAGGAACTCGGTAAGAATGAGTTCATGGAACTGATGATCGCCCAGTTGAAGAACCAGAACCCGCTGGAGCCAAAGGGCAATGGCGAGTTCATCGCCGATCTGGCCCAGTTCAGTTCGCTGGAGGAGATGCAGAACCTCAGCTCCACCGTCGACAGCGTGGTGGGAGAATTCCGTTCTACCCAGGCCCTGCAGGCATCCGCCATGGTGGGCAAGAGCGTGATGGCACCCGCCAATTTCGGCACCCTGGATGAGAGTGGGAAGATGGAAGGCATCGTGAACGTACCAGCCAGCACCGGCGGCCTGCGCATTACCGTCGAGAACGAGCAGGGCGAAATGGTGCGGCAACTGGACCTGGGTGAGGCCTCTGCCGGCCAGCAGAAGTTCAGTTGGGATGGTGAAGACGGCAACGGCAATACCATGCCGCCTGGACGCTATTACATTACCGCCCAGGGCAGCTACCCCAGCGGTACCGAGCAGTTGCAGACCCTGATGAGCGCCAATGTGGACAGCGTGTCCCTGGGCCAGGGCGGCAATATTACCCTGAATCTGGCAGGCATGGGATCGATCCCGCTGTCAGACGTACAGCATATCAACTGAGTGAGGTAAACCATGGCATTTAATATCGGACTCAGCGGGCTGCGTGCCTCACAGGTTGATCTGGATGTGACCGGCAATAACATTGCCAACGCCAGCACTGTGGGCTTCAAGGGCAGCCAGGCCCAGTTTGGCGACCTGTATTCCAGCGGCTTTCTCAGCTCCGGCAACATGGCAGTCGGCGGTGGTGTGAAGGTGCAGGATATCAAGCAGAGCTTTGGGCAGGGCAGCATCAGCGGCACCCAGAACGGCCTGGACATGGCCATCGACGGTGACGGCTTCTTTATCCTGAGCAATCAGGGGCAGGTGGAGTATTCCCGCGCTGGCCAGTTCAGCATCGACAAAGACGGGTTCGTGGTTAACAACCAGTCCATGCGGGTACAGGGCTACCAGGCGGATGACGAGGGGAATCTGAGCGGCGTGCGGGGCGACCTGCAGATCGACGCCGGTAACCTGGAGCCCCGCCGTACTACGCGGTTTGATTCCGAGTTGAACCTGGATTCCCGGGAGTCGGTGCTGGAGGTGATCCGGCAAACGTACCCAACCCCCTGGTCGGACCCCAATAATCCTCCCGCTGGCCTGGCGGCGGATGAGACCCTGACGTTCACTTACCCGGACGGTCGCACCATTGATGTGGACTTCCAGGCCGGTGATCGTGCCCAGACCATTGCCGAGCGGCTGAATGAACTGAGCGGTGTGAGTTCGTCTTCCCGCACACGGCTTGATATCGTCGACGGCGTGATCCAGCCCGGCACCAACTATGAGGTAATGGGAGAGACCTTTTCCGTTCCCGGTGCGGGCGGCGGCATCACCAATTCCGAGGAGGCCCGGGACTGGCTCCAGGATGCGATCAACGATTCGCCCCTGAATACCCTGAACGCCACGGCCCAGGGCACCTCCGGCATGCGGCTGATCGACAGTCGCGGCAACGAGGTGACGGTAACGGAAGTGGATGGTTCCGGCAACCCGGTGGGCGGTGGCTACAGCGATACCGGCGTGGAGGAGATCACCAACATCTCCCTGGAGCAGGGCATTGTCGCCACCACCGATGCCGGGGGCACGTCACCGATCCTGGGGTCGGACTCACCGGATATCACCCGTACCAACACCTTCGACCCGGAGGATCAGCGCACCTACAACCACGCTACCTCTTCGACGATCTATGACAGCCTGGGTAACCCCCACACCATGACCCAGTACTTCGTGAAGGAGCCGGTCAGCGGGGGTGACAGTGTGTGGGCCATGTACGTACAGATTGATGATGAGGATGTGGGGGACCCGCCCTTTACTACCGGCGAACCTACCCGGGCCCGGTACGAGCTGGAGTTCAATACCGATGGCAGCCTGGCTTCGGTTGATGGTGATCCGAATGGACAGATACTCATTTCCAACTGGACGCCCAAGGATGATTCCGGGCAGCCAAACGGGGCAGACGGCCCGTTGCCGATTGCCAGCGGCGGAGAGTTGCCCATTGCCGAGCCGCCCGTGTCGTCCAACTTCATGGTGGACATGAACGAGACCACGCAGTTCGGCTCGTCCTTCGGGGTGATTGACCAGCAGCAGAATGGCTACACCACCGGCAGGCTTTCCGGTCTGGACGTGTCCGACGAGGGGGTGGTCTTCGCCCGCTATTCCAACGGTCAGTCCCAGAACCTGGGGCAGGTGGCGCTGGCAAGCTTTGCCAACACCGACGGTTTGTCTCCGGTGGGTGATACCAACTGGGTGGAAACCTTCGAGTCCGGCCAGCCGATCTTCGGCCAGCCGGGTACCGGCACGCTGGGGGGGATTTCCGCCAGTTCGGTGGAAGAGTCCAACGTGGACCTGTCCCAGGAGCTGGTCAACCTGATCATCGCCCAGCGGAACTACCAGGCGAACGCCAAGACCATTGAGACCTCGGATGCGGTGACTCAGACGATCATCAACCTGCGTTGACGCTGGGTTGGGATAGTCTGGAAGTTGTGGAGTGGGGCCCCGGCTCCAGCCCCCACAACCAGAATGCCTATCTGAAGTACAGCCGGTCCGACCTTCTGGCATGACTCCTGCAGGAACCCTGAAAACGGCGTAAAAACGTCAGATATCCGGCAGGAGTTTTCCCATGGACAAGTCCCTCTACATCGGTATGTCCGGTGCCAAGCAGAACATGCTGGCCCAGCAGGCACACGCCAACAACCTTGCCAACGTCAATACCACCGGCTTCAAGAAAGACTTTGCCCAGGCTCGCAGCATGCCCGTGTTCGGCGAACACCATCCGACGCGGGCCTACGCCATGACTGAAAGGCCCGGCACCGATTTTACCCCGGGGTCACTGCAGCAAACCGGCCGCGACCTCGATGTGGCCGTTGAGGGTGATGGCTGGCTTGCCGTCCAGAACCAGCAGGGCGAGGAAGTACTGACCCGTTCCGGCAGCCTCCAGGTGGACGTGAACGGCATCGTTCGTCTCACCTCCGGTGAAGCGGTCCTCGGCAACGGCGGTCCCGTGGCGCTGCCGCCGTACGAGCGGTTGCTGGTCGGGGCCGATGGCACCATCTCCATCAAGCCTGTTGGCGGCCCGGCGGACCAGTTGGTGGAAGTGGACCGGTTGAAGCTGGTCAATCCTCCCCAGGACGCTCTTATGAAAGGCGATGACGGTTTTATCCGTCGCAAGCCCGGCGAGGCGCTGGATGGCCCGGAAGCCCCCGATGCCGACGCCCGGGTGGTGTCCGGCTATCTGGAGAGCTCCAATGTCAACGCCGTCGAGGAAATGATTGCCAACCTGGAGCTGTCGCGGCAGTTCGAAATGCAGGTGAAGGTTATGCAGCGCGCCGACCAGAACGCCGAGTCAACGGCACGACTGTTGCAAAACCTCTGATAACGACACGATTACCGGTCTGACCACCCGGAAAGCGGCAAAACCTGGCCGCCGGGTGGCAGCCATAGAGGAGTCCAGACATGCATCCAGCACTTTGGGTCAGTAAGACCGGCCTCAGCGCCCAGGACACGAAGATGACCACCATCTCCAACAACCTGGCGAACGTGAATACCACCGGTTTCAAGAAAGACCGGGCGGTGTTCCAGGACCTGCTGTACCAGATTGAACGCCAGCCCGGTGGTCTCAACACCCAGAACGCCGAACTACCGTCCGGCCTGCAACTGGGTACGGGGGTCCGTGTGGTGGGCACCACCAAGCAGTTTACCCAGGGTAACCTGCAGGTGACCGAGCAGCCGCTGGATGTCGCCGTCAACGGCCGCGGCTTCTTTCAGATCCAGATGCCCGACGGTGAGGTTGCCTATACCCGGGATGGCCAGTTCCAGCTCAACTCCGATGGGGACATGGTGACACCGGACGGCTACCTGCTTGAGCCCAACATCAACATTCCCGAGAACGCCACCAGCGTCACCATCGGCAAGGACGGCACTGTATCAGCGATGGTTGAGAACCAGGCTGACCCGGTGAATCTGGGCGAGATCCCGCTGGTGGACTTCATCAATCCCCAGGGGCTGCAGGCGATGGGGAATAACCTGTTCCGGGAAACCGCCGCCAGTGGTGATCCCCAGGAAGGTGAGGCCGGCATAGGCGGCTTCGGCACCATCGAGCAAGGCTCGACAGAGGCCTCCAACGTCGAGGTGGTCGAGGAAATGGTGAACATGATCACCACCCAGCGCGCCTACGAGATGAATTCCAAGGTGGTGTCCGCATCCGACCAGATGCTTCAGTTCATCACCAACAACATCGGTTAAACGGTCAGCAAGGTGACTGCCATGATGCGCCTCAACCCCACACGTCCTGCCAGGCTCCACCGCCGGGGATTCACCCTGGCGCTGGTGTGCGGCCTGGCACTGCTGCAGGGCTGCCAGTCCATGACGAGGGAGCGTCCGAAACCCAATGATCCGGCCTATGCGCCCGTTCGTGCGCCATCGATGACCGCGCAGGATGAGCACACCGGAGGCATCTATCGCAAGTCCCGGAACTATAGCCTCTACGGTGACAGCACCGCCCTGAATGTGGGGGACATACTGACCGTGACGCTGCAGGAGTCCACCACCGCCAGCAAGAGCGCCGAGAGCAGCATCTCCAAGAACAATGAGATTGGAATGGGGACACCGAGCTTCTTTGGCCGCACCTTCGACAAACTGGGGGGCAGTGCCAACATGGAGCGGGACTTTGAAGGCGAGGCGGAAGCGGACCAGAGCAACAGCCTGGCCGGCAGCATCACCGTAACCGTGGTCGAAGTACTGCCCAATGGCGTCCTCCATATCCGTGGTGAGAAATGGCTGTCGCTGACCAATGGCGACGAGTATATCCGCCTGACTGGCCTGGTGCGCCCGGAGGATATCTCCCCGGACAACACGGTGTCGTCCCAGCGTATAGCCGATGCCCGTTTCGCCTACGGCGGCACCGGCGACTTTGACCAGGCTAACCAGCCCGGATGGCTGACCCGATTCTTCAACAGTGAATGGTGGCCGCTGTGACTGTCGCAAGAGCAATGGTATTCGGACTGGGCCTGCTGATGGTCGCCGGCCCGGTGATGGCTGACCGCCTGAAGGACCTGACCCGGGTGCAGGGTGTAAGGGATAACCAGTTGGTGGGCTATGGTTTGGTGGTCGGCCTCGATGGCACCGGTGACTCGAGTCCGGCCACCGACCAGACCTATCGCAACATGATGAACCGCTTCGGCATCACCATCCCCGAGGGGGTTAACCCCAGTGCCGACAATGTGGCTGCGGTCAGCGTGCACGCCACCCTGCCACCGTTCGCCAAGAACGGCCAGGAGCTGGATATCACGGTGTCCTCACTGGGTAACGCGGACAGCCTGAGGGGCGGCACGCTCCTGATGACGCCGCTCAAAGGCGTGGACGATCAGGTCTACGCCATGGCCCAGGGCAGCCTGGTGGTGGGCGGCTTTGGCGCCCAGGGGCAGGATGGTTCCCGTATCACCGTCAACGTGCCCAGTGTGGGGCGGATTCCTAACGGTGCGACCATTGAGCGTGAGGTGAACAGTCCGTTCACCGAGGGCGATACCATCACCCTGAACCTGCTGCGGGCGGATTTCACTACCGCCCGCCGGGTAGTGGAAACCATCAATGGCGAGCTGGGTGAGGGCATGGCCTATGCCCATGATGCCACGTCTGTCTCCGTGAAGGCGCCGCGGGATCCCTCACAGCGGGTGAGTTTCCTGTCGATCCTGGAGAACATGGAGGTGGATCCGGCGGAGGAGGCCGCCAAGGTGGTCATCAATAGCCGTACCGGCACCATTGTGGTGGGGCAGAACGTACAGGTCAGCCCGGCGGCGGTTACCCATGGCAACCTGACCGTCACCATCCAGGAGAACCCGGAGGTGGACCAGCCCAACCCGTTTGCCCGGGGTGAAACCGTGGTCACCCAGAACTCCCAGATTGCCGTGACCGAGGATCCGGCGCGGATGTTCCAGTTTGGACCCGCCACCACCCTCAACGAGATCGTGCAGGCGGTCAACCAGGTGGGCGCCGCCCCCGGTGATGTGATGGCAGTACTGGAAGCCCTCAAGCAGGCTGGCGCCCTCCGGGCCGAGCTGATTGTTATCTAGGTGACGCCATGCAGAGTTCCGGAATGGACCAGGCACAGTACTACACCGAATTCGACGGCCTGAACGCCCTCAAGGCCCAGGCGAAGACCGACCGCAAGGCCGCCCTTGAGGAAGTCGCACGTCAGTTCGAAAGCCTGTTCCTGTCCGAGATGCTCAAGAGCATGCGCTCGGTGAATGATGTACTGGCCGAGGGTAACTACCTGAACAGCAACGAGTCCGACTTCTACCAGGATATGTTCGACAGCCAGCTCAGCCTTTCCATGAGTCGAGGTCAGGGGATGGGGCTGAGCGAGGCGCTGGTGCGCCAACTGAGCCGCCAGATTCCCGGTATGGACGGGGAGGGCGATGCCCTGGCCGGTGCCCGCCGGACCCTGGCGGATTACGACCGCAGCATGCCGCCGCTGTCGCCGAAACTGCCTGAACGGGTGGACGAGGTGAAGGCGCTGGCGGAGTCCGGGGAATCCGGTGACAACGAGGCACCGACGGCAGGTGTCACCGGTACTGCTCCGGTGGAAGACACCGCTGCCATGCCGGAACGGTTCGACAGCCCGGAACACTTCGTTCGTACCCTGCTGCCGCTGGCGGAGGATGTGGCGGAAGAGTCCGGCATTGATCCCCGCCTGATGGTGGCCCAGGCCGCTCTGGAAACCGGCTGGGGCCGGCACATGATCCGCGGCAATGACGGCAGCCACAGCTTCAACCTGTTCGGTATCAAGGCGGACAGCCGCTGGCAGGGTGAGTCGGTGAATATCGCCACCACCGAGTTCCGCGAGGGCGTGGCCATGAAGGAGCGGGCGGATTTCCGTCGCTATCCGGACTACCGCGAGAGCTTCCGGGATTACGTGACCTTCCTGCAGGACAATCCCCGTTACCGGGATGTGTGGGAAGTGGCTGACCAGCCGGAGGTCTTCGCCGAGCGACTGCAGGAAGCCGGTTACGCCACCGACCCGGCCTACGGACGCAAGATTCGTAACATCATGGAGGGGGAGCCGTTCGAGGCTGCCCTGGACCGTTTCCAAACCCTGTCCCGGGTTTCTGAGGAGTAATCGCCATGGCAGGTCTGATCAACATTGGCCTGAGTGGGGTGCTGGGGCACCAGAATGCCCTCAACACCACCGGTAACAATATTAGCAATGCCAATACGCCGGGTTACAGCCGCCAGGAAGTCCAGTTCGAATCCAGCAGCAGCCGCTACACCACCAACGGATATGTGGGGACCGGGGTCGACATCGCCAATATCCGCCGGCTGGCGGACAAGTACCTGGTGGACCAGGTGCGCTCCGACACATCCTTGTACAACGAACAGGAAACCCTGCGTAGTGAGATGTCCCGCCTGGACGACCTGCTCGGCGGCGAGGACACGGGGTTATCCCAGTCCCTGAACAACTTCTTCGCGGCCCTGCAGAATGCGGCGGAAGATCCAGGCTCGCTGCCCCAGCGCCAGCTGGTGCTCAGCGAGGCCCAGAGCGTGGTGAACCGCTTCCAGGCCCTGCAGCAGGAATTTATCCAGCAGCGGGAACTGGTCAAGACCCAGATGACCGAGAACGTGGCGGATGCCAACACCCTGATCAAGAACATTGCCGAGCTGAACCTGGCGATTTCGGAGTCGCCGGGACTGGCACAGGGTAACCCGCCCAATGATCTGCTCGACAAACGGGACGAGGCGATCCGGAAACTGTCCGAAATCGTCAATGTACGGGTGTCGGACTCCGGCGCTGGTCAGGTGAACGTCTCCCTGGCCAATGGCCAGGCCCTGGTGGTGGGCTCGGATGCCGTCCAGTTGGGCACTCGCCGTAACGCGGATGATCCCTCACGGCTCGAATTCACCCTCTCCGACGGCAATCGTACCCAGGTCATCGACGAACAGATTACCGGTGGCAAGCTGGGCGGGTTGAGGCGTTTCGAGAGCGAAGCCCTGATGCCGGCGTTCGACGAGCTGGGCCGGGTGGCCGTTGCCCTGCAGGACACCATGAACCACCAGCACCAGATCGGTATGGACCTGGAGGGCGACCTTGGCGGGTTGTTCTTCAGCGAGATCAATTCCCGAGAAAAGCAGCTGGCCCGGGTCGTGGCCAGCGGTAATAACGCGCCGCCCGGGGACGGTGTGGTGGCGGTGGATATTACCGATACCTCCAGTCTGCCGGCAGGCTCCTGGGCGTTGAACATTACCAGTGAAGACGGTCGCAGCTACGAACTGGTGGATGAGGAAACCGGCAAGGTGGTCAACCAGGGACGACTGCCGGCGGACCTGCCTGCGGAAATCAACATGCCGGGCTTCAATGTCCGTTTGGAAGACGGCACCTTCAGCGAGGGCGACCGGTTCCTGATCCAGCCCACCCGTATGGAAGCCGCCAATATTTCCCTGGAAGTGGAACGGGAAGAGGATCTGGCCTTTGCCAGCCCGGTGCGTGCCGAGGCCGACAGTGGTAACAGTGGCGACGCCACCATCAACCAGGGCGTCATGTTCGATGTCCGCAACCCGAATACCAATGCGCCGCTATCGGAGTTCTCCGTCAAGGGTGAGCTGAATCCGCCCCTGGAGGTGTACTTCACCGCAGACGATCAGTACGAGATCCGGGACCCGGACGGCAATGTGCTCGAGACCGGCACCTACCAGTCCGGCATCAGCAACAAGCTGTTTACCGAGGATCCCTCGGACCCGAACTACCGGGGATTCCAGTTCGAGATCAGCGGCAACCCCCAGGCCGGAGACAGTTTCTCCATTGGCTACAACACCGACGGTTCGTCAGACAACCGTAACGCCGAGATCATGGCCGGGCTGGCCACCAAGAACACCATGAATGGTGGCTCCCAGAGCTTTACCGAGGGCTATGCCGGCCTGGTGGAGCAGGTGGGGGTGAAAACCCGGCAGGCGCAGCTCGACAGCGAGTCCGGCAAGATCCTGCTGGAGCAATCCACCAACCAGCGGGAATCCGTGTCCGGCGTCAACCTGGACGAAGAGGCGGGGCGCCTGATCCAGTACCAGGCTGCCTACAATGCGTCTGCCAAGGTGATGGGGGTGGCCCAGGAGCTGTTTGCCACCCTGCTTACCACCTTCCGATAGGCCGGTTGAGGTGATTTGAGATGATCAGAATATCTTCACAGCAGATCTTTTCCGGTGGCGTCAGCCGCCTGCAGGACCTGAATGTCAACCTGAATCAGACCCAGGAGCAGATCTCCACCGGCAAGCGGGTCAACAACCCGTCCGACGACCCGGTGGCCGCTGCCCGTATCCTGAAGCTGGACCAGGAAGTGGGGCGCATCGAGACCTACCAGCGCAATGTGGGCCTGGCGGAGAACCGGCTGCAGCAGGAAGAGAGCTCCCTGAGCAGCATGATTGATATTATCCAGCGGGTGCGGGAGTTGACTGTCCAGGCGGGTAACGGCTCGCTGTCGGCCCAGGACCGCCAGTCCCTCTCCGCTGAACTGGAACAGCGCCTGGAAGAACTGGCCGCCCAGGCAAACACCCAGGACAGTTCCGGTTCATACATCTTCAGCGGTTTCCAGGGGGAGTCTCCGGCCTTCGCCAAGAGCGTTGACGGCAAGTGGGTCTACCAGGGGGACGAGGGGCAACGTAACCTGGAAATCGATGACGGTGTGAACGTGGCCATCAGTGACCACGGCAAGGATCTCTTCGTCAATATTCCCAGTGCGGGTCCAACCTTCTTCACAGAATCCCATCCGGACAATTCCTCCGGTGCCCGTATCAGCACCGGGGCAGTCCTTGACCCGGAACTGGTGTCCTCGTTCTCACCTACGGATATTGTCGTGGGCATCCGGGCCGGGACGCCGGACGAGTACGTGATCCAGGACAAGGACGGTTACGACTTTTCCGACACCTCCAAGGACCTGGCCACCGGCACCTACACCAGCGGCGAGAGTATCCAGTTCGAGGGCATGCAGTTTGAAATCACCGGTGCCTCGGCGGGAGACCAGTTCGAGGTCAATACCAGCGATAAACAGTCCGTATTCGGTTCCATCGAGAAACTGATCTATGGCCTCAACAACCTGAACAAGCAACCTGAAGCCGCCACTGTCTCCAGCTTCTCTCCGGCGGCGGTGGCTCCCGCCACCGATACCCTGACGGTCAACGGCGTGGCCCTGGATTTCAGCGCCGGGGATACCCTCGATGACCTGGCGAACGCCATCAACAACAGCGGTGACGAAGCGTTGGCGGGGGTGGAAGCCAGGGTCGAGGGTGGGGAACTGAAGATCCTGTCGTCGTCAGACGAAGTCAGCATTGATGCCTCCGGCTGGAGCGGTGACCTGCAGATAGCCGGTGCACGTTTCGATGATGTTGGCATTACTGCTGGTGCCGTGGATGCTGGCGCCTCCAATACGGCCCGCTTCCTCAGTTCCCAGGCCGCCTACGACCAGATGGTGGCCGACTCGCTGACCAACCTGGATAGTGCCCAGGACAACATCCTGAAAACCCAGACAGAGATTGGCGGTCGGCTTAACCAGCTCGAGTCTACCGGCGAGTTCCTGGACAATGCCTCACTGTACGCCAAGGATATCCGTTCCCAGCTACAGGATGTTGACTACGCCGAGGCGATCAGCAACCTGTCGTTCCAGAGCTTTGTGCTACAGGCGGCCCAGCAGTCCTTTGCACAGACCTCGCAGCTATCGCTGTTTGACCGCCTGTAAGGAAACCGGCGGCCACGGCGGTTGCTTTCAGGCGGCTCGTCATTATAATCCCTGGCTCCTCCCGGCCTCGGGAGGCATTCTTTTGGCGGCGTGGTGAAATTGGTAGACACGACGGATTCAAAATCCGTTGGGGTAAAACCCGTGGCGGTTCGAGTCCGCCCGCCGCTACCACCTCCCTTGAATCCTGTTATTGCCCTCTCTGGTTCGTTTCCTATTGAAGTGACCTGGCTCCCATTCTTGCTTTCAGTCACCGATGCAGTCTTGCATTCCGCTGTCGATCCAATACTTTATCATCGGGTTACAAGTTGTTAAGGATGCTCCGCTAACAGGGAATCGTGTACTCGACCCGACTAGTGGAAATCTGCAAGACCACACCGGGTCTTGCTTGGTGGGAGTATTTTCCCACGGAAAAGTCGCCGGATGGCGGATGTAATCAAACAGGGAGAAGACCATGGAAAAGCAGTTTTCGAAGTCGGGTCTGGCAGCCGTCGTTGCCACCACGGTATTGCTTGGCGCCTGTGGGGGCGGCGGTGGAGGTGGCAGTAGTGATAGTGGCGGTGGCGACAGCTCATCACAGCTACAGCTCGATCCGGACGGTTATGGAAAGCGCCAGGCCCAGATCCGCACCCAGACAGACTATGAGGCGGCGGCCCAGGCCTACGAGGACACCGGGAAGATCGATCAACTGGTGAGTGAGGTCGAGAGTACGCTGGGTGTGGCCGGGACTTTGTCCGTTGGTGATCCGGTGGTGCGGGAAGCCGCGACAGAATCGTGCGAAAACGAGGGGGGTACGGTTGATGTTACCACCAGCGACAGCAGTACCCGGGTGGTCTTCGATAACTGCGAGCTGAGCACCACCAGTATTCCCAATCTCCTGCTGGATGGAAGCTATTCACAGGATGTCAGTGGCAACGACACCGACCAGACGATAGTGATCCAGTACAGCATTCGTGGTGAGAACCTTGATACCGGGGGGCCCGTTAGCATTCAGGGCCAGGAAACAGCGCGTATGGTACAGACGGGGAGCGATGCGGGTTCGTTGACGGTCGCCACCGATCGACTGGAATACCTGCTCGAGGACGACTACGTCGCCCTGGAGGATACCAGGATTGCGGTAAGCGTGGACGGAGACAGTTTCGTCATGGAAATGGCGGCTACTCTGGTCAGCTCTGCTATCGATGGTTATCTGACGGTGTCGACACCGGTAGCGGTGGCGGGGAATATCAATACGACCTGTCCTGCTGAAGGCGCCGTGAGACTGGAGGCCGATGGCTCTGTGGAAGTCAGGTTCGGCCTGAGCACCGGCACCGGCGATGCGGTACTGGTGACCTTGAACGACAGTGACTCACAGGGTTTTGATACCTGTGACGCGGGGAGTGTCTGGGTCCCGGAGAACGGTTGATTCCGGGTATTCCTGTCCTATCCCGGGACCGGCATCGTTGGATGTCGGTCCTTTTTTTGTACACGTCCTACCATCTCAGCGCCCCATGAATTGGACCCCTGATCCCGAGACTGTATAATCCGCGCTTTCCACAACGCTTTCCGACGATCGCCCCCAAGGGGCCATGACGCAGTCCTGTCCATGAACGTTTCCGATTTCCATTTCGACCTGCCCGACGAGCTGATCGCCCGGTATCCCATGGCCGAGCGCAGTGCCTCGCGAATGCTGTCGCTGGACGGCGTGTCCGGGGCGGTGGCGCATCGGCAGTTCCGGGAGCTGCCGGAGCTGCTGGAACCCGACGACCTGCTGGTGTTCAACGACACCCGGGTGATTCCCGCCCGCCTGTTTGGCACCAAGGAAACCGGCGGCAAGCTGGAAGTGCTGGTGGAACGGGTGGTGGCCGATGACACGGTGCTGGCCCATGTGCGGGCTTCAAAGGCCCTTAAACCCGGTCAGGCGGTGCTTCTGGAGGACGGCTCACAACTGGTTATGCTGGACCGGGAAGAGGCGCTGTTCCGCCTGAAAACAGCGAATGGCGGGCCGATTCTCGAGCTTCTGGAAAGGGCTGGTCACATGCCGCTGCCCCCTTATGTTGACCGACCGGACGAAGGTGCGGACCGGGAGCGCTACCAGACCGTCTACGCCCGCGAGGCCGGTGCAGTTGCGGCACCCACCGCCGGACTTCATTTTGACCAGCCGGTCTTTGATCGTCTTGCCGAGCGGGGTGTGGAAACCGCCTTTGTCACCCTCCATGTGGGCGCCGGCACCTTCCAGCCGGTACGGGTGGATCGGGTGGAAGACCATGTCATGCACAGTGAAGTGGCCACGGTACCCGAGGCCACGGTGGATGCCATCCGCCGGACCCGGGCCAGGGGAGGACGTGTAATTGCCGTAGGAACCACATCGGTACGGTCCCTGGAGTCCGCCAGCCGCGGCGGTGTGGTCCGGCCCATGCGGGGGGAGACGGATATCTTTATCACGCCGGGGTACCGATTCCAGACGGTGGACGCCATGATCACCAATTTCCACCTGCCGGAATCCACCCTGATCATGCTGGTGAGCGCCTTTGCCGGCTACCACAACACCATGGCCGCCTACCGGGAGGCGGTGGCCGAGCGCTACCGTTTCTTCAGCTATGGCGATGCCATGTTCATTACCGGTCAGGAGCCCAGCCTGGGCGCGTTGGCCGACCCAGGAGCCAGTCATGTCTGATCACTGTTTCATGTCTTTCGAGAAGCTGGGAGAGGACGGCAAGGCCCGCCGTGGTCGCCTGACCTTCCCCCGCGGGGTGGTGGAAACCCCGGCCTTCATGCCCGTGGGTACCTATGGCACGGTCAAGGGTATGACGCCCCGGGATATCGAGGCCACCGGCGCCCAGATCATCCTGGGCAACACCTTTCACCTGATGCTGCGCCCGGGTACCGAAGTGATCCGCGCCCACGGTGACCTGCATGATTTCACCCAGTGGCAGGGCCCGATCCTGACGGACTCCGGTGGTTTCCAGGTGTTCAGTCTCGGGGAAATGCGCAAGATCACCGAGGAAGGGGTCAGCTTCCGCTCGCCGGTGGACGGATCGGTGGTGGAACTGAATCCCGAGATTGCGATGCGGGTGCAGCGGGACCTGGGCTCGGATATCGTGATGATCTTTGACGAGTGCACGCCGTATCCCGCCACTGAGAAGCAGGCCCGGGAGTCCATGGAGATGTCCCTGCGCTGGGCTGCCCGCAGCAAAATCGCCCACGGTGACAGTCCGTCGGCCCTGTTTGGTATTATCCAGGGGGGCATGTACAACGATCTGCGCCAGCAGTCCCTGGACGGCCTGATGGATATCGGTTTCGACGGCTATGCCATTGGCGGCCTGTCCGTTGGCGAGCCCAAGGAGGACATGCTGGCGGTACTGGATTACCTGCCCGTACGGATGCCGGAAAACCGGCCCCGCTACCTGATGGGGGTAGGGCGCCCGGAGGATATCGTCGAGGCGGTGCGCCGTGGTGTGGACATGTTCGATTGCGTCATGCCCACCCGCAACGCCCGTAATGGCTACCTGTTCACATCCACTGGTATCGTCAAGATCCGTAACGCCGGCAACCGTCATGACACCGGCCCCCTGGATGCGGAATGTGATTGCTACACCTGTTCACACTTTTCGAGAAGTTATCTACATCATCTTGATAAGTGTGGTGAAATGCTTGGCTCTCAGTTGAATACCATCCACAACCTTCATCACTACCAGAAGCTGATGGCTGGATTGCGTGGGGCTATTGAAGCAGGTACATTGTCCGACTTTGTGGAATCCTTCTACGCCAAGAGGGGCCAGCCGGTACCGCCTCTGGCATGAACCGGGTCCCGGCGACCGTTTTTCCTGAACAACACTTTATTGACGGAGACATCCTATGAAAGCAGTAAAAGCCATGTTGGCCACCCTTCTGGCCGCCGCCACACCTGGCGTCGCCCTTGCCCAGGACGCCGGTCAGGGCATGGGTGTGATGGGCCAGGTCATCTTCTTTGGCGGTTTCATCCTTATTTTCTACCTGCTGATCTGGCGCCCCCAGTCCAAGCGTGCCAAGGAGCACAAGGCGCTGATGTCCGGCCTTAACAAGGGCGACGAAATTGTGACCTCCGGTGGCATGGCCGGTCGCATCTCCCGCGTGACTGATGACTTTATCGTGCTGGAAGTTGCCGACAATGTGGAAGTGAAAATCCAGAAGGTTGCCGTTGGCGCGGCCCTGCCCAAAGGCACTCTGAAAGACATCTGAACTTACTGACCAGGGAGGCCGCCGTGCAGGCGGCCCGAAGGCGGTCAAGAAAGGGCTCCTATGCTGAACAAGTATCCGCTTTGGAAAAATCTGCTGATCCTGGTCGTGCTGGCGATCGGGTTTGTCTACGCCTTGCCGAACGTTTTCCCCGATGACTACGCGATCCAGATTACCGGCGCCCGCAGTGGCACCGAGATCAGTCAGGCCACCGTGGAGCGGGCAACCGGCGCCCTTGAGGAGGCAGGAATTGCCATCAAGGGGGTTGATCGGGAAGAGCGCAGTGCGCTGATTCGCGTCAACAGTTCCGATGACCAGCTTCAGGCGCGGCCGATTGTTCAGCAGGCCCTGGGTGATGACTACCTGGTTGCCCTCAATATGGCCGAGTCCACGCCGGACTGGCTCAAGGCCGTGGGGGCAGGGCCGATGAAACTGGGTCTGGACCTCCGTGGCGGTGTTCACTTCCTGTTGGAGGTGGATATGGAGACGGCGGTTACCCAGCGACTGGAGGCCACGGCAAGCCAGATCAAGCGGGAGCTGCGCGAGGAGCGTATCCGTTATCGCGGCGGCGAGGTGTCCGACGACAACCGTATCCAGCTCTCCTTCCGAAATGAAGCGGATCGGGAGGAGGCCTTTGATCTGGTCCGGGGTAACTATAACGAGTTCCTGCTGGATGAGCGTACCGAAGGCGATGAGTACCTGCTGGACCTGAGCCTCTCCGAGCAGGAGGTCCAGCAGATTCAGGACTATGCCATCGAGCAGAACCTGACCACCATCCGCAACCGGGTCAACGAGCTGGGTGTGGCGGAGCCGCTGGTCCAGCGCCAGGGCGCCGACCGTATTATCGTGGAGCTGCCCGGGGTTCAGGATACCGCCCAGGCCAAACGGGTGCTGGGTGCCACCGCCAACCTGGAATTCCGGCTGGCGGCGCGGCAGGACGCACCGGCGTCCGCCACCGAAACCTATCCCTTCCGTGACGAGCCGGGCCGGACCGCCCGCCTGGAACGTGATGTGATCGTCACCGGTGAGAATGTGGCCAATGCCAGTCAGGGTTTTGACGAGAACGGTATGCCCCAGGTCAACATCACCCTAGACGGTGTTGGTGGAGACCTGATGACACGTACCACCCGCAATGCCGTCCAGCGCAGCATGGCGGTGCTGTTCATTGAGTTCCGTACTGAAACCGAGCAGGAGGTTGTGGGCGGCGAGGTGGTCACCACGGAAGAGCGTGTGGAAGAGCGCAGCATCATCTCCCTGGCGACCATCCAGTCCACGCTGGGGGCCAGCTTCCGTATCACTGGCCTGGATTCCATCCATGAGGCCTCGGAGCTGGCCCTGTTGCTGAGGGCCGGTGCCCTGGCGGCGCCCATGTACTTCGTGCAGGAACGCACAATCGGCCCCAGCCTGGGGCAGCAGAACATCGACGCCGGGTTCATGTCGGTGGTGGTCGGCTTTATCCTGGTGCTGGTGTTCATGGCGGTGTTCTACCGCCTGTTCGGGCTGGTGGCGAATGTGGCGCTGACCCTGAACCTGATGCTGCTGCTGGCATGCATGTCGATCATCTCGGCCACCCTGACACTGCCCGGCATCGCCGGTATCGTGCTGACCGTGGGTATGGCGGTGGACGCCAATGTGCTGATCTTCGAGCGAATACGGGAAGAGCTGAGGGAGGGCGTCGCGCCCCAGTTGGCCATCAATGCCGGCTACTCCCGCGCGTTCGTGTCCATCGTGGATGCCAACATCACCACCTTCCTGGTAGCCATTATCCTGTTCGCCATGGGCTCCGGCCCGGTCAAGGGCTTCGCGGTGACCCTGAGCATCGGCATCGTCACCTCGCTGTTTACCGCGCTGGTGGTGAGCCGGGCGATGATCAATGTACTTCACGGAGGCCGGAAGGTCGAAAAGCTCTCGATCGGAGGCAAACTGGCCAATGTCTGATACCCGTACCGATAAGTTCGATTTCATGAGCCTGCGCAAGGTATTTGCGACAGTCTCCATACTGCTGGTTATCGCGTCTGCAGTGCTGCTGGGTGTGCGGGGCCTGAACTTCGGCCTGGATTTCACCGGCGGTACCTCGGTGGAGCTGGAATACGCCCAGGCGCCGGAGCTGGATGATGTCCGCTCCGCCCTGTCCGATGCCGGTTACACCGACTACGTGGTGCAGAATTTTGGTTCCGACACCCTGGTGCTGATCCGGATGCAGGAGGCAGGGGACGACGAGCTCGGTCTGCGTATCCTGGCGGACATCCAGGAGCGGACCGACAGCAACGTCACACTGGTCAGTTCGGAATTCGTTGGCTCCCAGGTGGGGGACGAACTGAAGGAGAACAGTGGCCTGGGTATGTTACTGGCCCTGGCGGTGGTGCTCATCTACGTGGGTATGCGCTTCCAGTTCAAATTCGGTATTGCCTCGGTGATTCCGCTGGCCCACGACGTGATTATCGTGCTGGGCCTGTTCGCGCTGTTCCAGTGGACCTTCGACCTGACGGTGCTGGCTGCGTTGCTGGCGGTTATCGGTTACTCCCTGAACGATACCATCGTGATCATGGACCGTATCCGGGAGAATTTCCGTAAGCTGCGGATTGATGACCCCGAGGAAACCGTGAACCGGTCAATCCACGAAACCATCAACCGGACCATCAATACCTCGTTGACCACCTTGCTGGTGCTCATGGCCCTGTATTTCCTGGGCGGGGCAGCCATCAACAACTTTGCCATCACCCTGGCGATCGGTGTCATTGTGGGTACCTACTCGTCCATCTACGTGTCGGCGAACCTGCTGGTAGCCCTTGGCGTTACCCGCACGGATATGGTCGTGCCGCCGAAGGAGGGGGTTGCTGGTGAGCAGCCGGAGGAAGAGGAGCCCCCCGAGTGGCTTAACCGGATGTGACATGTCGCTGCTTATGGGCACAAAAAAGCCGGGTCTGGTAACATCAGCCCGGCTTTTTTCATGTTTGCGGAATCAATCTGTCGTGATCCCCGTTTCAGCGGGGCAGTCGCGCCTGGAAGGGGTGAAGGGTGCGCAGCACTTCCCGCATCAGCTTGGGGTTGGCAATAGCCAGCTGGCGGGAGTCGGTGCTGGCGGGGTTGCCGGAAAAGTCGCTGCTGAGTACGCCAGCCTCATTGGCCAGGGCCAGGCCGATGTCCCGGTCTTCCGGGGTGGGGCGGAACAGCACCACGGCATCCAGGTGGCCCGCCGCCACCCGTGCGATGTCCAGGACGCTGCAGCCGGCGCTGCGGAGCTGGCCTGACTGGCTGGCCAGCGTGGCCGACAGTTCGCCCCAGATCAGCGGGTCCTCGGCGCCACGGGCCTGATCCAGCAGGTTCGAGGTAACCACCGCCTCGCTGAGGTGCTTGATCTCGCTGGCGCGCATGCGACGGCTGTTGAGAGCTGCACCACGACCGCGACTGGCGGAGTATTCCTCGCCGGTGACGGGGTTGATCAGCAACAGATTCTCGGTCCGGTTGTCCTTCTTCTGGACCAGTGCCACCACGAACTCCGGAATGCCCCGCAGCAGGTTCTCCGCACCCAGCACCGGGAAGATATGCCAGCTCAGCGTGTGACCATCGGCGCTGCCGTCGTCTGCGGGGGCGATGTAATGGTCCTTGTAGGCCTTCTGGAGCTGCTCGGCGAAGTTCTCGTAGATCTTGCCGGTCACCCGATCCAGCTGGCGCTGGCGATCACCGGGGTCGTTGCCGGCGATGTCCTGGCGTTCGAAGTGGGCTTTCAGGTAATCGGCACCCTGGCGCGCAACGCGCAGGGCCATTTTAATGGCTGGTTGCATCGGACTCTTCAGTATCTGGAGTGATCAAAGGCGCGATCATAGCAAATCGCGGGGGGGCCTTAAACGTTTTTCGGCTCCGTAAAGACCCGCATGGCGGGCATTTTCGCTGGCCTGGCGGGGCTTTATCCGTAGAAACCGGGGCCCAAATATCAGCGTGTTCTGGTAACATATGTGGCCTTTCCACTATTCGCGATGTTAATGCCGGACACAGATAGCCATGCACAAGCCCGCCCTCCCAAGTACCTTTGACCTGCTGGCCCGGGACTATGTCCGTGTGGTTATGGTGGAAACCTCCCACTCCGGGAATATCGGCGCGGTGGCCCGGGCCATGAAGAATATGGGGCTGGGCAACCTGTGGCTGGTCAATCCCACCTCCTTCCCGGACGAGACATCCTACGCCCGTTCCGCTGGTGCGTCCGATGTGCTGGATCACGCCCGGGTGGTTCCCTCGCTGGATGAGGCCATTGAGGACTGCGTCCTTGTGATGGGCACCAGTGCCCGTGGGCGCAAGGTGCCCTGGCCGGTGATGTCACCAACGGATGCCGCCCGCCAGGTGGGTGAATACCACGGCAGGGGAGAGGTGGCCCTGGTGTTCGGACGGGAGAATAATGGCCTCAGCAATGAGGAGTTACAACGTTGCCATGTGCACATACACATTCCCACGAACCCGGACTACAGTTCCCTGAATGTCGCCATGGCGGTGCAGGTGATGTGCTACGAAATTCGCATGGAATGCCTGCGGGGTCTTGAAAACAGCGAGAATAATCCACAACTCAAGGCTATTAACTCACCGGAGGATCCGGGCTGGGATGTACCGCCGGCCACCGTGGCAGAGCTCGAAGGCTTCTTTGATCATCTGGAGTCCACCCTGGCGGAGATCGAGTTCCATCGACGGGATAATCCCCGTCAACTGATGACCCGGCTGCGTCGCCTTTACCAGCGCGCACGGCCGGATCAGATGGAAATCAATATCCTCCGGGGCATCCTGACCGCGGTACAGAAATCGGCATCCGGCCAGTCGGTGGGTGCCGGCTCACGACAACAGGACCAGACAGATGTTTGAGCGAATCAAAGAAGATGTTGGCAGTGTATTCGGCCGTGATCCCGCCGCCAGGAATACCTTCGAGGTTCTGACCAACTATCCGGGGCTGCATGCACTTCTGTTCCACCGGCTGGCGCACCGCATCTGGAAAGCGGATTTCAAGTGGCTGGCACGAAGTATTTCCACCTTTTCCCGCTGGCTGACCGGTATTGAGATTCATCCCGGCGCCACCATCGGGCGCCGGTTTTTCATTGATCACGGCATGGGAGTCGTCATCGGGGAAACCACCGTGATTGGCGATGATGTCACCCTCTACCAGGGCGTCACCCTGGGTGGTACCAGTTGGAACAAGGGTAAGCGTCATCCCACCATCGGCAATGGCGTTGTGGTAGGTGCCGGTGCCAAGATCCTGGGCCCATTCGAGGTGGGGGAAGGCGCCAAGGTGGGCTCCAATTCGGTGGTGACCAAGGCGGTGCCGGCTGGCGCCACTGTGGTCGGCATTCCCGGCCGTGTGGTGGTCAAGAGCAAGGATGATGGTCGCCGCAAGCAGATGGAGGAACGCATGGGATTCGATGCCTACGGTGTGACCGAGGAAATGCCGGATCCGGTGGCCCGGGCCATGCGCAGCCTGCTGGATCACATGCATGCCGTCGACGAGCGTATCGAGAAGATGTGCACGGCCATCCAGAAGGTCAACCAGGATTATGTGGACAACGGTCGCTTGCCGCCACTGGACGCGGAGGAATTCGATTGTGTCCGGGATGATTCCGACGAGCCGGCGGAGAGCCGCTGAGCCGACGCGGGTGCCGGGGAGTGCACTGCGACGAATACTTGACCAAAACAGTAGGTCAATTCATACTCATCTAGTGTTATCTCCTGAATATTCTCAGCCGGGGCTGCCGTTATGCGACTGACAACCAAGGGCCGCTACGCCGTAACCGCCATGCTGGATCTTGCTCTGCATGGTGACGAGGGCCCGGTCAGCCTGGCGGACATCTCGCGGCGCCAGGGCATTTCCCTGTCATACCTGGAACAGCTCTTTGCCCGCCTGCGTCGGGAAAAGCTGGTCATCAGCGTGCGTGGTCCCGGAGGCGGTTACCGCCTGAGCAGGACCAACGACCAGGTATTCATTGCCGATGTGGTGGATGCGGTCAATGAGTCGCTGGACACCACCCGCTGCAACCACAAGGGCGACTGCCAGAACGGCGAGATGTGCCTGACCCACCATCTGTGGTCGGATCTCAGTGAGCAGATCCACCAGTTCCTTAGCCGGATCAGCCTCGCGGACCTGATGAACAAGCGCGAGATCCAGGCCGTCGCCAGCCGCCAGGATGGCAAACCGGAGCCAGAGAGCGCGGCGGATACCATCAATACCGAGCGCCTGGAAAACAGGGCGCCCGCCTGACACCGACAGGACCATGAAGACACCCATCTACCTTGATTACGCAGCGACGACGCCTGTGGACCCTGCTGTTGCAGAGGTTATGGCCGGCCACCTGACACTGGACGGCGTATTCGGTAATCCCGCCAGCCGTTCCCATGGTTTTGGCTGGCAGGCGGAGGCTGCCGTGGAGAATGCCCGCCGTCAGGTAGCCCAGCTTATCGGCGCCGATCCCCGTGAGATTGTCTGGACATCCGGTGCCACCGAGTCGGACAACCTGGCTATCAAGGGCGCGGTATCCGCCAACCGGAAGGAAGGTGTGCGGCCCCATATCATCACCTCCGTTATTGAGCACAAGGCGGTACTGGATACCTGCTCCTGGCTGGAAGGGCAGGGTTGTGATGTCACTCGCCTGACGCCGGATGCCACGGGTGTCATTTCGTCCGGCCAGGTGGAAGCGGCGCTGCGACCCGAGACCCTGCTGGTCAGCCTGATGCTGGTCAACAATGAGCTGGGAACGATCAATGACCTGGCGCCCATCGGTGCCATGCTGCGGGAGCGGGGTGTCCTGTTCCATGTGGACGCGGCCCAGGCGGCCGGCAAAATGCCGGTGGATGTGGTTGAACTGGGAGCGGACCTGGTCGCCCTGTCCGGTCATAAAGTCTATGCGCCCAAGGGTATCGGTGCGTTGTATGTTCGCCGCTCACCGGACGTGCGCATCGACGCGCAGATCCATGGCGGCGGCCATGAGCGCGGCATGCGCTCCGGAACCCTGCCCACCCACCAGGTTGCCGGTATGGGCAAGGCCTTTGAGCTGGCCGGCGCTGGGCTGGAAGAGGAGGCGGCCCATCTGGAGTCTCTGCGCACCCGCTTCCTGGAAGGTGTCGAGCCGCTGCCGGGCGTACGGTTGCACGGACACCGCGACAGGCGGGTGCCCGGCATACTGAACCTGGGATTCGAGGGTGTCGAGGCGGAGTCGCTGATGCTGGGGCTTCGTGAACTTGCCGTGTCCTCCGGCTCCGCCTGCGCTTCCGCCACCATGGAACCGTCCTACGTGCTGACCGGTATCGGGCTCAGCGATGGGGAGGCGCACGCCGGCCTGCGGTTCTCCATGGGCCGGTTCACCACGGCGGAGGAGGTGGACTATGCCCTCGAGCAGATCAACACCGTGGTCAGCCGTTTGAGGGAGCGCCGCCGCGCCTCTGCCTGATCACGGGTGCAGGTGTATCCAGTATTCTGTCAGGGGCCCGCTGTCGGTAGGCAGCCGGCCCCTTACTGCGTATAATCTCAGGCCGGAATTTTGTCCTGAAACCCAACTGGAGCAAACATTATGTCCAATGAGCGCACGCTCTCTATCGTCAAGCCGGATGCGGTTGCCAAGAACGTCATCGGCGAGATCTATACCCGCTTCGAGAAAGCCGGCCTGAAAATTGTCGCAGCCAAGATGATGCACCTGTCCCAGGAGCAGGCCGAAGGCTTCTATGCGGAACACAAGGAGCGCCCGTTCTTCCCGGATCTGGTGGCCTTCATGACCTCTGGTCCGGTTGTGGTTCAGGTACTGGAAGGCGACGGCGCCATCGCCAAGAACCGTGATCTCATGGGTGCCACCAACCCGAAGGAAGCGGAAGCCGGCACCATCCGTGCGGATTTTGCGGAGTCCATCGACGCCAACGCGGTTCACGGCTCTGATTCCGCGGCCTCTGCCGAGCGCGAGATTGCCTATTTCTTCAACGACAGCGAGATCTGCCCGCGCGGCTGATGCTGTCCGGGGCGACTCCGGTCGCCCCGCCTGTTATCCGATCGAGACTGACCATGACTGCTGCTGTAGAAAAGACCAACCTGTTGGGAATGCCCAAGGCCAAGCTGGAGGCATTCTTCGAGTCCATGGGGGAGAAGCGTTTCCGCGCCACCCAGGTACTGCAGTGGATTCATCAGCGTGGTGCGGATGACTTCGATCAGATGACCAATATGAGCAAGGCCCTGCGGGAAAAGCTCAAGGTCGTGGCGGAGATTCGTGGGCCGGAAGTGGTCTACGACGAAACCTCGAAGGACGGTACCCGTAAATGGGTCATGCGCATGGATTCCGGCAACAGCGTGGAGACGGTGCTGATTCCCGATGGTGAACGGGGCACCCTTTGCGTCTCGTCCCAGATTGGCTGCAGCCTGGATTGCACCTTCTGTTCCACCGGCAAGCGGGGCTTCAACCGCAACCTGACCGCCGCTGAGATCATCGGCCAGGTATGGGTGGCGCGCAAGGCCTTCATGCCCTTTGATCCCAACGCTGACCGGCCCATTACCAACGTGGTCATGATGGGCATGGGAGAACCGCTGCTCAATTTCGACAATGTGGTTGATGCGATGAACCTGATGATGGAGGACCTGGCCTATGGTATCTCCAAGCGTAGGGTGACGGTGAGTACGTCAGGCGTTATCCCGGCACTGGACCGCCTGGGCGAGGTCAGTGATGTATCCCTGGCTATTTCGCTGCACGCCCCCAACGATGAGCTGCGCAACCAACTGGTGCCGCTCAACAAGAAATATCCGATTGCCGATCTCCTGGCGGCTACCCGCCGGTATCTGAGCGGTTTGCCCGACAAGCGCAAGGCCACTATCGAGTATACGGTGATCGAGAATATGAACGACCAGCCCGAGCATGCCCGGGAGCTGGCCAAGGTACTGCGCGGCCTGCCGTGCAAGATCAACCTGATTCCCTTCAACCCGTTCCCGGAGAGCGATTTCCGTCGCCCGAGCATGAATGCCACCCGTCGTTTCCAGAAAATTCTCAACGAAGCGGGCTACATCACAACCATTCGCACCACAAGAGGCGATGATATTGACGCCGCCTGCGGCCAGCTTGTTGGTCGCGTGGAAGATCGGACCCGGCGCAGTCAGCGCTATATTCCGGTTCAGCAGATGACTCCCTAATACTTGTTCAGGTTTCAGGAAAACACCATGCCCACAGAGTTGTTGTCCCAAGGATTATCCGGTCGATTCCGAACGTTCCCGTCTGTGTGCGTGTTGGTGCTGATCAGCCTGCTTGCCGGCTGTGTTACGGTATCCGACAGTCGGTTTGCCCGTGAAGAGGACGAAGACAAGGCGGTGGACAGCTATGTGCAGCTGGCAACGGCCTACCTGTCCCGGGGCAACTACGACCGATCGCGCCGGCACCTGGAGCGTGCCCTCGAACTGCAGCCGGACAATGCAGCGGCACTGGCCACCCAGGGGCTGCTTTACCAGACCGAAGGTGAACCGGAACTGGCGGAAGAAGCCTACAGGAAGGCCTTGCGAAGTGATTCCGGCTATACTCGCGGACGCGTCTTCTACGGGGCCTTCCTGTATGGCAATGACCGTTTTGAGGAAGCCCAGGAGCAGTTCCAACTGGCCAGCCGGGATACCGGCTATGATGATCGCGCCTCGGTGTTCTACAACCTGGGCCGGGCCAGTGAACAGATGGGTGATACAGACAGTGCCGTTGAGGCCTATCGCCGCGCTCTGGAACTGGGCCGAGGGGATCCACGCTGGACGCTGGCGTTGTCCCGTTCCCTGGTGGCCAATGGCGACTACGCGGCGGCATCCCGTTACTACGGCCGCCTGCTGAGCATGATGGAGCGCAACCCCAGGCTTGAGCATACTCCGGAAAGCCTGCTGGTAGGGATCCGGATTGCCCGGCACTCCGGCAACTATGACCAGGAATCCAGCCTGGCGCTGTTGCTGCGAAACCGTTTCCCGGATTCAGAGCAATACAGACAATACAAGGTACTAACGGCCGATGACAACGGATAACGCCAGCCAGGATGCCCGGCAGCCAACGGTAGGCGAGCGACTCCGGCAAGCTCGGGAAGTCGCCGGGCTGTCCGTGGCTGAAGTGGCGAACAAACAACATCTCAGGCCCGCTATTATCAGTGCTATCGAAAGTGGCGACTATGGCCGGATCGATAGCGAACTGTTCCTCAAGGGCTATGTGCGTGCCTACGCGACCCATGTGGGCATTGACCCGGAGAGTGTGATTCGGCAACTGGACAAGGAGCTGGAACCCCTGAGGCAGGAGCAGAAGGCCCGGGTTGAAGCCAGCCCCCTGGTCGATATCGAGCGGCGTAAGCGCCGCAAGCGCCGGATCGCCAAGGTGGTGCTTCTGCTGGTGGCGGCGGTAGTGGTGTTCTACGCTGGCTCCCTGTACCTGGCGGACGGTGATATGGCCGGTCCTGCGACAGTGGACGAGGCGGATGAGTCCATGGCCGGATCCGACAATGACGTCTCAGAGTCAGCGGCGTTGTCCGGTGACACCAGTGAAGAGACGGCTGTGCCGTCGACGAATGATGTGGATTCGGAAACCTCATCCATCGGGGCAGGCAGTGACGACAGCCTCAGCAATGGTAACGCCATAAGCCGGGAGGAAATCCCGGAGGGCGATGAACCGTCCGCCGCCGACGCCTTAGATGGTACCGGGTCGGAGTCCTCATTGGCTGGCGAAACGATAGGCCGGGCTCCGGGTACGGAACCCCCGTCGACGGTATCGGCTGAGTCGGCCAGCGACCCTGAAGTGGCAGAGGATACCGGTTCGGCACCGCTCGTAACCTCGGCACCCCTGCCCGAGACGGACCCCGCCCCCCCTGTCGACAGTGAGGGGCGACTGGTGATGGAATTTTCGGGGGATTGCTGGGTCGAAGTCCAGGATAGCACCGGGCGTACCCTGGTCGCCGAGTTGCGCAGGGCCGGTGAAACCCTTGACGTTAACGGTGAGTCGCCGTTAAGGGTGGTGATCGGGGCGGTCAGTGCCGTGTCCGACCTCCGTTACAGCGGCGAAACCGTGGACCTGGCCAGTCAGCGGCCCCGGAACGACCGGCTGGTGCTGAACCTGTCGGACTGACCGTCATACAGGTGACCCCGTAACCGGGTAGCCTGGAGCATGGCGACTCTTTCATTACTTTCACATCGGTTTGACCGTTTATGAAGCTCGAATCTCCCATTAAAAGACGCAAGTCACGGCAGATCATGGTGGGTAATGTGCCCGTGGGTGGCGATGCCCCCATCGCGGTACAGAGCATGACCAATACGGAAACCTGCGACGTTGATGCCACCGTGGCCCAGATCGAAGCCCTGCAACTGGCTGGTGCCGACATTGTACGGGTGTCGGTGCCCTCCATGGACGCTGCTGAGGCGTTCGGAAAAATCCGGCAGCGGGTGTCGCTTCCGCTGGTCGCCGATATCCACTTTGACCACAAGATCGCCCTGCGGGTGGCGGAGCTCGGCGTTGACTGCCTGCGCATCAACCCGGGCAATATCGGCCGTGAGGACAGGGTCAGTGCCGTTATCCAGGCGTGCCGTGACCGTGGCATTCCCATGCGCATAGGCGTCAACGCCGGCTCCCTGGGCAAAGACCTGCAGCGTAAGTATGGTGAGCCGACGGCGGATGCGCTGGTGGAATCGGCCATGCGCCATGTCGATATCCTGGACAGGTATGACTTCCAGGATTTCAAGGTGAGCCTGAAGGCGTCAGAAGTCTTTATGACGGTGGATGCCTACCGCAAGATTGCCGGTCAGATTGAACAGCCCCTGCATCTGGGTATTACCGAGGCAGGCGGCTTCCGGTCCGGTACGGTCAAATCGTCGGTGGGCCTGGGGATGCTGCTGATGGACGGTATCGGCGATACCATCCGGGTATCCCTGGCGGCAGACCCGGTTCAGGAAATCAAGGTCGGTTTCGACATCCTCAAGAGTCTGCGCCTGCGTAGCCATGGCATCAATTTCGTGGCCTGCCCGAGTTGTTCCCGCCAGAACTTCGATGTGATCCAGACCATGAACGATCTGGAAGCTCGCCTTGAGGACGTCAACGAGTCCCTGGACGTGGCTATTATTGGCTGCATTGTCAATGGACCGGGCGAAGCCAAGGTGGCGGACCTGGGCCTGACCGGTGGCTCACCGAAAAACCTGTTCTATGCCGCTGGTAAACCCAACCAGAAACTGGACAATGCCACCCTGACCGACGACCTGGAACGGCTGATCCGCGAAGAGGTGGCGCGCCGCAAGGAACAGGAAGACTCGATTATCGCGAAATCCGGCCAGTAGCCAGGGCCTGGCCGGCGTCATAAACACGAATAAGGTTTTACTTTGGCTAAGATTCAGGCAATTCGCGGGATGAACGATATCCTGCCCGAGCAGACCCCGGTGTGGCAGTTTCTCGAATCCAGGGTGAGGGACGTACTCGGTTCCTATGGCTACCAGGAAATCCGTATGCCGGTGGTGGAACACACCGAGCTTTTCCGGCGTTCCATTGGCGAGGTGACGGACATCGTCGAGAAGGAAATGTATACCTTCGACGATCGCAACGGGGACAGCCTGACGCTTCGGCCCGAGGGCACCGCTGGCTGCGTGCGCGCCGCGGAGGAGCATGGCCTGCTGTTCAACCAGAGCCGGCGCCTTTGGTACACCGGTCCCATGTTCCGTCATGAACGCCCGCAGAAGGGCCGCTACCGCCAGTTCCACCAGGTTGGCGTGGAATGCTTTGGTATGGATGGTCCGGATATCGATGCGGAACTGCTGATCCTCACCGCACGACTGTGGCAGTCCCTGGGACTGGCGGATCATGCCCGTCTGGAGATCAACAGCATCGGCACGTCCGAGGCCCGGGCCGAGTACCGCCAGGCACTGGTGGATTACCTGGGAGACTATCGTTCCGACCTGGATCCGGACAGCCAGCGCCGGTTACTGGTCAATCCTCTGCGCATCCTGGATTCCAAGAACACGGAAACCCAGCGGATCCTGGAGAATGCACCGGTACTGGACGATTACCTGGACGATGAATCCCGTGAGCACTTTGAACAGCTGACCGCGCTACTGGACGCGGCCGGCGTGCCCTATACGGTAAACAACCGGCTGGTCCGGGGGCTCGACTATTACGGCAAGACCGTGTTCGAGTGGGTGACCGACAGTCTTGGGTCCCAGGGCACCATCTGCGCCGGGGGGCGCTACGACGGCCTGGTGGAGCAACTGGGTGGTCGGCCTACGGCTGCCGTCGGTTTTGCCATGGGCATCGAGCGCCTGATCCTGTTGCTGGAGACCCTTGAACTGGTGCCGGAGGAGGTCAATGCCGACGCCGATATCTATGTGACCGCCATGGGAGACGTTGCAACTACTGAGGCCTTCCGGGTCAGCGAGATGCTGCGCTCCGAACTGCCGGGGCGCACCGTGGTGACCCATTGTGGCGGCGGCAGTTTCAAGAGCCAGATGAAGAAGGCCGATCGCAGCGGCGCCCGGGTGGCGGTCATTATTGGCGAGAATGAGATCAACGAGGGTATCGTCGGCCTCAAGTACCTCAGGGAGGAAGGCGAACAGGAGCAGGTACCCCGTGACCAGGCCGCCAGCCACCTGGCCAGCCGGCTGGGATTGGCCTGAAAGCCGTCATAACCGACGGGCCAGGATCATAAGCGCTCTCAAGATCATAAGCACAACAGGAAAGGACACTCATAGGAGTCACCATGGCCGAAATGCGGACCGAAGAAGAACAGATTGAAGCCATCAAGCAATGGTGGAAGAAGAATGGCAGTTCGCTGCTGATCGGGGTCGGCCTGGCCCTGGCCATCGTGTTTGGCTGGCAGGCGTGGCAGAACCACCAGGCCAACGTGCAGGCCGAGGCTGCCGCCGATTTTGCCGAGCTTATGCGGCAGGCCCAGCAGGGCGGCGACACTGAGGAGGACCGGGAATCCATTGCCTATCTGGCCAACCAGGTTCGCGAGGAACACGATGGCACCACCTACGCGGTCTACGCCATGCTGATCCTGGCGAACCAGCAGATGATGGCGGACGGTGACCCGGCCGCGGCGGCGGAGACCCTGCAATGGGCACTGGATCAGACCGGTAATGGTGAAGCCCTGTCACTGGTGGTGCGGACACGGCTGGCCCGGGCACAGTATGGCGCCGGCCAGTACGACGAAGCCCTGGCAACGGTGCGCGGCGCTGACGATACCGGCGCATTCGAAGGCATTCTGGCGGAGCTGGAAGGGGATATCCTGATTGCCAGTGGCAATACCGATGCCGCCAGGGACGCCTATATCCGGGCCCGTGATGCCGGTGGCGAGGCCGGTATTGGACTGTTGCAGCGCAAGCTGGACAGCCTGGGTATAGGGAGCGACGCCTGATGCCCATGAAGTTCCTGAATCCTGTGATGAATCCGCTGCTGGTACTGACCGTTGTGGCATCGCTGCTGGTGGGGTGCAGTTCCACGGAGAATTTCGAGGAGCCGGACCCGGTGCCCGAAGTGGTGTCGACGGTGACTCTCGAAACCAAGTGGTCACTGACGGTTGGTGATGGGCATGACGGGCAGTACCTCCACCTGGAGCCAACCATCATCGGGGGCAGTCTCTATGCGGTGTCCTCCGATGGCGAACTGCTTGCCGTCGGACCGGCCACCGGCGACGTACGCTGGCGCCGTGAGCTGGAGCGGACCATCATGGCGGGCGTGGGTGGCGACAGTCGCCATCTCTACCTGGTCACCGGTGATGCGGAACTGCTGGCCCTGGACCGTGACAGCGGCGATGAGGTCTGGCGGCTGCGTATGCCCAACGAGGTTCTGGCGCCGCCCCAGTCCAACGGTAACCTGGTGCTGACACAGACCATCGACGGCAAGGTGGTGGCGGCGGACGCCGCCAGCGGCAAGCGTCTCTGGCAATATGACTCCCCGGCGCCGGCACTGTCGGTCCGGGATACCGGAGCACCGGTGGTTGGCGGGGAACTGGCCCTTGTCACGCTCGCCAATGGCCATGTGGTGGCCCTGTCCACCGCCAATGGCCAGCCCATCTGGCAGTATACGGTGGGCGAGCCGAGCGGGCGTACCGAGCTTGAACGACTGGTGGATGTCACCGCCAAGCCGGTGATCGTCGAGGGTGCCGCACTGCTGGCCGGCTACCAGGGCAAGCTGGCACTGGTGGAGATTCGCAACGGCCAGGAAATCTGGAGCCGTGCCACCTCCACCTTCCACAGTCCTGCTCTGGGGCCCCAGAAGGTCTTTATCGCCAAGGCCAATGGCGATGTGGTGGGCCTGGATGCCAGCACCCTGGAAGAGGTCTGGGTGCAGGATGCCCTGTCCTGGCGGCGGTTGTCGGAGCCGGCCACGATTGGCGACATGCTGGTGGTGGGAGACTTCGAGGGTTACCTGCACATCCTGTCCCAGGACAATGGCCAGTTGCAGGGCCAGCTCGAGTTTGATGACGAAGGCATCCGCTCACCCATGCTGCGCTGGGAGGACCGCCTGATTGTCTATGGCAATGGCGGTCGACTGGCGGTGTTCACCCTTGAGGATCGGGACTGAGTCCCCTCACTATCCAGGCAGGCACTGAATGACACCGGTAATCGCTCTGGTGGGCCGCCCCAATGTGGGCAAGTCCACCCTGTTCAACCAGATGACCCGATCCCGCGATGCGCTGGTGGCGGATTTCCCGGGCCTGACCCGTGACCGCAAGTACGGCGACGGCAACTACGAGGGTCATCGCTTCATTGTCATTGATACCGGCGGCCTTACCGGCGACGAGGCAGGCCTGGACGCGGAGATGGCCCGCCAGTCCATGCAGGCGGTGGAAGAGGCCGACATCGTGCTCTTCCTTGTGGATGGACGTGCCGGACTGACCGCCGGTGATGAAATGATCGCCGAGCATCTGCGCCGCACCGGCAAGCCGGCCCACCTGGTGGTGAACAAGACCGACGGCCAGGACCCGGATGTGGCCGCGTCCGACTTCTACACCCTGGGATTCGAATCCGTCTATCTGATTGCGGCGGCCCACAACCGGGGCATCCGCTCCATGCTGGAGCTGTTGCTGGGTGAGCTGGATGAGGCCGAGGAAGACAGTGCCGACAAGTATCCGGGCATTCGCATCGGTGTCGTGGGCCGGCCCAACGTGGGCAAGTCCACCCTGGTAAACCGCCTCTTGGGGGAGGAACGGGTGGTGGTCTACGACATGCCTGGCACCACCCGGGACAGCATCTACATTCCCTACGAACGCCAGGGCGAGGAATACACCCTGATCGACACCGCCGGTGTGAGGCGGCGCAAGAACGTCCGCGAGGTGGTGGAGAAGTTCTCCATCATCAAGACCCTCAAGGCGATCGAGGATGCCCATGTGGTGATCCTGGTGATCGATGCCCGGGAAGGGCTGGTGGACCAGGACCTGCACCTGATCGGCTTCGTGCTGGACGCGGGCCGCTCGCTGGTAATTGCCGTCAACAAGTGGGATGGCATGGAGCCCGACGAGCGCAGCCGGGTAAAGGAGCAGGTAAGACGTCGCCTTGATTTCCTCGATTATGCCGACAAGCATTACATCTCGGCCCTGCACGGCTCCGGCGTGGGCCTGCTGTACGACTCCATTGGCGACTGCTACGAGTCAGCCATGGCCAAGTGGCCCACCAACCGCCTGACCGAGATCCTGCAGGACGCCGTGTCACAACACCAGCCTCCGATGGTCCAGGGACGCCGGATCAAGCTGCGTTATGCGCACCAGGGTGGCTCCAATCCACCGGTGGTGGTGGTCCACGGCAACCAGACCGATGCCTTGCCGGGGTCCTACAAGCGCTACCTGGAGAATACCTTCCGCAAGGTGCTCAAGGTGAATGGCTCGCCCATCCGTTTCGAGTTCCGTTCCGGCGAGAATCCCTATGCCAACAAGGTGGATCGCCTGACTCCGAGGCAGAAGGTGAAGCGGGACAACGACCTCAAGCAGGGGCGGCGGGTCAAGAAGCCAAGGATGAAAAGCAAGAAGAAGTAAGCGGCGTCAGAAGCAGCCGGAGCAAAAAGGCCAGGCACCCTCAATGAATGGGCCTGGCCTTTTTCGTGGGGGCTCAGCTGTCGGCGGCGGCTTCCGCCTGGGCGGCCTGCACACCGGTCAGGGCGATGGTGAACACGATATCGTCCACCAGGGCACCCCGGGACAGGTCGTTCACCGGCTTCCTGAGGCCCTGGAGCATGGGGCCGATACTCACCACGTTAGCGCTGCGCTGAACCGCCTTGTAGGTGGTGTTGCCGGTGTTCAGGTCCGGGAAGATGAAGACGGTAGCCTTGCCCGCGACGGGGCTGTCCGGCGCCTTGCTCCTGCCCACGTCGGCAATGGCCGCCGCGTCGTACTGGAGCGGTCCGTCGATCACCAGGTCCGGGCGCCGCTTCCGGGCGATTTCCGTGGCTTCCCGAACCTTGTCCACATCCGCACCACTGCCGGAGCTACCGGTGCTGTAGCTGATCATGGCGACCACCGGTTGCACACCAAAGGCCTTGGCGGAATCCGCGCTCTGGATGGCGATATCCGCCAGTTCCTCGGCATTCGGGTCCGGGTTGATGGCACAGTCGCCGTAAACCAGTACCTGTTCGGGCAGCAGCATGAAGAAGACGGAGGACACCACCTCGGCATTGTCCGCCGTCTTGATCAGTTGCAGGGCAGGGCGAACGGTATTGGCGGTGGTGTGTACGGCACCGGACACCAGGCCGTCGGCCTCGTTCTGGGCCACCATCATGGTACCCAGCACCACATTGTCCTCCAGCATGGCTTCCGCCATATCCGGTGCCAAGCCCTTGTGCTTGCGGAGCTGCACCATGGGCTTCACATACCGGTGACGTACCTCGGCGGGGTTGATGATCTCCAGGTCCTCCGGCAACGGCAGGCCCTGGGATTCCGCCACCGCCTCGATGTCTTCCCTTTCGCCCAGCAGGATACAGTGGGCCAGCCCCCGCTGGGTACAGATAATGGCGGCCTGCACGGTCCTCGGTTCGTTGCCTTCCGGCAATACAATACGTTTGCCGGCCTGTCGGGCCAACTGGGAGAGCTGGTGGCGGAAGGCCGGCGGCGACAGCCGGCGTAACCTCTCAACCTTCAGGTGCTGCTGCAGCCAGTCGGCGTCCAGCCGCGATGCTACAGCCTCCATGACTTTTTCGATCCGGTCCGGATCGTCTGCCGGAACCACGCCGGGCAGGTTGGCAAGCTGGTGGGCGGTTTCATAGGTATTGGTGTCCGTCCTGAGGACGGGCAGGCCGGTGGCCAGCCCGCGACGGCAGAGGTCGATGGTCCGCTGGTCCGGCATCAGTCCGCCTGTGAGCAGCAGACCCGCCAGGGGCACCCCGTTAAGGGCGGCCACGGCGGTGGCCAGCAGGATGTCCTCCCGGTCGCCCGGGGTAACGATCAAGGCGCCCGGCCGCAGGGTGTCCACCATGTTCGGAATGGTGCGGGCACATACCGATACCTTCTGTACCCGGCGGGTGCCCATTTCCCCTTCGTGGAGGATGTCAGCGCCAAGGTCCCTGGCGATGTCCGACATGCGCGGTGCCAGTAGCTCCGGCTGCCAGGGGATGCCGGCCAGCAGTCGCAGGCGACCGGAACGGAAGATTTCGCAGTCATTGCCGTAATCCGGCGTCTCCACCGGCTCCCGGCGGTTGAAGGAAGGGAGCATGCCGGTCTGTTCGGGTTTGCCCAGTTTGTTGAGGACCACGCCAATCACATCCGGATCTCCGGGATCGGCGAACAGCCGCGCGGAGAAATCCAGCCATTCGTCGAGTTCCCGGCAGTCCCGGCCATCGGGAGAGCAGACCAGGATCACCTCGGAGCCAAGATTGCGCGCCATCTCCACATTCATGCGGGCAGTGTAGGCCTCGCTGCGGTCGGGCACGAGTCCCTCCACGATAACTACGTCCACATCCCTGGCCACGTTCTGGAACCGCCCGACCATGCCCTCCATGAACTCATCGGCCTTGCCCCGGTTCAACAGGTTCTGGGCCTCCTTGAGGGAAATCGGGTTGGGGGGATCCAGGTCGGAGCGGGCCCTGACGAAGGGAACGGAGAAATCCTCCCCTGACTGGTCGCCGGTGGACCGGGCCGGCTGGCTCACCGGCTTGTAGAACCCGACCCGGACCCCGACCCGGTCCAGGGCCCGGAGCAGGCCCAGACACACGGAGGTGAGGCCGCTGTTAAGTTCCGTGGGGGCGATAAACAGACTTTTTGCCATGGCAGCGGTGTTCCTTCAGTCAGTGGTTTGGGGCGGTCGTGGGCTGGTGCTCGTCGGACGCCAGGGCGAGGGCTTCCCGGGCAATCATGGCTTCTTCCCGGGTGGGAATGACCAGTACCGGGAAGCGGCTGTCATCGGCGGATATCCGACCGTTCCGGGCCCGGCCATGGTCTCGGTTGCTGTCGGCATCCAGCCGGAAACCGGCCAGGGTAAGGTGCTCTACGGTCCGGGCACGCACCTCGGCGCTGTTCTCGCCGATGCCTCCGGTAAACACCAGGGCGTCCAGACGGTCAAGGGACACAATCATGGCACCGATGTAGCGGGCCAGCCGGAAACAGAACACCTCGAAGGCATCCCGGCAATGGTCATCGCCCTCGTTGGCTGCCTTCAGGAGGTTGCGCATGTCGCTGGTGCTGCCGGAGAGCCCCAGCAGTCCGCTCTCCCGGTTGAGGATACGGTGGGTTTCCTCCGGCTCGATCCCCTTGTCGGCCAGGAAATCAAACAGGCCAGGATCCACATCGCCACTGCGGGTGCCCATGACCAGGCCTTCCAGGGGCGTCAGCCCCATGCTGGTGTCCACGCTGCGGCCGTCACGGATGGCCGTGATACTGCAGCCGTTACCCAGGTGGGCGGAAATAATGGACGTGCTGTCGGCAGGTTTGCCTAGTCGCCGGGCGGATTCCTCGGCCATGTACTGGTGGCTGGTGCCGTGAAAGCCATAGCGGCGTACGCCCCAGTCCTCGTAGAAGCGCCGCGGAACCGGGTAGAGCCAGGCGTGGCGCGGCAGGGTCTGGTGAAAGGCGGTATCGAACACGGCGACCTGCGGCACCCGGGGGAAAAGCTCCCGGGCCGCTTCGATGCCGGCGAGATTCACCGGGTTATGGAGCGGGGCCAAGCTGGCGCAATCCTCGATGGCCCTGATGACATCGTCATCCAGCAGTGCGGCACGGTGGAATGCCTCGCCGCCATGGACCACGCGATGGCCGATGGCCAGCGGTGCCTTGCCCAGGTGCCCCTGCTGCTGTAACCAGCGGATGCTGTCGGTGAGGGCTTGCCGGTGGTCCGCGCCCTCAGGCAGGTGGATGGGGTCGTGCCCCTCCGGCACCAGCCGGGCCCCTTGCTGGCCGATCCGTTCCGCCAGGGCGGACACCCGGAGTTCGCCGTCGCGGTTGAACAGGGCAATCTTGACGGAGGAACTGCCGCAGTTTATGACCAGAACCTGATCATCCATGCTGTCGATATCCTTGATTTGATTCATGTATACACGATGACTGGAGCCAGGATAGCTTACCGGCGCCGGATCGACTTGAACAGCGTTGGCAGGAAGGGCAGGCGCTATCGGGTACGCATCCAGGCCAGGAATTCGGCCTCGGGCAGGGGCCGGCTGTAGAAGTACCCCTGGGCAAAGTCACAGTTGTGGGTCTTCAGGAAATCGGTCTGTGCCTCTTCCTCCACGCCCTCGGCCACCACGGTGAGGCTGAGGCTGTGGGCCATGGTGATGATGGCCCGCACCAGGGCGGAATTGTCACCGGATACCAGCACGTCGCCAATAAAGGACTTGTCGATCTTCAGGATGTCGAACGGGTAGCTCTTGAGGTAGCTTAACGCCGAAAAGCCGGTGCCGAAATCGTCCACCGACAGCCGGAGCCCTGCCTTGTCCAGTTCGTGGAGAATGGCCGCCGTCTCAATGCTGTTGTCCAGCAGCAGGCGCTCGGTGATCTCCAGTGCCACCCGTTCCGGCGGCATCTTGCTGTCGTTCAGAGCCTGCAGCGTGCAGCTGACGAATTCCGGGTCCCGGAACTGGCGTGGAGAGACGTTCACAGCAATGGTCAGTTCCTTACCGGTAGCCTCCTGCCAGCGCCGATTGGCAGCGCAGGCCTGCTCCAGCACCCAGCGACCAATGGGGATGATCATGCCGGTCTCCTCGGCAAGGGGGATAAAACGGTCGGGCATGACCATGCCCATCACAGGATTGTTCCAGCGCAGCAGCGCCTCGGCACCGGTCACCTCGCCGGAGACCGTATCGACAATCGGCTGGAACCAGAGTTCGAATTCATCCAGTTCCAGTGCCCGCCGCATTCGCGACTCCATCTGCAGGCGTTCGTGGGACAGTTCCTTCATTTCCGGGGCGAAGCGTTCCCAGGCGCTCTTGCCCTTGTGCTTGGCCTCGTACATGGCGGCATCGGCATTCTGGAGCAGGGTGCCGGTGTTATCGGAATCCGATGGGTAGATGGCGATGCCGATGCTGGTGGTGACGAACACTTCCTGTCCCCCCAGCACAAAGGGTGAGCCGAATCCGCCGAGGATACGCTCCGCCACCTGCTCGGCGCCGTTGGCGTCCTTCAGCCCCGGCAGTAGCACCAGGAACTCGTCTCCGCCGAGACGAGCCACGGTACTGGTGCCCCGCAGGCAGGAGGAAATCCGTCGTGACGCCTCCACCAGCAGGTTGTCGCCAGCGTCGTGCCCCATGGTGTCGTTGATGTGCTTGAAGTTGTCCAGATCCAGGAACATGATCCCGACCAGGCTATATTCACGCTGGGCCTGGGCCACGGCGAGTTTGAGGCGGTCCAGGGCCAGCATCCGGTTGGGCAGCCCGGTGAGGATGTCGTAGTTGGCCTGCCGCAGCAATTGCTGTTCATAGCGCTTGCGAATGCTGATGTCCTCGCCAATCACCAGGAAGTGGCTGATGCGCCCGCCGTCGTCCTTGATCGGTGATACCACGATTTGTTCCCAGTAGCGGTCACCGTTGCGGCGGACACTGTTGACTTCCCCCTGCCAGACGCCGACCCGCTGGACCTGGACGCGGATGGTCTGCCATAGGCTCTGGCTGTCCCGATGGGCATGAGCACCCAGGGAAAGCTCACCGGGGCGATGTCCGAGCACCTGGTCGGCCGGGTAGCCGGTGAGCTGGGTGAACTTGTGGTTAACGAACTCGATACGCCACTGCCGATCACAGATCATCACCGAAGACGGGCTCTGCTCCACGGCCATGGACAGCTTGCGTATTTCTGTCTCGTCCCTTTTTCGTCGATCCAGGTCTTCCCCCAGACGTTCCCGCATCTGGTTGAAAGCATCGGTGACCTGGGCCAGTTCATCGGTGCGGTGCCGTTTTCGGTCGGAGCGCTCCAGGCGCAGTGGCTGGTCCAGGTTGTCCAGCGAGAAATTCCGGGCGTACCGGGCCATATGACTGAGGTGGCGGGTCACCATCTGGCGGAAGATCCACACGATCAGGATGGCTGTCAGGAACGTCTTGATGAACTGGGTGGCCAGAGTGATCCAGATCTTCTGTTCCAGTTCCCGGTAGGTGCGCTCCAGGGACGCGGTGACGGTCAGTTCGCCCAGCTCGGTCTGCAGGGCGCCGTTATGGGAGATGATGAAGCGGTGTTCCCGGGTGGAGGCCTCGCGGTCCGGGCTTTCTCCCATGACGAGTTCCGAGTCCGGATAGATGCGAAGGCGCAGGTGGATGATATCGGGCAGGGAGAGAATGCCTTCCATCTGTACCTCCAGCAGGTTGCGGTCCAGGGCCCACAGGCTGCGGGAAAGGCTGGAGCGATAGCCGCTTTCCACCACCTCGAAGCGTTCCTCGATAGCAGCCACATCCTTCTTGAAGTCACTGTAGATCTGTAAACCGGAGGCAATCAGCGTGAATGCGGAACTGAACAGCAGGATATAGGCCAGCAGACGGAACGACAGGGGCGAGCCGCGGCGGAACTGCTGAAGGCGCGAAATAAGTCTGAGCATCCCGTTTGTCTGAATGTCTTCCCGTATGCGATGTGGCAGGCCAGGGCTCTGACTCCTTGACGACCCCTTATTGTGGGCCAGGCGTCAGTTCCGGCCACGGCAGGTTATTATTATGTAACCTCTGGAAAATATAGCAGTCGGGCATCGGCCTTGTCCCGTCCATCGGGAAAATGTGCCGGGAACAGCGCGAAAAGGCGTTTTATCCCGGTTGATACAGGTCAATACCGGACTATCCAGGCCAGCGTAACCTGAACTCGTAACAGGATCCTGCAGGTATCGGGGATTATGGCGGGCTACAGAGGAGTAATACGATGTATTGGGATGCCGTGGTTATTGCCGGAATGGGAACGGTACTTCTGATGGTCGGCTTTATGGCGGCCGTGGGGTGGTTTGTGGTGCGGGATGCGAGGATAAAAGCCGGGGTAAAGCACAAGTCTCGCGATCGTTAGCAGGAAATGAGTGGCGTCCCCTAGGGGGTTCGAACCCCTGTTGCCGCCGTGAAAGGGCGGAGTCCTGGGCCACTAGACGAAGGGGACGCATTCCTCAAAAACCTTGCCTCGTCGAGGTGGCGCGTATATTAAGAATGCGCCCTGCGGCTGTCAACGGTTGGCCCCGAAAAAATGCCAGTTTTTTTTGACCTGCCACGGCTATTACTTACCCAGGGCATGCTTCAGGGCGGGCTCCAGTTCCGGGTAGGTGAACCGGAAGCCCGATTGTTCCAGACGTTCGGGAACGGCTCTCTGGCCGGTAAGCAACAGCCGTGACATCTCTCCCAGGGCCAGCTTCAGCACCACCGACGGCACCGGGAATACCGCCGGGCGGGAGAGCACCTTCGCCAGGGTCCTGGTGAAGCCGCTGTTGGTCACCGGATTCGGGCTGACCACATTATAGGCACCACTGGCGCTTTCCGTGGCCAGCATCCACAGGATGGCGTTGACCACGTCACAGCGGTGAACCCAGGGCATATACTGCTGTCCATCACCGATGCGTCCGCCCAGACCGAGCCTGAATGGCAATACCATCCGCTCCAGAAAACCGCCATCGGGGCCGACCACAAGCCCGGTCCGCGAATAGCACATCCGTACTCCCTTATCGGCCAGCACTGCTGCGGCTTTCTCCCAGTCGGCGCACAGCCGGTGGCTGAACTCGTCATTGGGGACGGCGTCCTCGTTCACCGTGGTATCGCCCTGGGCGCCGTAGTACCCCACGGCCGAGCCGGATACCATGACCTCAGGCAGCCGGTCGCAGCGTAGCAGGGCGGAAACCAGTTCCCGGGTCAGGGCGATCCGGCTGTCCCGCAGCACCTGTTTGCGATGCTCGGTCCAGCGTTTTTCGGCAATGCCCTCGCCCGCCAGGTTGACGACGGCGTCATAGCCGGATCCTTCGCCAATATCCGTCAGGTTCCCTATCGGGGTTACCTGGCCGCAGATCGCTCGCACGTTCTCCGGCGACTGTCGGCTCAGTACATCCACCTGGTAGCCGGCATTGAGCAGTTCGGGGCAGAGCACACGACCGATAAAGCCTGTGCCGCCGGTGACCAGTATGTGTCTGTCAGGCATTGGCTTCCTCCAGGGTCCCCTGGACGATGTCCCTCAGGGCAAGGCCGAGGCGGGGATCTTCTCCGATGGGGGGGAGCAGGGTGACGTCCACGCCGTAACGCTGGCGGTAGTCCTCCAGCATGGCGGGCACATCCTTGCGCAGATGACGACCGGCCGCCAGGAACAGGGGAACCACCCGGACGCTGGTGACGCCGTCGGCCACGGCCTCTCGGATTTCGGTCTCCAGCGATGGCTCCGCCAGTTCCATATAGGCCACGCGGGCCTCGGGCAGGGACGCCAGGGTGGGGGCGGCCAGGGCTTCAAATGTCTCGCACCAGCGCTGGTCGCTGCTGCCATGGGCCAGTAACAGGATCCGTGTGGGTGCCGTCATAGGTGATCTGCTCCTTTGGATACGACCTCAACCAGTGTATAACTGCGGGATTACGACTGCGAATTTCAACAGTAACCGGAGGAGTTATGTTCGCATGGCATGAACTTCTGGATTTCTGGTTTGGCCCATTGGATGAACATGGGCTGCCGGACCGGGAGCATCGGGAGCGCTGGTTCCGTTCGTCACGGGCCTTTGATCAGGAAATCCGCCGGCGTTTCCTGTCCATGGTCCTGTTTGCCTCCGAGAATGGCCTGGAACAGTGGCGGACCGAGCCCGGGGGACGGCTGGCGGAGATCATCCTGCTGGATCAGTTTACCCGGAACATCCACCGTGGCGGCGCCATGGCGTTCTCCAACGATGCTCAGGCCATTCGCCTGTGTCTGGAAGGGCTGGAGGCAGGGGCCGATGTCCGGCTGGTACCCATCCAGCGGGCGTTCCTGTACATGCCGTTACAGCATTCCGAAAAGCTGACCCACCAGGATCGCTCGGTGGCGCTGTATGACCAGTTGGCCGCTTCCACGGATGGACCGCTGGGTACGTTCCTCGGCAGCTTCCTGGAGTCCGCCCGAGAGCATCGCGCTGTGATCGAGCGGTTTGGTCGCTTTCCCCATCGAAATGGGGCACTAAAGCGGCCATCGACACCGGAGGAGCGGGATTACCTGGGGGCCGGAGCCAGTACCTATGGGCAGGCATGAGCGACACATCGCATGGCTTGGCAGGCGACGTATTCGGTTGTTGGCCATGCAAAGAAAATTTCATAAAAACGGTTGACGGCGTCGGCCCTATCGGTAGAATACGCAGCCGTTGAAGGGCAACGCCCCTCAGCAACCAGCGGGAATAGCTCAGTTGGTAGAGCACAACCTTGCCAAGGTTGGGGTCGCGAGTTCGAATCTCGTTTCCCGCTCCAGATTCCAGAAAACCCGGCCCGAAAGGCCGGGTTTTTTCGTTTTTGCTCCCCTGGTTTCCGCCGCCGGTGTCCTCACCCGGCTCTGCTTTCCCATTTGTTCTCCCATGTCCAGCCTGACCCCGGGGGATGTCCTATTATTCCGGGAGTGCCACTACATCTATTGCCCATGACCGAGGGGGCACCACGCTGGACTGCTTCAGGGACCTTTGGCGGCATGTTGTAGGGTTATCGGTAAATGCTAAGGTCACTAGATCAGGGAAGCGCAGGAGGAGGAGACAATGTCTGTCATCACAGAGATGCAAGATACCATTGACCAGCTCATCGATTACCGCCGTGGCATCCTGGCGGCTGATGAGAGCACGGGTACGATCGCCAAGCGTTTTGCCGACGCTGGCATTGAGTCCACGGAGGAGAATCGCCGGGCCTATCGGACGCTGTTGCTGTCAGCGGAAGGGGCCGGCGACGCCATTGCCGGGGTCATCCTCTATGAGGAAACCCTCGGCCAGGCCACGGATGATGGCACCCCGCTGCCGGAACTGGCCGCGGCCCGGGGCATTATACCTGGCATCAAGGTCGACAAGGGGAAAGGGCCTTTACCGGGCGCACCCGGCGACATGATCACCTATGGGCTGGACGGGCTTGCGGAACGGCTGGAGACCTACAAGGCCCGGGGCGCGCGCTTCACCAAGTGGCGGGAAGTCTATCCGATTACCGACCACAACCCGACCCGGCTCGGTCTGGACGCCAATGCCGAGATGCTGGCCCGGTATGCGGCGGTGTGCCAGTCCGTGGGGGTGGTGCCCATTGTCGAGCCTGAGGTACTGATTGATGGCGACCACAGCATGGAGCGCAGTGCCACGGTCAATGAACAGGTCTGGCACTCGGTGTTCCATGCGCTCCATCAGCACGGTGTCCTGCTTGAGCACATGATCCTCAAGCCGAGCATGGTGACTCCGGGGAAGTCGGCCGCCAGGGCGACACCGGCGCAGGTGGCGGAAATGACCCTGAAGACCCTTCGGCGGACGGTCCCCGCTGCGGTTCCCGGCATTAACTTCCTGTCCGGGGGGCAGAGCCCCGAAGAGGCCACCGCCAACCTCAACGCCCTCAACCAGGTCCGCGACAAGGCGCCCTGGCAGTTGGGGTTCTCCTTCGCCCGTGCGCTTCAGGAGCCCGCCATGTCGGCCTGGCGTGGTGATCCGGCCATGGTGCCGGTGGCCCAGGGGGCATTCCTGGAACGGGCGAGGCTCAACTGCGTGGCCATGCAGGGAGAGTACCAGGCGTCCATGGAGACCTGAGCCGGGCGGTATCCAGTCACAGCCCCCCGGCAGGGAGGGGATGATCCAAACCAGCCCAAGGGCTGGTTTTTTTCGTCTCCGGGGCCTCAGGATCCTTGAACTTCAGTATACTGGCGCGGTTCCCATGCAAAGGCCCGGGATGTGCCATGAAGATCAAATCGCTCTACTACTATCCGGTCAAGTCCCTGGCCGGTGTCGCCCTGGATGAACTGCGTCTGGACCGCTTCGGCCCCGCCGGAGACCGTCGCTGGATGCTGGTGGATGGGGGCGGTCGGTTCGTTACCCAGCGGAAACATCCGGCATTGGCCAGGATTCAGCCGCACCTGGTTGATGGCGGGCTGTTCCTGGATATTCCCGGCCAGGACAGGATTCAGGTCGATGTCAGTGACCAGTCCAGACGGGTCAGCGTCTGGAGGGATGAGATCGAGGGTGTCCTCAATGCCACCCCGGAGGCCTCCGAGGCCCTGTCCGGATTCCTCGGGAAACGGGTTTCCCTGGTCCATATGCCGGAGTCGGTCACCCGCCCGGCACGTCATGAGAACCTGGCCTCGGTTTACCCTGTCAGTTTTGCCGATGGCTTCCCGTTCCTGGTCACCAGCCAGGCCTCCCTGGATGACCTGAATCGGCGGATGCCCTGGGACGCCGAGATGCGGCGGTTCCGCCCCAATGTGGTGGTGGAGGGGGCGGCACAGCCCTGGGAAGAAGACCTGTGGGAACAGGTCATGCTTGGCGCCGTGCCGGTACGGCTGGTCAAGCCCTGCAGCCGTTGCATCATGACGACTGTGGATCCGGACACCGGCGAGCGTTCGTCAGATGGTAATCCGCTGAAAACCCTGGCCACCTTCCGCCGTACTGACAAAGGCGTCATCTTCGGCGCCAACGGCGTACATCTTGAGGCCGGAACCCTGCGCGTCGGGGATCCGGTAACTGTTGAGAAGACAAAGGAGTCGTTTCCTACATGCCACTGCTGACCCTTGAAGAGATTTCCCTGGCCTATGGTATGCAGCCCTTGCTGGACCATGCCTCCCTCGTGGTGGAACCAGGTGAGAGGGTATGCCTGCTGGGTCGCAACGGCGAGGGCAAGTCGACATTGCTGAAGATCATTGCGGGGGAAGTGGTTCCCGACGGCGGAATCGTCCGGCTGGATTCCGGGGCGAAGCTGGCCGTGCTGCCACAGATGCTTCCCTCCGATGATGCCCGTACCGCCTACGAGGTGGTTTCCGGTGCCTTCCCGGAGACCGGGCAGTTGCTGGCGGAGTTCCACCGCCTGTCCCATCAGGCCGACGAGGCCAGTCTTGATCGTATGATGAAGGTGCAGGAGCGCCTGGAAGCCCTGGATGGCTGGCGTCTGGACCAGCGGGTGAATGCCATCCTGGAACAGTACCGGATCGACCCGGATCAGACCCTGAATACCCTGTCCGGCGGCTGGCAGCGCCGCGTCCTGCTCGCCAGGGCCCTGGTGGCGGACCCCGATATCCTGTTGCTGGATGAGCCCACCAACCACCTGGATGTGCCGGCCATCGCCTGGCTGGAGGACGCCCTGGCCCAGTTCCGTGGAGCCATTATCTTCGTCTCCCATGACCGGGCATTCATCCGCCGTATGGCGACCCGGGTGGTGGAGCTGGACCGCGGGCACCTGGTGAGCTTCGCTGCCACCTACGACCGCTATCTGGAGCTCAAGGAAAAGGCGCTGGAAGAGGAAGAGCGTCAGAACGCCCTGTTCGACAAGAGATTGAAGCAGGAAGAGGCCTGGATACGACAGGGTATCAAGGCCCGGCGTACCCGTAACATGGGCCGGGTCAGAGCGCTCAAGGCCATGAGGGAAGAGCACCGGCAGCGGCGGGAGCGGGTCGGAACCGCCAGCTTCTCGGTGGAGGATGCGTCACGGTCCGGCAAGCTGGTGGTGGATGCGCTGGACGCCGGCTTCCACTATCCCGACGGCAAAGAAGTGATCCGGGACCTCACGCTGACGGTTCTCCGCGGCGACAAGATTGGTCTGGTGGGGGAGAACGGCACCGGCAAGACCACCCTGGTGCGCCTGCTCCTGGGCGACCTGGAGCCCTCCGATGGTCGCATCCGCCTGGGCACCAACCGGCAGGTGGCCTATTTCGACCAGCTCAGGGGCGAACTGGACCTGGAGCGGAACGCCCTGGATAACCTGTCCGAAGGCCGTGAGTTCATCGAGATCAACGGCCAGCAGAAGCATGTCCTGGGGTACCTGCAGGAATTCCTGTTCACCCCGGAACGGGCCCGGTCTCCGGTCCGGGTGTTTTCCGGCGGTGAACGGGCGCGGCTGTTGCTGGCCAAACTGTTCAGCAAGCCCGCGAATATCCTGGTTCTGGACGAACCCACCAACGACCTGGATGTGGAAACCCTGGAGCTGCTGGAGGCCCGGCTGGTGGAGTTCGCCGGTACCGTGATCGTGATCAGTCACGACCGGGAGTTCCTGGACAACATCGCGACGGATACCCTGTTCCTGGATGGTTCCGGCCAGGTCAGGCAGTACGTGGGCGGCTATTCCGACTGGCGTCGCCAGGGTGGCCGGTTCCCCTCGGAGCTGGATGCGGAACGCCCCCGGGGAGGCAGCAGGAAGCAGGTAGCGGACATTGCCAGGTCCAGTCCGGCTGATACGGGGACGAAGGCTGACAAGGCCAGTCCGGACCGTCCGGTCAAACTGAGCTACAAGCTGAAGCGGGAACTGGAACAGCTTCCCGGGCAGATCGAGGAGCTGGAGACAGAGGTGGCGGCACTGAATGAACAGGTGTCGGCACCGGATTTCTATCAGCAGGATACGGAAACGGTTAATCGTGTCCTGCAGGAACTGTCGCAAACCGAAGGTCGTCTGGAGTCCGCCATGGACCGGTGGCTGGAGCTGGAGGAGCAGGCGGGAGGCCAGGGCTGAGGCCCCCCGGTCCTGCCCCGATTAGTGGATTCTGACCGCCAGCACATCACACTTGGAGCCATGGAGTACGCCGTTGGCGGTGGAGCCCAGCAGGAGCTGGATACCGCTACGGCCATGGCTGCCGACCACCACCAGGTCAACGGCCTTGTCTTCGCAGAGGTGGTGGATTTCCGATTCCGGCCGCCCCACGGTCACGATCTGGTCTTCCTCCGGAATATCGTATTCCTTGCCATAGGCCGTCAGTTGCTCCCGGGCGGCCTTGTCCAGCTGGTCCTGGAGTTCGCTCAGGTCCATGGGGATGTCACCTCCGTAGGCGTAGCCCACGGGCTCCACCACATGGGCCAGCAGCACCCGGGCATTGTGTTGCCGACCAATATCGATTGCTTTCTTGAGAACTTGCGGGGCTTCTTCCGTAAGATCGATAGCCACCAGAATCTTGTTGTATACAGACATGGATACGCCACTCCTTTCCAAAGTGGGACAGGGCATCAAGGAGTTATTCAGAGGCTCCTTAATCCTTACTTTAGGTCAATTCGCAGTGCTGTAAACTGACGGTGGTCAAATAAACGGAAAAGGGCCACCAGGAGGTGGCCCTTAAAAAGGTCGGACGCCCGGAAAATCAGGCATTCTGGAGGGAGTCTACCGCCAGGTTCAGCTCCTCAAGGATAGCGCGGGAGTAGCGTTCGATCACAAAGACCACGTTCTGCTTGTTATAGTTGATGTAAGAGTCCCGGATGAAGCCCCACTTGGTCTGGATTTCAACCGCAGTGTCCTGCAGTGAGCCATCGCCGGCAGCGGTTACGAATTCGGTGATCAGGGCATCCAGCTCCCTGGCCTGCTCATCCAGCGGTGCAAGGCCTGAGGCGCCCTGGAAGGTCTGGGTAACCGGGCTGTAGGAGCGGGCAGCATAGCGGGACAGCATCTGGGCCATCAGCACCGAGGCAGAGCGTGCGGTTTCCACTTGCGGCTTGATGGCGGTCTGGGAGCTTTCCCGTGCCTGGGTGTAGAGTTCCTGGGCGACGTTGCTCAGCTTGACCGCCTGGTTAGCCATTTCGCCCACCAGGCGCAGGTCCGGGTAGCCGATTTCGGTAACGTCGCTGACGTTCTGGGCCATCAGTTGGCTGAAGGTGTTGAACTCGGTGCGCAGGGAGGCAAGCTGGTCACTGGTAAGGACGTTGGCGCCGCTCTCGGAAACCGCCTGCAGGTTACGGGTGGCTTCACCCATCAACTCCTTGATACTACCTTCCGCGGCGGTGTCGCTGGTGGCGCTATATCGATAATAGGTAGAGAGCGCCATGAAGTTGTTGAGACGGAACTCATGAAGTTCACGCAGGAATGCAGCCCCTTCATCAGCCCGGGCCGAGAGAGAGCTGACCAGCAACAGAGCCATCGCTGCCAGTACAGTATGGATTCGGAGGCGAGAGTCATTCATTGGGGCGGTACTCCATAAGCGATGCGCTTTCTTATTCGAATGGACGGGACTCGGTTCACAAAGCTAAATTAAGCGCTACAGCCAATCAAGCGCTTTGTTACAGATTGCGACCCGGTTCCGAGATTTTACCCGATTTTGCAGTTCCGCCGTGAGCTTAGGCGGCCATTTTAACGCGCAGTTTGCAGTCGTTATTAACCTGATGTCACAAATTCGTTGACAAGATCGATGTTTTTTCACAAGGTGTGCCCCTCTGGATTCAAACGACCGTATGAATTTTGATCCGAGCGCAAGGGCATCGTCACGCAGTCGGTCAGCGAGCGAGCCAGACGGTGCGCTTGAGGCAGTGACCGAGAATCCGCTGTAATGCCGGCCCCGGCGTCGTCGGAGCAGGGCACAGCAATCAACACAGACTGGAGATCAGTTGATGATTTACGAAGGTAAAGCCATCACGGTAAAAGAGATCGAAGGCGGAATTGCCCAGTTGAACTTTGACTTGCAGGGCGAGTCAGTGAACAAGTTCAACCGCCTCACCATCGAGGAACTGAGGGCCGCCACCGACAAACTGAAGGCACAGACCAACCTCAGGGGGCTGGTGGTAACCAGCGGCAAGGACAGTTTTATTGTCGGCGCGGACATCACTGAGTTTACCGACCTGTTTGCCGGGCCTGAGGAAGACCTGATCAACAACAACCTCACTGCCAACGCTGTATTCAACGATATTGAAGACCTGCCTTTCCCGACCGTGACCTGCATTAACGGCATGGCCCTGGGTGGCGGCTTTGAAATGGGCCTGGCCACCGATTACCGGGTAATGGACAGCAAGGCGAAAGTTGGCCTGCCGGAAGTCAAACTGGGTATCTTTCCGGGCTTTGGCGGTACGGTTCGCCTGTCACGCCTGATCGGTGTTGACTACGCCATCGAATGGATCTGCATGGGCTCCGAGAACCGTGCGGACAAGGCCCTGAAGACCGGCGCGGTGGATGCCGTAGTGGAAGCCGACAGGCTGATGGATGCCGCCCTGGCCATTATCGAGCAGTGCAACGACGGCAAGCTCGACTACCAGGCCCGTCGTGAAGAGAAGAAGGGCAAGATCCAGCTCAACAACATGGAAAGCATGATGGCCTTCGAAACCTCCAAGGGTTTCGTCGCCGGCCAGGCGGGCAAGAACTATCCGGCCCCGGTGGAAGCCATCAAGGTCATGCAGAAACACGCCAGCCTGACCCGCGACAAGGCGATCGAAGTGGAGGCCAAAGGCTTCGCCAAGATGGCCAAGACCAACGTGGCGGCCTGCCTGGTGGGACTGTTCCTGAACGACCAGAAGCTCAAGGCCAAGGCCAAACAGTGGGAGAAGGAAGCCGCTGACGTCAAACAGGCCGCGGTTCTCGGTGCCGGGATCATGGGCGGCGGTATTGCCTACCAGTCCGCGTACAAGGGCACCCCGATCCTGATGAAGGACATCAACGAGGATGGCATTGCCCTGGGTCTGAAAGAGGCCAAGAAGCTGCTGAGCAAGCGTGTCGCCAAGGGCAAGATGAAGCCCGAGCAGATGGCCGACGCCCTCAACAATATCCGTCCGACCCTGACCTATGGCGACTTCGGCAACGTGGATATCGTGGTTGAAGCCGTGGTCGAAAACGTGAAGGTGAAGGACTCCGTGCTGCGGGAAGTGGAAGATCAGGTCTCCGAAGACACGATCATCACTTCCAACACCTCCACGATTTCCATTGACACCCTGGCGACCAACCTCAAGCGTGCCGAGAACTTCTGCGGCATGCACTTCTTCAACCCGGTACCGATGATGCCGCTGGTTGAGGTGATCCGTGGTGAAAAGACCAGCGACCGCGCCATCGCCACCACCGTGGCCTACGCCAAGGCCATGGGCAAGACCCCGATCGTGGTCAACAATTGCCCGGGCTTCCTGGTGAACCGTGTGCTGTTCCCGTACTTTGGCGGCTTTGCCGGCCTGGTGCGCGACGGTGCCGATTTCCAGCGCGTGGACAAGGTGATGGAGAGCTTCGGCTGGCCCATGGGTCCGGCCTACCTGCTGGACGTGGTTGGCATGGACACCGGCAAGCACGCCAATGAAGTTATGGCGGATGGTTTCCCGGATCGCATGAAGACCGACTGGAAGTCCGGCATTGATGTGATGTACGAGAACGACCGCTACGGCCAGAAGAACGGCAAGGGCTTTTATGCCTACGAGGAAGACAAGAAAGGCAAGCAGAAGAAGGTGGTAGACGAAGAAACCTATAAACTGCTTGAACCTGTGGTCAAGGACAAGAAAGACCTGACCGACGAGGACATCATCGCCCGCATGATGATTCCCCTGTGCATGGAAACCGTTCGCTGCCTGGAAGATGGCATTGTCGAGGAGCCGGCGGATGCCGATATGGGCCTGATCTACGGTATCGGCTTCCCTCCGTTCCGCGGTGGCGCACTGCGCTACATCGATGACATGGGCGTCGACAAGTTCGTCGAGCTGGCAGACAAGTATGCAGACCTGGGTCCGTTGTACCACCCGACCGACAAGCTGCGTGAAATGGCGAAGAACGGCGAGACGTTCTTCGGCTGAACCCATGGAGGCCTCTGAGCGCCAGTCTTTGGCTGGCGCGGTTTCAGGGGTATCTGAACGAGATTTCCGAACGGAGAAAGATCTATGAGCCTTAATCCGAGAGACGTTGTCGTAGTGGATTGCGTGCGGACTCCGATGGGTCGTGCCAAGAACGGCTGCTTCCGCAACGTTCGCGCAGAGAACCTGTCCGCCGCGTTGATTGATGCGCTGCTGGACCGCAACCCCAAGCTGAATCCGAAAGACGTGGAAGACGTCATCTGGGGCGCGGTGAACCAGACCAAGGAGCAGGGTTTTAACGTGGCACGCCACATCTCCCTGCTGACCCGGGTGCCTCACGAGGCGGGCGCGCAGACCGTGAACCGCCTCTGCGGCTCATCCATGACCGCCATCCATACCGCGGCCCAGGCGATCCAGACTGGCAATGGCGACGTGTTTGTGATCGGCGGGGTGGAGCACATGGGGCATGTACCCATGACTGAGGGCTTCGACCATAACCCGGCCTCCTCCAAGTATTCTGCCAAGGCGTCCAACATGATGGGCCTGACCGCGGAAATGCTGGCCAAGATGCACGGTATCAGCCGTGAGCAGCAGGACGAGTTCGGGGCCCGGTCCCACCGTCTGGCCCACGAGGCGACCCTGGAAGGCCGTTTCAGGAACGAGATCGTGCCCATCGAAGGTCATGACGAGAACGGCTTCGTGAAGCTGATCGAGGAAGACGAGACCATCCGTCCCGAGACCACGGCTGAGTCACTGGGCCAGCTCAAGCCGGCCTTTGACCCGAAGCAGGGTACGGTAACTGCTGGTACGTCCTCACAGCTGACCGACGGCGCTTCCGCCATGCTGATGATGTCCGCCGAGAAGGCCGAGGAGCTGGGCCTGACGCCGATCGCCAAAATCCGTGGTATGGCGGTCGCCGGTGTGGATCCTGCCATCATGGGCTATGGCCCGGTTCCGGCCACCAAGAAGGCGCTGAAGCGCGCCGGTCTGACCATCGACGACATCGACTTCTGGGAGCTGAACGAAGCCTTCGCCGGGCAGTCCCTGCCGGTACTGAAGGATCTGAAACTGCTGGACGTGATGGACAAGAAGGTCAACCTCAATGGTGGCGCCATTGCCCTGGGGCATCCCCTGGGCTGCTCCGGCGCCCGGATTTCCACCACCCTGCTGAACATCATGCAGGCTCGTGGTGGAGATCTGGGAGTATCCACCATGTGTATCGGACTCGGCCAGGGCATTGCAACGGTCTGGGAACGGGTCTGATGCCCACCTGACAGACCGATACCCTGATGGCCGGCGGATTCTTCTGCCGGCCGGGGAGTCCAGGTGATCAGGCCCGGCCTTGTGCCGGGCCTTTTCATTGCCGTCACGGGAATCCACGAATGCTGAACATGGATAGGTAATAAAAGATTGCCTTGTCCTGTTGACGGTTGTGCTATAGCTATACCAAAAATCAAAGAATGGGTTGTCTTGAAATAGCTGACACTGTAAAACAGTGCACCTATGCGATCCGGCCTGCCCCCGTACTGTTCCAGTTGGCTGATTTTTCTTGCGGTTTGGGGAAGGCTGTTTATTGAACTGTTTCCAGGGGTAATGTCTCTGATATGGGTAAAAGTCTCGTTATCGTCGAGTCGCCAGCCAAAGCGAAGACCATCAACAAGTATCTGGGTAACGACTACATCGTAAAATCCAGTGTTGGTCATATTCGCGATCTTCCCGTCAGTGGCAGTGGTTCTACCTCCGACCCCAAGGAGCGTGCCCGGCAGGCGGCCCAGACCCGGAAGATGAATCCGGAGGAAAAGGCCGCCTACAAGAAGCGCAAGGCCCGGGATCAGCTGATTGCCCGGATGGGCGTGGATCCGGACCAGGACTGGCAGGCCCGCTATGAGATCCTGCCCGGCAAGGAAAAGGTGGTCAGTGAACTCAAGCGCCTGGCCAAGTCCGCCGACCATGTCTATCTCGCGACGGATCTGGACCGTGAAGGGGAGGCCATCGCCTGGCACCTGCGGGAAACCATTGGCGGCGAGTCCGACAAGTATCGCCGTGTGGTGTTCAACGAAATCACCAAGCGCGCTATCCAGGCGGCCTTCGAGGATCCGGGTAGTGTGGATACCAATCGGGTCAACGCCCAGCAGGCCCGTCGTTTCCTGGACCGGGTGGTCGGCTATATGGTGTCGCCGCTGCTGTGGTCCAAGATCGCCCGGGGGCTCTCCGCCGGCCGTGTGCAGTCGGTAGCGGTCCGTCTGATCGTCGAGCGGGAGAAGGAAATCCGCCGCTTCGTGCCGGAGGAATACTGGCAGCTCCATGCAGACCTCAAGCAACAGGCCTCTCCGGTCCGCTTCGAGGTGACCCGCTACCAGGACAAGGCCTACCGCCCGGTCAACGAGAAACAGAGCACCGAACATGTTGAGCGCCTGAAGCAGGGCGAGTTCCGCGTCGCCAAGCGGGAAGACAAGCCCACCCGCTCCCGTCCGTCGGCGCCGTTCATCACCTCCACGCTCCAGCAGGCAGCCAGCAACCGCATGGGCTTCAGCGTCAAGAAGACCATGATGCTGGCCCAGCGCCTCTATGAGGCGGGCTTCATCACCTATATGCGGACGGATTCCACTAACCTGAGCCAGGACGCCGTCACCAGTGTACGGGGTTACATTGGCAAACAGTTCGGTGACCGCTACCTGCCGGAGAAGCCCCGTGTCTATGGAAGCAAAGAGGGGGCGCAGGAAGCCCACGAGGCGATCCGCCCAACTGAGGTGACCAGGAAAGCCTCTGATATCAGTGGATTGGAAAAGGATGCTGAGAAACTGTATGAGCTGATCTGGCGCCAGTTTATCGCCTGCCAGATGGCCGATGCGGAGTTTCTCAGCACCTCCATCCTGGTGGCCAATGGCGACTACGAGCTACGCACCCGTGGCCGTATCATCAAGTTTGACGGTTTCCTGAAGGCCGCGCCCCAGTCCGCCAAGAAAGACGAGGATGTGGCCCTGCCGGACATCCAGGTGGACGAGGTGCTGGACCTGGTCAAGCTCGACCCGAGCCAGCACTTCACCAAGCCGGCGCCCCGGTACACAGAGGCCAGCCTGGTCAAGGAGCTGGAGAAACAGGGCATCGGCCGGCCCTCCACCTACGCCTCCATCATCTCCACCATCCAGGACCGGGGTTATGTCCGTCTGCAGAACCGCCGGTTCTACGCGGAGAAGATGGGTGATATCGTCACCGAACGCCTGTCGGAGTCCTTCCCGAACCTGATGGACTATGATTTCACCGCCCGCATGGAAGACGAGCTGGACGAGATTGCCGAGGGTGATGAGGACTGGAAGAAGGTTCTGAACGACTTCTACGCCCGTTTCCGCCACCAGCTCGAGGAGGCGGAGAAGCCCGAGGGCGGCATGCGCAGCAACACGCCCACGGAGACGGACATTCCATGCCCCTCCTGCGGTCGCAATATGCAGATCCGCGTGGCCAGTACCGGTGTCTTCCTGGGGTGCTCCGGCTATTCACTGCCGCCCAAGGAGCGCTGCAAGACCACCATGAACCTGGTTTCCGGTGACGAGGTGGTCAGCGCCGAAGATGACGTGGAAGGCGAGGGCGAGAGCCTGCTGCTCCGCAAGAAGCGCCGCTGCTCCAAGTGTGGCACCGCCATGGACAGCTACCTGATCGACGAGAAGCGCAAACTTCACATCTGCGGTAACAATCCGGACTGCCCCGGGTTTGAAGTGGAGGAGGGCACCTTCCGCATCAAGGGCTATGACGGTCCGACCCTGGAGTGCGACAAGTGTGGCTCTGAAATGCAGCTCAAGACCGGGCGTTTCGGCAAGTATTTCGGCTGCACCAACACCGAGTGCAAGAACACCCGCAAGCTGCTGAAGAACGGCGAGCCGGCACCGCCCAAGATGGACCCGGTGCCCATGCCAGAGCTTCCGTGCCAGAAGGTGGACGACACCTACGTCCTGCGGGATGGCGCCTCCGGCCTGTTCCTGGCGGCCAGCAAGTTCCCCAAGAACCGGGAAACCCGGCCGCCGCTGGTCATGGAGATCAAGCCGCATCGCAAGGAAATCGATCCCAAGTACGATTATCTGATGGAGGCGCCTGAGAAGGACCCAGAGGGCAATCCCACGGTGATCCGCTACAGCCGCAAGTCCAAGGAGCAGTACGTCATGTCCGAGAAGGATGGCAAGGCGACGGGCTGGTCCGCCTGGTACGAGAACGGGCGCTGGGTGCCGCGGGACAAGAAGAAGTAGTTAAAGGCCCCTCTCTCAGGGGGAGAGGGGCTGTTTGCCGCAGACTCGGCGGCAGACTTTCACCGTTTCCTCAGCCGCTGTACCAGCGATGACGTATCCCAGCGTCGTCCGCCCATCTCCTGCACATCCCCATAGAACTGATCCACCAGGGCGGCTACAGGTAGTTTGGAGCCGTTTCTGCGCGCCTCCTCCAGGCAGATCGCCAGATCCTTGCGCATCCAATCCACCGCAAAGCCATGGTCGAACTCGCCTGCGATCATGGTGGCTGAGCGGTTCTCCATCTGCCAGGACTGGGCGGCGCCCTTGGAGATAACATCAATCACCCGGCTGACATCCAGATCCGCCTGCTCCGCGAAATGGATGGCCTCCGACAGTCCCTGTACCAGGCCTGCTATGGCGATCTGGTTGACCATTTTCGTCTTCTGGCCACTGCCGGCCGGGCCCATCAGGTTCAGGGCTTTCGAGTAGAGGCTCAGAGTTTCCCTGACGCTGTTAAAGGCCTGTTCATCACCGCCGCACATAATCGTGAGTTGGCCGTTCTCGGCCCCTTGCTGGCCGCCGGAGACAGGCGCATCGATGAATTGCTGTCCTGCCGCAGCGGCTGCTTCATACAGCTCTTCGGCAACGCCCGCGGATGCGGTGGTGTGATCCACCAGTACGGCGCCCCGGGGCGCGTTTTCAGTAATGCCCCCGGGTCCGTAATAAACCTCCCTCAGATCCGGGTCAGCGCCCACACAGGTCAGTACCAGGTCCGCCTGTCCAACCGCTTCCGCTATGGTGGTGCAGGCCTCGCCATCATAGTCGCTGGCCCACTGCCCCGCCTTTCCCGGGCTGCGATTCCAGACTTTCACGGCCAGTCCGGCCTTTGCCAGGTGGCCGGCCATCGGATAGCCCATGATGCCAAGGCCGATAAATGCGATGTTCTTCATCCGGATGACTCCCGTTACCAGGTCAGTGTGCGTTAAGTGGTTGATGATTGCAGAACCAATCAGGATGTTAAAGCCGTCTGCGGGACTTCTGTTCCTTCAGTTTCAGGGTAGGGCTGAGGCAGCTCCCTCACACTCGTAGGGGTGAGGGGAGGTCCGCCAGTGACTCTATGTAGCCCCCTCTCCCTTGACGGGAGAGGGTTGGGGAGAGGGTGAAGAGGCCGGGTTCCGGTGTTAACACCATTGCGCCCTGCGGGTGCTCCCCCTCTCCCTGGCCCTCTCCCGCACTGGGGAGAGGGAATGTATGGCGAGGGATTGGGGGGGTGGAGAGGGGAAGTTTGATGAAAGCGCCTGGGCAGGCGTCTTACACCCAGCTTCCAGGTCAAAAAAGGCCGCTGAGCGAACCCAGCGGCCTTTCAATAGCATCTGCCTTAAGGGGGCAGGGCACTTACTTCTTCGGATAGTCCCGCTTCTCGGGGCCGGTGTACAGCTGACGCGGACGACCGATCCGGTAGTTGCCGGAGACCATCTCGTTCCAGTGGCTGTACCAGCCGATGGTGCGGGACATGGCAAAGATGACCGTGAACATGGAGGTCGGTATGCCGATGGCCTTGAGGATGATGCCGGAGTAGAAGTCCACGTTCGGGTACAGCTTGCGCTCCACGAAGTACTCGTCTTCCAGGGCGATCTTCTCCAGGCGCTGGGCGATCTTCAGCAGCGGATCGTCTTCCAGACCCAGTTCTTCCAGCACCTCATGGGCGGTTTCACGCATGACCTTGGCGCGGGGGTCGAAGTTCTTGTAGACCCGGTGACCAAAGCCCATCAGACGGAAGGGGTCGTCCTTGTCCTTGGCCTTGGCAATGAACTTCTCGATGTTGGCTTCGTCGCCGATCTCGGCCAGCATGTCCAGTACCGCCTCGTTGGCGCCACCGTGTGCCGGGCCCCACAGGGCAGCGATGCCGGAGGCGATACAGGCGTAGGGGTTGGCGCCGGTAGAGCCGGCCAGGCGAACGGTGGAGGTGGACGCGTTCTGCTCGTGGTCCGCATGCAGCAGGAAGATCTTGTCCATGGCCTTGGCCAGGGTCGGGCTGGGCTTGTATTCCTCGCAGGGCACGCCGAACATCATCTGCAGGAAGTTCTCGGCGTAGTCCAGGTCATTGCGCGGGTACATGAACGGCTGACCAATGGAATACTTGTAGCACCAGGCCGCAATGGTGGGCATCTTGGCAATCAGGCGGTGGGCGGTGATTTCCCGCTGACGCGGATCAGTCACGTCCATCTGGTCATGGTAGAAGGCGGACAGCGCGCCAACCACGCCACACATGATGGCCATGGGATGCGCATCACGGCGGAAACCGTGGAAGAAATTGCGCATCTGGTCGTGGAGCATGGTGTGGTTCTTGATGGTGTTGTGGAATTGCTTGTTCTCTTCCGCGGTAGGCAGTTCGCCGTTCAGGAGCAGGTAGCACACTTCCAGGTAATCGGAGGACTCGGCAAGCTGGTCAATGGGGTAGCCCCGATGCAGCAGGACACCCTTGGCGCCATCAATGTAGGTGATGGCGGAATCGCAGGCCGCTGTGGATACGAAGCCCGGGTCATAGGTGAAAACGCCTTCCTGGACAAGGCCGCGAACGTCAATGACGTCTGGCCCGACGGTACCCGAGTAAACCGGAAGCTCAATGGACTTGTCACCCACCGAGAGCGTGGCTTTCCTGTCGGTCATGGTGCTCTCCTGTTTTCAGCGTTAGTAGCGCGGGAAGGCGCGTATTATTGGTAAACCGGCGGCAAAATATAGGGTGTTGGCTTTTTTTGTCAATGCGCGGCGAGATAAAAGATACGGATTCGATCCGGGCATGATACCTCATTGTGATCTAAAATGGAGGCGCCCGGCTGGTAAATTCAAGTATCAAAGCGGGCCGGGTGGCGTTGAGACGGGCGGTAATTGCGTCTCGAATTGATTTTGTCAATTACCACAATAGCTGAGTGGATGGCCTGATCTGACAGGGTTTTCCGGCGTTGCCGGTTTGTAATTCCCGGGGGCACTCCTTATAATCCCTAGCCCGGAAACGGGGACATACCTTATGGAACGCCTGCAACGACGTCTGCGGTGATGTTCTCCCTCCCGACCAATCTGTGCGGACACAACGGCGTGCCGACACGGTCATCCTTCATACCAACCATCCGCCCCGGCCAGTCCGGCAACGCGGAGTAAAGAGAGAGTGTGAGAGCGCTGTGAATAGCAAACGACCAGTTAATCTCGATCTCGGCAAGTTTCATTTTCCGCTACCTGCCATTACTTCCATTATCCACCGTATCAGCGGCGTCATCCTGTTTGTGGGTGTCGCCTTCCTGCTGTACGGGCTGGACGTATCGCTGTCCGGGGAAGCTGGCTTCAATCGCGTCAATGAATTGCTGGACAGCTTCCTGGCGAAGCTGATCATCTGGGGCATCCTGTCGGCCCTGCTGTACCACCTTGTAGCGGGCATCAAGCACCTGCTGATGGACATGGGCATCGGCGAGGAACTCCACAGCGGTCGTCTCGCGGCCAAGCTTACAGTGGTGATTTCGGTAATCCTGATCATTCTCGCGGGGGTATGGGTATGGCAGTAAACAGCATCACGAATCCAGGTCGCAGCGGCGTCTACGACTGGATGATCCAGCGCGTAAGCGCCTACGTATTGGCCCTCTATACCATCTTCCTGCTCGGATTCATGTTGACGACCGATGTCAATTACGAAGCCTGGGCCGGTCTGTTCAGCCAGACCTGGTTCCGCATTTTCAGTCTGGGCACCCTGATCGCTCTCGGTGGTCATGCATGGGTCGGTCTGTGGACCGTTTCTACCGACTACATCAAGGCGACTCTGCCGCGGTTCCTGTTCCAGGCCGTCTGCGGCACGGTAATGTTTGTCTATGTTGTCTGGGGCATTCAGATTCTTTGGGGGCTTTAATAGATGGCTAATATCAAGACCATTTCCTACGACGCGATCGTTATTGGTGGCGGTGGTTCCGGCATGCGGGCTGCCCTGCAGCTGACCGAGTCCGGTCTTAACACCGCCTGTATTACCAAGGTGTTCCCGACACGCTCCCACACCGTGTCTGCCCAGGGCGGCATCACCTGCGCCATTGCCAGTGCCGATCCCAACGACGACTGGCGCTGGCACATGTATGACACCGTCAAGGGTTCCGATTACATCGGTGACCAGGACGCCATCGAATACATGTGTTCCGTTGGCCCTCAGGCCGTGTTCGAGCTTGAGCACATGGGGCTGCCGTTCTCCCGTACAGAACAGGGCCGTATCTACCAGCGTCCGTTCGGCGGCCAGTCCAAGGACTACGGCAAGGGTGGCCAGGCGGCCCGTACCTGTGCCGCTGCCGACCGTACCGGTCACGCCCTGCTTCACACCCTGTATCAGGCCAACCTCAAGGGCGGCACCACCTTCCTTAACGAGTGGTATGCCGTTGACCTGGTGAAGAACAGCAAGAACCAGGTGGTTGGCGTTGTCGCCATTGAGATCGAGACCGGTGAGGTTGCCTACATCAAGGCCAAGGCCACCGTGCTGGCTACCGGCGGCGCTGGCCGTATCTACTCCTCCACTACCAACGCCCTGATCAATACCGGCGATGGTATCGGCATGGCGCTCCGCGCCGGTTTCCCGGTGCAGGATATTGAGATGTGGCAGTTCCATCCCACCGGCATCCACGGTGCCGGGGTTCTGGTGACCGAAGGTTGCCGGGGTGAGGGCGGCTACCTGATCAACGCCGAGGGCGAGCGGTTCATGGAACGTTATGCACCGAACGCGAAGGACCTGGCCGGTCGTGATGTGGTGGCCCGCTCCATGGTTCTGGAGATCCTGGAAGGCCGTGGCTGCGGCCCCGACAAGGATCACGTGCTGCTGAAGCTGGATCACCTGGGTGAGGAAACCCTGAACCTGCGTCTGCCGGGCATCTGTGAACTGTCACGGACCTTTGCCCACGTGGATCCGGTGAAGGAGCCGATTCCGGTTGTCCCCACCTGCCACTATATGATGGGTGGGATTCCCACCAACGTCGGCGGTCAGGCCCTGACCCAGGACGAGAACGGCAACGACGCGCCCATTGACGGCCTGTTTGCCTGTGGTGAGGCAGCCTGCGTATCCGTGCACGGCGCCAACCGTCTGGGTGGCAACTCGCTGCTGGACCTGGTGGTATTTGGCCGTGCTGCCGGTCTGCACATCGAGAAGATGATCCGCGATGGTTTCGAGACCGACGGTGCCACCGACGAGGAAATCCAGAAGGCGATGGCCCGCATCGACCGCCTCAACAATACCTCAGAAGGTGAGGATGTGGCGGCTGTGCGCAAGGACCTGCAGGACTGCATGCAACTGTACTTCGGTGTATTCCGTGACGGTGAGAGCATGGAGAAAGGGCTCAAGCGACTGGATGAAATCGGCGAGCGGGTGCGTCGCACCAAGCTGACCGACCGCAGCAACGCCTTCAACACGGCGCGGATCGAAGCGCTTGAACTGGATAACCTGTACGAAGTGGCCTACGCCACCGCCGTTGCCGCCAATGAGCGTAAAGAGAGCCGTGGTGCCCATGCCCGTAACGACTTCACCGAGCGTGATGACGAAAACTGGCTGAAGCACTCCCTGTACTTCCCGCTGGACAAGCGGGTTGGCAAGCGCGATGTGAACTTCGCTCCGAAAACGGTTCCGACGTTCGAGCCGAAGATTCGGACCTATTAAGGGGGACATGAATAATGTTGGTAAGCCTTTACCGTTACAATCCGGAAACTGACAACGCCCCTTACATGCAGGATGTTGAGATCGAGATTCCGGAAGGCAAGGATCTGATGGTGCTGGACATCCTGGCCATCGCCAAGGAACAGGATGAGACTCTGGCCTATCGTCGTTCCTGTCGTGAGGGGGTTTGTGGCTCCGATGGCATGAACATGAATGGCAAGAACGGCCTGGCCTGTATCACACCGGTGTCGGAAGTGGTCAAGAATGGCAAGCTGGTGCTGCGCCCACTGCCGGGGCTGCCGGTGATCCGTGACCTGGTGGTGGACATGAACCTGTTCTACCAGCAGTACGAGAAGGTGCAGCCGTACCTGATCAACGACAATCCGGAGCCGGCCATCGAACGCCTGCAGTCACCTGAAGACCGCGAGAAGCTGGATGGCCTGTACGAGTGTATTCTCTGTGCCTGCTGCTCCACTTCCTGTCCGTCGTTCTGGTGGAACCCGGAGAAGTTCGTTGGCCCTGCGGGCCTGCTGCAGGCCTACCGCTTCCTGGCGGATAGTCGGGATACCGCCCAGGCGGAACGACTTGCTGACCTGGATGATCCGTTCAGCGTGTTCCGCTGCCGCGGCATCATGAACTGTGTCAGTGTTTGTCCCAAGGGTCTGAACCCGACCCGGGCGATTGGCCATATTCGTAACCTGCTGCTTCAGCGGGCGACGTAACCAGCGGTTTCCAGGAGTACCGCTATACTGTTCGGGAAGTGCCAGACCTCCCGGCTTGCATTCCACCTGACCGGATAGCCTTCTACCAAAGGCGGATTGGCAGGTGAGGGCCGGTAGGGCAAGCTATCGGGCCGCAGGCGGCGCCCAAAAAGTGCTGCCGCGGCGCGATTCAGTATAAAAACCACCGGGGAACGGAAAACATCCGTGAGCGTTGTGGTGGCTGTTGTCGATCCGGTAAAAACCCGTATTGACTGAGAAATATCCCTGGCCGACCATAAAAAGCTCCCCCGCACCAGTCCAAGGTGAGCTATTCAAAATGCATGAAAGCATAATGGAGCAGTTATGGCAGACGTCCCATCTACAGGGTGGGAATCTTGCCTATGTTGAGCAGCTTTTTGAAACCTACCTGACCGATCCCAACGCCATTCCCGAAGAGTGGCGAAGCTATTTCGACAAGCTGCCGGGCGTCGACGGTAATACCCGTGACATTGCCCACTCCACCATCCGCGAACAGTTCGAACACATATCCCGCAACCAGCGCTTCTACAATGGCGCCGGTGTTCCCGCCTCCGCCACCACCGACGCCGACCGCAAGCAGATCCGCGTTCTCCAGATGATCAATGCTTACCGGTTCCGTGGTCACCAGGAAGCGAAGCTTGACCCGCTGGGTGTCTGGCAGCGTCCCGGGGCGGAGGATCTGGACCCGTCGTTCCACGAACTGACGGAAGCGGACCGTGATCTCGAGTTCCAGACCGGGTCCCTGAACTTCGGCTCCGAGCGGATGAAACTCGGCGATATCATTGATGAACTGCGCCAGACCTATTGCGGCAGCATCGGTGCCGAGTACATGCATGTGGTAGACACCCGGATCAAGCGCTGGTTCCAGCAGCGGATGGAACCGGTGCGGTCCAGTCCCACCTATGAGGCCAAGACCCGCAAGCATCTTCTTGAGAGGCTGACGGCTGCCGAGGGCCTGGAAAAATACCTGGGTTCCCGATACCCGGGTGTGAAGCGCTTTGGCCTTGAGGGTGGTGAAAGCCTGATCCCCTGTCTGGACGAGCTGATCCAGCGTGCCGGTAGCTACGGTGCCAAGGAAATTGTCCTGGGCATGGCTCACCGTGGACGCCTGAACGTGCTGGTCAACACCCTGGGCAAGAACCCCAAGGATCTGTTTGACGAGTTTGAAGGCAAGAAGATGGCCGATTCCGGCTCCGGTGACGTCAAGTACCACCAGGGCTTCTCCTCCAACGTCATGACCGAGGGCGGCGAGATACACCTGGCGCTGGCGTTCAACCCCTCACACCTGGAGATTGTCTCTCCGGTGGTGGAAGGCTCCGTTCGCGCCCGCCAGACCCGCCGCAACGACACCGACGGCTCCCAGGTGGTGCCGATCATCATGCACGGTGACGCCGCGTTTGCCGGTCAGGGCGTGGTGATGGAAACCTTCCAGATGTCCCAGACCCGGGGCTTTGGTATCGGTGGCACTATCCACATCGTCATCAACAACCAGGTGGGCTTCACCACCAGCAAGCAGGAAGACGCCCGCTCCACCGAGTACTGCACCGATGTGGCCAAGATGGTCCAGGCGCCGATCCTGCACGTGAATGCCGATGATCCGGAAGCGGTGATGTTCGTCACCCAGATGGCCATGGACTACCGCAACGAATTCAAGCGTGACGTGGTCATCGACCTGGTCTGTTACCGTCGCCGTGGCCACAACGAGGCGGATGAGCCCTCGTCCACCCAGCCGGTCATGTACGACAAGATCCGCAAGCTCAAGAGCACGCGCCACCTGTATGCCAGCAAGCTGGTGGAGGAGGGCGTGCTGTCCGAAGACGACGCCAAGCAGATGGAGACCGATTATCGGGATGCCCTCGATAATGGTGAGCACGTGGTGAAATCCCTGGTCAAGGAGCCCAATACCGAGCTCTACGTGGACTGGACGCCGTACCTGGGCCATGAGTGGACCGCGAAGTGCAAGACCAGCGTCACCCTCAAGAACATTCAGCGCCTGGGTAAGAAGCTGACTCACGTGCCCGAGGGCTTTTCGGTCCAGCGCCAGGTGCAGAAGATCGTTGAAGACCGCAAGAAGATGACTGCCGGTGCCCTCGGTCTCAACTGGGGTTATGGTGAGATGATGGCGTACGCGTCCCTGCTGGACGAGGGTCACCCGATTCGTATCACCGGCCAGGACGTTGGTCGCGGCACCTTCTCCCACCGCCACGCCATCCTTCATAACCAGAAGGACGGCGATACCTATACGTCGCTGGCGAACCTGTCTGACAATCAGCCGCGTTTCGAGATCTACGACTCCCTGCTGTCGGAAGAAGCGGTGATGGCATTCGAGTACGGTTACGCCACCACGACACCCGATGCGCTTATCGTATGGGAAGCCCAGTTCGGGGATTTCTCGAACGGCGCCCAGGTGGTCATCGATCAGTTCCTGACCAGTGGCGAGCACAAATGGGGCCGCCTGTGTGGTCTGACACTGTTGCTGCCCCACGGTTATGAAGGGCAGGGGCCGGAGCACTCTTCCGCACGGCTTGAACGCTTCCTGCAGCTGGCTGCGGAGCACAACATTCAGGTATGTGTTCCGACCACGCCGTCCCAGGTGTTCCATATGCTGCGCCGCCAGGTGAAACGCCCCCTGCGCAAGCCCCTGGTAGCCATTACGCCCAAGAGCCTGCTGCGTCACAAAGAAGCCACGTCGGATCTGGATGACCTGACCTCGGGCACGTTCCAGACCATACTGCCCGAGAAGGAGCCTTCCGATCCCAAGAAGGTGACTCGTCTGATCCTCTGTAGCGGCAAGGTGTACTACGATCTGCTGGAGAAGAAGAAAACCGAGGGTCGCGATGATGTGGTGATCTTCCGGATCGAGCAACTGTATCCGTTCCCGGGTGACGACCTGGACGAGCTGCTGGCACCGTACACCAAGCTCAAGAATGCGGTGTGGTGCCAGGAAGAGCCTATGAACCAGGGGGCCTGGTATTGCAGTCAGCACCACATGCGGGCTGCACTCTCTCGGCTGAACCCGAAGCTGTACCTGGAATACGCCGGCCGTGATGCCTCTGCCGCCCCTGCTGCAGGTTACATGTCGGTCCACGTCGAGCAGCAGAAAAAGCTGGTAGATGACGCCTTTGAACTGTGACCAGATACCAAACGTAAGGATTTGAAATGTCAACAGAAATTAAAGCCCCCGTTTTCCCGGAATCGGTCGCTGAGGGTACCGTTGCGACCTGGCACAAGAAACCCGGTGAAGCCTGCGAACGTGACGAACTGATTGTCGACATCGAAACCGACAAGGTGGTTCTGGAAGTGGTTGCGCCCGCGGATGGTGTCATCGAAGAGATCGTCAAGGACGAGGGCGATACCGTTGAGAGCGGTGAGGTCATCGGTAAGTTCAAGGCAGGTGCCGCCGGCGAAAGCAAGCCTGCGGACAAGGGCGACTCCGGCAAGGAAGAGACATCCGCGGCCAAGCAGGAGGCGCCAGCGTCTTCCGGCGACAGCGCCCCGGCTACGTCCGGCGAGGCGATCCTGAGCCCGGCGGCCCGCAAGCTGGCCGAGGAGAACAATGTAGACCCCGACAGCATCAAGGGTTCCGGAAAGGGTGGCCGCGTCACCAAGGAAGACGTCCAGGCCCATATCGACAGCGGCAAGTCCTCCGGTGGTGCTCCTGCCGCGGCCCAGCCGACTCCGGCCGCCGAGCTGCCCGCCGGCGAGCGTCCGGAGAAACGTGTTCCCATGACCCGTCTGCGAGCCAGCATCGCCAAGCGCCTGGTGCAGGCTCAGACCGATGCAGCCATGCTCACCACCTTCAACGAGGTGAACATGAAGCCGGTCATGGAGCTGCGCAAGGAATACAAGGAAGCGTTTGAAAAGCGCCACGGTATCAAGCTGGGCTTCATGTCCTTCTTTGCCAGGGCTGCGACGGAAGCCCTCAAGCGCTTCCCGGCGGTGAATGCCTCCATCGACGGCAATGACATGGTTTACCATGGTTACCAGGATATCGGCGTGGCCGTATCCACGGATCGTGGTCTGGTGGTTCCGGTTCTCCGTGATGTGGATGGCATGGGCCTGGCGGATATCGAGAAGAAGATCGTCGAATACGGCCAGAAGGCGAAAGGTGGCAAGCTGGGCATTGACGAGATGACCGGCGGTACTTTCACCATCACCAACGGCGGTATCTTCGGGTCGCTGATCTCCACCCCGATCCTGAATCCGCCGCAGACTGCCATCCTGGGCATGCACAAGATCCAGGAGCGTCCGATGGCGGTGAACGGCCAGGTCGAGATCCTGCCGATGATGTACCTGGCACTGTCTTACGACCACCGTATGATCGACGGCAAGGAAGCGGTGCAGTTCCTTGTGGCCATCAAGGAAATGATCGAGGATCCGACCCGCATCCTGCTGGACGTCTGAACACCACAAACCCATTCCGGAGCCCCGGGAGGCGACAGCCCCCGGGGCTTCCACCAGATAACGGGATAGAACATGTCTGACAAGTACGATGTCATTGTCATTGGCGCGGGCCCTGGTGGTTACGTGGCCGCCATCAAAGCGGCCCAGCAGGGGCTGAAAACGGCCTGTGTGGAGTCCTGGACTTCCGAGGACGGCAAGCAGCAGGTACTGGGTGGTACCTGCCTGAATGTAGGCTGCATTCCTTCCAAGGCCCTGCTGGAAATCTCCCATAAATACGAGGAGGCCCAGCACGGCTATGCGGATCAGGGCATTGAGCTGAACGATCTCAAGATCAATATCGGCAAGATGATGGAGCGCAAGGGCGGTATCGTCCAGCAGTTTACCGGCGGTATTGCCGGCCTGTTCAAGTCCAACGGTGTCACCTCCATCCATGGCCACGGCAAGCTGCTGGCCAACCGTCAGGTGGAAGTCACCGACAAGGATGGCAACACCAAGGTCTACGATGCCGACAACGTGATCCTCGCCAGCGGTTCCAAACCCATCGAGATTCCGCCGGCGCCGTTCGACGGTGACTACATCGTGGACTCCGAGGGTGCGCTGGAATTCGATGAAGTGCCCAAGCGCTTGGGCGTGATCGGGGCCGGGGTTATCGGTCTTGAGCTGGGCAGCGTATGGGCCCGCCTGGGTTCCCAGGTGACCATGCTGGAGGCCATGGATACCTTCCTGCCGGCGGTGGACCAGCAGGTGGCGAAGGATGCCCTCAAGCAGTTCAAGAAGCAGGGCCTGGACATCAAGCTGGGCGCCCGCATGACCAAGGCCGAGGTGAAGCGCAAGCTGGTCTACGTGGACTACGAAGATGGCAAGAACAAGGAGCAGCTCAAATTCGACAAGCTGATCGTTGCCGTTGGCCGTCGCCCCAATACCGAGAACCTGCTGGCGGCCGATGCCGGCATCAACATGGATGAGCGTGGCTTTATCTATGTGGATGAACACTGCAAGACCGATGTGCCCGGAGTCTGGGCCGTAGGCGATGTGGTGCGCGGCCCCATGCTGGCCCACAAGGCCTCGGAAGAGGGTGCCATGGTCGCCGAGCGGATTGCCGGCCACAAGCCTGCGGTCAACTATGACTGCATCCCGAACATCATCTATACCTCTCCCGAGGTGGCCTGGGTCGGTAAGACCGAGGAAGAGCTGAAGTCCGAAGGTGAGGCCTACAAGGTGGGTACCTTCCCGTTTTCTGCCAATGGCCGTGCCATGGCCGCAAACGCTCCGTTCGGCATGGTCAAGATCATTGCCGACGAGAAGACCGACCGGATTCTGGGCTTCCACGTGGTGGGTCCCCAGGCATCCGAGCTCGTGGCCCAGGGTGTGATTGCCATGGAATTCGGCTCCAGCGCCGAAGACCTGGCGCTGACCTGCTTCGCACACCCGACCCTGTCGGAATCCGTGCACGAAGCGGCCCTGGCGGTCGACGGTGGCGCTATTCACAAGGCCAACCGTCGCAAGAAGAAATAGCGCTCACGTTCCGGGCTGGGCGGGCAATGGTGTCGGCCCGATACGGTGAGAATACACCGTGCCCGGAGCGGCGTTTAGGCCCGCTGAGGCGATCCCCGGCGGGCCGAAGCGAATTCGCATGACGGAGCGCATCGAAGTCAGACCGTGCCTGGTGCCCGGGCTGGTTTCAATGGGTTCCAGCGGGTTCATTTCCGTATGTGGTTATCCTCCATCAAAAAGCGGGACACTTGACTATGAATTTGCACGAATATCAGGCCAAGCAGCTGTTTGCTGAATACGGCCTGCCTGTATCCAAGGGCTATGCCTGTGATACTCCTGACGAGGCAGCTGCGGCTGCTGACAAGATCGGCGGTGACGGCTGGGTGGTAAAGGCCCAGGTTCACGCCGGTGGTCGCGGCAAGGCTGGCGGCGTCAAGCTGGTGAAGAACAAGGACGACATCAAGGCTTTTGCCGAGCAGTGGCTGGGCAAGAACCTGGTGACCTTCCAGACCGACGAGAAAGGCCAGCCGGTCAGCAAGATTCTGGTCGAGTCCCTGACCGATATCGATCAGGAGCTGTATCTGGGAGCCGTGGTTGACCGTGCCACCCGCCGCATTGTCTTCATGGCATCCACCGAGGGTGGCGTCGAAATTGAAACCGTGGCCGAGGAAACTCCCGAGAAGATCCTCAAGGCCGAGATCGACCCGCTGGTTGGCGCGCAGCCGTACCAGGGCCGTGAGCTGGCCTTCAAGCTGGGTCTGAAAGGCCCGCAGATCGGCCAGTTTGCCAAGATCTTCGTGGGCCTGGCCAAGCTGTTCGAAGACAAGGATCTGGCGCTGCTGGAAATCAACCCCCTGGTTATCACCAGCGAAGGCAACCTGCACTGCCTGGATGCCAAGATCAACGTGGACGGCAACGCGCTGTACCGCCAGAAGCAGATCCAGGAGATGCACGACCCCTCCCAGGAAGATGCCCGCGAAGCGGAAGCCGCCAACTGGGAACTCAACTACGTGGCCCTCGATGGCAACATCGGCTGCATGGTTAACGGTGCCGGCCTGGCCATGGGCACCATGGACATCATCAAGCTGTCCGGCGGCCAGCCCGCCAACTTCCTGGACGTGGGTGGCGGTGCCACCAAGGAGCGGGTCTCCGAAGCGTTCAAGATCATCCTGTCCGACGACAACGTCCAGGCGGTACTGGTCAACATCTTCGGTGGCATTGTCCGTTGTGACATGATCGCCGAGGGTATCATTGGTGCCGTGAAGGAAGTGGGTGTCAAGGTTCCTGTGGTGGTACGCCTGGAAGGCAACAACGCTGAACTGGGTACCAAGGTCCTCGAAGAGAGCGGCCTCAACATCATTGCCGCAACCAGCCTGTCCAATGCTGCAGAGCAGGTCGTTAAAGCCGCAGGGGGTAAATAATGAGCATCCTGATCAACAAAGACACCAAGGTTATCTGTCAGGGCTTTACCGGTGCCCAGGGTACCTTCCACTCCGAGCAGGCGCTTGAGTACGGCACCAAACTGGTTGGCGGCGTCAGCCCGGGCAAGGGCGGTACCGAGCACCTGGGCCTGCCGGTGTTCAATACCGTGCGCGAAGCCGTAGAGAAGACCGGTGCGGAAGCCACCGTGATCTACGTACCGGCGCCGTTCTGCAAGGACGCCATCATTGAAGCCGCCGACGCTGGCATCCAGCTGATCGTGTGCATCACCGAGGGCATCCCTACCATCGACATGCTGTACGCCAAGGAGTATGTCGACAAGAAGGGCGCTCGCATGATTGGACCGAACTGCCCCGGTGTGATCACCCCCGACGAGTGCAAGATCGGCATCATGCCCGGTCATATCCACCAGAAGGGCAAGGTCGGCATCGTATCCCGTTCCGGTACCCTGACCTACGAAGCGGTCAAGCAGACCACCGACTTCGGCTACGGCCAGTCCACCTGTGTGGGCATTGGTGGTGACCCGATCCCTGGCTCCAGCTTCATCGATATCCTGAAGCTGCTGCAGGAAGATCCGGAAACCGAGGCCATCGTCATGATCGGTGAAATCGGTGGTACCGCCGAGGAAGAGGCCGCCGCCTACATCAAGGAGAATGTGACCAAGCCGGTGGTGTCCTATATCGCTGGTGTCACCGCGCCTCCCGGCAAGCGGATGGGTCACGCCGGCGCCATCATTTCCGGTGGTAAGGGCACCGCGGACGAGAAGTTTGCCGCCCTGCAGGACGCCGGTGTGAAGACCGTGCGCAGCCTGGCCGAGATCGGCAAGGCCCTGAAGGAAGCCACTGGCTGGTAAGCCCACGGGCGCCAACCGATGGAAGACAGAACCCCCGCCCGGTGTGACCGGAGCGGGGGTTTTTCATTCCGGGGCGCCGAAGGGCGTCGTGATCTCTGTCATCGCCGGGCGGACTGATTTATCATGACCGGTCAATTGTGACCATAAGGAGTTCGTGCATTGGGTTCTGTTGATTCCCAGCAACGGGTGCTGTCCGGTATGCGGCCCACCGGTCGCCTGCATCTCGGGCATTATCACGGTGTACTCAGGAACTGGGTGAAGCTGCAGCACGAATTCGAATGCTTCTTCTTCGTGGCTGACTGGCATGCGTTGACCACCAGCTATGATGATCCGTCCCATATTCGCGAGAACGTGTGGGAAATGGTTATCGACTGGCTGGCGGCCGGGATAAACCCGGGATCCTCCACGCTGTTTGTGCAATCGTCAGTGCCCGAGCATGCAGAGCTCCACCTCCTGTTGTCCATGATCACCCCGTTGGGCTGGCTTGAACGGGCCCCCAGCTACAAGGATCAACAGGAGAAATTACGTGAAAAAGATCTCGCAACTCACGGATTTTTAGGGTATCCACTTCTGCAGAGCGCGGATATCCTGCTTTACCGGGCGGGCAAGGTTCCGGTGGGCGCGGACCAGGTGTCCCACGTGGAAATCGCCCGGGAAATCGCCCGCCGGTTCAATCACCTGTACGGCCGGGAACCGGGCTTCGAGGAACAGGCGGAAGCCGCCATCGTCAAGATGGGCAAGAAGAACGCCCGCCTGTACCGGTCCCTCAAACGCCGATACCAGGAAGAGGGTGACCTGGAGGCGCTGGAGACCGCCAGGGCACTGCTGCGGGAACAGCAGAACATCTCCCTGGGGGATCGTGAACGCCTCTACGGTTACATCGAAGGCGGCGGTAAGGTGCTGCTGCCGGAACCCCAGCCGCTGCTGACCGAATACTCCAGGATGCCGGGCCTGGACGGGCAGAAGATGTCCAAGTCCTACGGCAATGACATCGGCCTGCGGGAGGCCCCGGACACGGTGGCACAGAAAATCCGGACCATGCCAACGGATCCGCAGCGGGTACGCCGGACCGATCCGGGGGAGCCGGAGAAATGCCCAGTGTGGGAATTCCACAAGGTCTATTCCGACGACAGCACCCGCGAGTGGGTGCAGACCGGTTGTCGCAGCGCCGGTATTGGCTGCCTGGACTGCAAGAAACCGGTGATTGACGCCATTGTCGAGGAACAGCGGCCCCTGCATGAGCGGGCCATGGAATACGAGTCCAATCCGGACCTGATCCATGCGATCATCATGGAGGGGGCCGACCAGGCCCGGGACGCCGCCAGGGATACCCTGGAGGAAGTCCGTGAAGCCATGGGTGTGGTATACCGGTGACCGGACCAGGGGGTGACAGTTGACTGAGCGTGTGACCGGCTCTGACGATATCCCGGAGGCGCCTGCGGCGGACGCCCCACCGGAGCAACCCCCTGTGGCCAGGGTGGATGGCAAGCCCCTGTCCGATATCCCCCAGGATCTCTACATTCCGCCGGACGCCCTGGCGGTCTTCCTGGAGGCCTTCGAGGGTCCCCTTGACCTGCTGCTGTACCTGATCCGACGCCAGAACATGAACATCCTCGATATCGACGTCAGCGAGATCACCCGCCAGTACATGGAATACATCAGCGCCGTCGAAGCCATGCGGTTCGAACTGGCGGCGGAATACCTCGTGATGGCGGCCACCCTGGCGGAGATCAAGTCACGGATGCTGCTGCCGCGCCAGGAAGCGGAAGACGACGAGGAGGAAGACCCCAGGGCGGAACTGATCCGGCGCCTCCAGCAGTACGAGCGTTTCAAGAAGGCCGCCGAGGATGTGGACAACCTGCCGCGGATGGAGCGGGATACCTTCCCCAACTCCGCCACGCTGCCCGAGCTGCCCCGGAGTGATGTGCACCCGCCGGTGGAGCTACGGGACATGCTGCTGGCCCTGCAGGGGGTGCTGCAGCGCGCGGATCTGTTCACCAGCCACCATGTGGAGCGGGAACGGCTGTCCACCCGTGAGCGCATGTCATCGATCCTGGCAATGCTGCCGGCGGACCGGTTCATGGCCTTCGAGAGCCTGTTCACCCGGGAAGAAGGCCGGCTTGGCGTGGTGGTGACCTTCCTGGCCATGCTGGAGCTGGTGAAGGAAGAACTGATCGAGATCGTGCAGGCGGAAACCCTGGGGGCCATCCATGTCCGTGCGCGAACCAGTAACTGAGGCCGCAGTCCATGAATGAAGAAAACCTCAAGCGAGTGCAGAATATCGTCGAAGCCGCACTGCTGTCAGCGGGACGGCCCCTGAACATTGACCAGTTGCGGGACCTGTTCGAGGAGCATGAAAGGCCGGCACGCCAGATCATGGAACACGTGCTCATGCTGCTGGATGAGTCCTGTGCCAACCGCGGTTTCGAACTGCGCAGAGTGGCCAGCGGCTATCGCTTCCAGGTCCGCCAGGACTATGCCCCGTGGGTAGGGCGCCTGTTTGAGGAGAAGCCCCAGCGCTATTCCCGGGCACTGCTGGAGACCCTGGCCCTGATCGCCTATCGCCAACCCATCACCCGGGGCGAGATCGAGGATATCCGGGGTGTTACGGTAAGCAGCAATATCATCCGCACGCTGCAGGAACGAGAATGGGTCCGGGTGGTGGGCCACAAGGATGTTCCCGGGCGTCCGGCCATGTATGCCACTACCCGCCAGTTCCTGGACTATTTCAACCTGACCAGCCTTGAGGAGTTGCCTCCCCTGGCGGAGATCCGGGACCTGGAGGAAATCGGCCGCGAGATCGAGCAGGAAATGCAGGCCGAGATCCAGTTCGAAGCCACGGACGCCGCCCCGACGGACGGGGATGACGAAACCCCGGCGCCGGCCGGGAGTCAGGGTTCCGGTGACGAATCGGACAGCAACACAACACTTCACTAATCCAGTAAGGATCGTTCCATGGCGTCGCAACGCCCCCCCAGGCCGTCCAGAACGGCAACCCCGGCCACGGGCGACCAGCCCGAACGGCTACAGAAACTCCTGTCCCGGGCCGGTGTTGGCTCCCGCCGGGAAGTCGATGCCTGGATCCAGGACGGTCGGGTGACGGTCAACGGACAGGTGGCCCAGCCCGGCGAAAGGGCATTGTCCAGCGACCGTATCGCCGTCGACGGCAAACCGGTGGAGAGCCGGTCCGCCGATGCGGTGGTGCGGCGTGTACTGGTCTACAACAAGCCCGAGGGTGAGGTGACCACCCGCAATGACCCGGAGGGCCGCCCGACCGTGTTCGACAGCCTGCCCAGGCTCAAGGACCAGCGCTGGATCGGTGTCGGCCGTCTGGATATCAATACCACCGGGTTGATGCTCTTCACCACCGACGGTGAACTGGCCAACCGGCTGATGCACCCGTCCAGCGAGATAGACCGGGAATACGCCGTCCGCATTTTCGGTGCGGTGGACGATGCCATGATCCAGCGGCTTCTGGACGGCGTGCTGCTGGAGGATGGCGTGGCAGCCTTCTCGGATATTTCCCCGGCAGGCGGCAAGGGCCAGAACCAGTGGTTTCACGTGACCCTGATGGAGGGGCGCAACCGGGAGGTCAGGCGCCTGTGGGAGTCACAGGGCGTTCGGGTCAGTCGCCTCAAGCGTGTGCGTTACGGACCGGTATTCCTGCCCAGCCGGCTGACCGTTGGGCGCTGGGAAGAGTTGGACCAGAAGGGGGTCAATGACCTGAGCCGGTCGGTTGACCTGCCCCTGTCTGACGTGCCCACCAAGACTCCCGGGGAGCAGGCCGAGCAGGAGCGGCGCCGCCGCAAGGCGCCCTCGAGAGGAAACAAGAAACCGGGGGGTGCCCGTCGCTGGCAGGTGGATGACAGTGGCGGGCAGCGTCACAAACCGGCACGTTCCCCGGCCCCGGGAAAACCTTTCAGACATCGCAACGGTCCCGGCAACGCCTGACCCGCAAGCCGTCTCTTCAGACCGTTTCTGTGCCGGTGCTGCCCACCACATGAGCGATACGGGTGCAGTTCCGGCCGGCATCCTTGGCGCGGTACAGGGCGTCATCCGCCCGCGCCACCCATTGGTTGGGGGTCTCGCCGTGACGGTGGGAAGCAACACCGGCGCTGGCGGTCACCTGTACCTGACGATCACCACAGGGTATACGGACGTTGTTGATGGCGGCACGAATCCTGTCGGCCACGTCCTCGCCATCCCGGCAATCGGTGTGGGGCAGGAGTATGGCGAATTCCTCCCCGCCAAAGCGGAAAATACTGTCACCGTCCCGGGTGGCCTCCCTCAGGGCATCGGCGGACGCCTGCAATAGCAGGTCGCCAATCACATGACCGTAGGTGTCGTTGACCTCCTTGAAATGGTCAAGATCACAGAGAATCAGTGTAAAGCGGTCCCCGTGGCGATCATCGATACTGCAGTCCCGTGCCAGGGCCATATCCAGCGCCCGCTTGTTGGGGATGCCGGTGAGGGCGTCGGTCAGCGCCGCCTGTTCCACCAGCGCGTACTGGCAGGCATTGCGTAACGGGCAGATGACGATACCCAGCAGGTATTCGATGATTTCCAGTTCATCCTCATGGAACCGCTGCCGACGGGTCAGCGCAAGGGAACCATAGTTGGCGCCCTCCAGGTTCAACTGGTAATCGCAGCGATGGGATCCCCCCATGCCGGTGCTGTAGACGAAATCCTGACATCCCAGCCGGTGGCGGTACACGAGCTGCCCATAGGGAATCGCCCTTGCCAGTTCCTCCGCGAAGATGCCCAACAGGTGTTCCAGGGACAGGGTGGTGCTGCTCCGTCGATAGAGCCTGGCCACCGGGTCCTCGGCCTGGGTCCAGGCCTGCCTCGCCTGGCGTAGTTCGGCCAGACGGCCATGGTGGGTTTGCGGGGCATGGGGGTAGGGGCGGTTATTGCCTGCCATTGCTAGTGCCTTTACGAGAATTTTCCTGCATTAAGCAGATAACATGCCACTAGTCTTATATCCGGAAGAAACAGTGTGTTGGCACTCTGAAGCCAGCTCAATTTCAGTACCGTAGTCTTGAGCGGCAAATTTTTGTCGGGGCCGTCGCCTGCCGGAGGGAAATGCGATACGGTCGGACTGGGCATACCACATCCCTGTGGTAAACTGCACCGTTTGTAACGCGCGCCAGACAGCCACCAAGCCGTTAGGGAAGATCCGGAACAACATGCGCCTGAAGTCCATAAAACTCGCGGGTTTCAAGTCCTTCGTCGACCCCACCACGGTCCCGTTTCCGTCCAACATGACGGCTGTGGTCGGCCCGAACGGTTGTGGCAAATCCAATATTATCGATGCGGTCCGCTGGGTCATGGGGGAGAGCTCCGCCAAGTACCTTCGTGGCGAATCCATGGCGGACGTCATCTTCAATGGTTCCAGCGCCCGCAAGCCTGTGGGCCAGGCATCCATCGAACTGATCTTCGACAACTCCGACGGCTCCGCCCCCGGTGAGTTCGCCCGCTTCAACGAGATTTCCGTACGCCGTCGTGTCTCCCGGGAAGGCCAGTCCGACTATTTCATGAACGGTGCCAAGTGTCGCCGCCGGGATATCACGGACCTGTTCCTGGGCACCGGCCTGGGCCCGCGCAGTTACGCCATTATCGAACAGGGCATGATCTCCCGGCTGATCGAGGCCAAGCCGGAGGAACTGCGGGTCTACATCGAGGAAGCGGCGGGCATTTCAAAGTACAAGGAACGCCGTCGGGAAACCGAGAACCGCATCCGCCGTACCCAGGAAAACCTCGAGCGTCTGACGGACCTTCGGGATGAACTTGAACGCCAGCTCCAGCATCTGCAACGTCAGGCGCAGGCTGCGGAGCGCTACAAGGAGCTCAAGGGCACCGAGCGCCGGTACAAGGCCGAACTGACCGTGTTGCGATGGCAGGGTCTGGACGACGACCTGAAGCAGCGCCGGGAGCAGTTGCAGGAAACGGAGCTGGAACTGGAGAAACACCTCACTGAACGGGTGAACCTTGAAAGTTCCCTCGAAAAGCTGCGGGACGAGCACCAGCAGCGCACCGACGAGTTCAACCGCAACCAGGCCCGATACTACGAGGCCGGGGCCGATATCGCCCGGGTGGAACAGAGCCTTGAACACCAGCGTGAACGCAGCCGTCAGGTGGCCACGGAACTTGACCAGGCACTGGCCAGCCGCAGCGAGATCGCCCGGGAACTGGCCCAGGATGACGATAAGCTCACCGCCATCCGCGACGAGCTGACCGGCCTGGAACCGGAACAGGAAACCCTCGCCGCCCAGGCGGAGGAGTCCGCCATGCAGCTACAGTCCGCCGAAGAGGCCATGAGTGACTGGCAGCACCAGTGGGAAGCCTTCAGCGCCCGCTCCTCGGACACCAAGCGGGAAGCCGAGCTGTCCCAGAACCGCATCCGCACCCTGGAGCAGGAAATCGAGAACCTGTTGACCCGCCAGCGGCGGCTCGAGGACGAAAAGGCCCTTTTGGATGATCAGCTCGATCGCACCGAACTGGACGAACTGCTGGAGCAGGAAACCGAGCTGAATCTCCGCCGGGAGGAAGCCGCGGACACCATCGAGGAAACAACCGACCGCCTGCAGGACCTCAAGGCCCGCCTGCGGGACCAGGAACAGCAGGTCAGCGAACTGAGCCAGCGGGACCAATCCCTGCGGGCGTCCCTGGAATCCCAGCAGGCCCTGCTGGACGAACAACTGGGTGCGGACGACGATACCCTGCAGCAATGGCTCTCCGGCGCCGGGCTAGCCAATGCCCCGCGTATTGCCCGCCAGTTGCAGACCGACACGGGCTGGGAATTTGCCGTGGAGGAAGTCCTGGGGAATCTCCTGCAGGGGGTCGAGGTGGACAGCCTCGACGCGCTGGCCCAACAGCTGGATGACGCCCCCCGTGGCGTGGCCCTGGTGGAAAAGGGCCCGGCAACCGGGGAGATGGCACCGGATTCCCTGGCTGCCAGGGTCCGCAACGGCAGCAGCCTTGCCCCCTGGCTGGGGCAGGTGAAGACCGTGGACACCCTTCGTGAAGCGCTGGAGCGACAGCCGGGGCTTGGTGACCATGAAACCCTGATTACCCCCGAAGGCATCTGGCTTGGTCGTGGATGGCTGCGCATGCCGGAGTCCGACCGTTCCCGCACCGGCGTTATCGAACGTCAGCAGAAGGTGGAGGAACTGGCCTCTGCCCTGGACGAGGCGGAAACCCGGCTGGCGGAGGCCCGGGAACGTCTCGACGACCTGCAGGAGCGAACCTCGGATGCGGAGTTGCAGCGGGACCAGGCCCAGCAGACCGCCAACGATATCCAGGGCGAGCTGTCGTCGCTGACCTCCCGGGTCAGCGGCCTGAAGGCGCGGGCCGAGCAGATCAACGACCGTTTGCAGCGGATTGATGAGGACGTGGCGGATATCCGCGAGCAGCGGGCGGTGAAGCAGGAGGAACTGGAAGAGGCCCGGCTCACCTGGGACCAGTCCCTGGCGGCCAACGAGGACACGGAGGCGGAAAAGGAGCGCCTGCTGGAGCAGCGGGACGACCTGCGTGAACGGCTGGACCACCTGCGCCATCAGGCCCGTAGCGACCGCGACCACGCCCACCAGCTACAGCTCCAGATCCAGTCACTGACCAGCCAGCAGGATGGCCTGCAACAAACCCTGGAAAGGACCAGGCTCCAGGACCAGCGCCTTGAGGAACGGCTGGAGATCCTGCGTGAGAACCGGGAGAGCGCGGAAGCACCCATCGAGGACCTGGAGATGCAGCTTGAAGGACTGTTGGATCGCCGGCTGGCGGAGGAAGAGAAGCTGTCGGTGGCCCGGGACGCCCTGGAGGAAATCGACCGGGATGTGCGTGAGAAAGAGCAGTTCCGCAGTCAGGCGGAACACCGGGCACAGGATATCCGTGGCCAGCTTGAGAAGCTGCGCATGGAATCCCAGGCCCTGGAGATTCGCGCCACCAATCACCTGGAGCAATTGCAGGAGCTGGACGTCAAGCTCGCGGATATCCTGGAACAGTTGCCGGAAGAGGCCACCGAGCAGGCCTGGGGCGAGGAGCTGGACAAGATCGGCAACCGCATCCAGCGCCTGGGCGCCATCAACCTGGCGGCCATCGAGGAATATCAGGTACAGAGCGAGCGCAAGACCTATCTGGACAGCCAGCACGAAGACCTGATGGAGGCGCTGGAAACCCTCGACAACGCCATCCGCCGGATCGACCGGGAAACCCGGCAGCGCTTCAAGGAGACCTTCGACAAAGTCAACGGCGGCCTCCAGGCGCTGTTCCCCAAGGTGTTCGGGGGCGGTAACGCCTACCTGGAACTGACCGGGGAAGACCTGCTGGAAACCGGTGTTGCCATCATGGCCAGGCCGCCGGGCAAGAAGAACAGCACCATCCACCTGCTGTCCGGCGGCGAGAAGGCGCTGACCGCCATTGCCCTGGTATTCTCCATCTTCCAGCTCAACCCGGCGCCGTTCTGTATGCTGGATGAGGTGGACGCGCCGCTGGACGATGCCAATGTGAGCCGTTACGCCAATATGGTGAAGGAAATGTCGTCCCAGGTGCAGTTCATCTATATTACCCACAACAAGATTGCCATGGAGATGGGGGACCAGTTGATGGGGGTCACCATGCATGAGCCGGGTTGCTCCCGCCTGGTATCCGTGGACGTGGACGAGGCCGCCGCGCTGGCCGAAGCCTGATCAATATTTGGCCCATGTCCGGCGGCGACATGAAAAAACCGCCACTTGACAGCCTATCGCGTTGTATTCGCGGTGGTCTTTTCTTAGAGTTACGGGTTTGAGGGCCACTGAACAGTCGCCGCTGTCCGGAAATCGTTCAGGGCTTTGTCAAGGACCACAGACAGGATCGGGTAGTTATGTCGCTTCGGGAATGGTTAATTGCCATTGGTGCCCTGATTATCATCGCCATCGTACTGGATGGCCTGCGCCGTATGCGGCGTGCCCGCAAGGACGCCATCGCCATTTCCAGCGGCATGGGCGCGGATGATATCGAGAATTCTCCCCTGGATGATGACTACAACCCGGAGCTGCCCCACGGGGGCGCCCGCCCGGTGTCCCGGGACACTCTGGAGGAGCGTGGCTACGTGACCGCCGCGGTGCCCTCTGATACCGACCTTTCCGAGCCCCCGGGGCCGGAGACAGCGGAGCCGGAGCCCGAGCCAGAATCCGATGTTCCTTCCTTTACCGCCTCCGAGCCGGAGCCGGAACCCGAGCAGGCAGCCGGTCTGGCGGAAGAACCGGTCACCGCCCAGCAGGACGACCCGGCAGGCGATGAGGAAGTGGCTGGCGAAATGCGCACTGTGCGCAAGCCACGCCGTCCCGAGCCCCGCAGGATGGGCCGCCGGAAGGACCCGGAACCACCCACCGTCACTGATGTGGAGGAGGACACCGCCAGTCGTGGCGGGGCGGCAACGGAGCCCCGCGAGGGCCAGCCCAAGGCCGGTGCCAACCGACCGCCGGCGGAGGAAGTGCTGGTGATCAACGTACTGGCAAGGGAACAGGATGATTTTTCCGGCAAGGCCCTGAAAAAGCTGTTCGAAGCCTGCGGACTGGAACACGGCGACCTGGACATCTACCACCGTCACGAAACGCCGGAAACCACCAGCCCCGTTCAGTTCAGCGTTGCCAACGCGGTGGAGCCCGGCACCTTCATTCCCGATGAGATGGAGGAGATGTCCACCCCCGGCATCAGTTTCTTCATGAGCGTGCCTGGTCCGACCAACTCCATGCAGGCCTTTGACTTCATGCTGGAGACCGCTCAGGCTGTGGTACGCAACCTGGGAGGCGAGCTGAAGGACGAACGCCGCAGCGTGATGACCGCCCAGACCATTGAGCACTGCCGTCAGCGGATCCGCGAATACGAACGCAAGCGCCGCTCCAGGCACTGACCTACCGCGACCAGGGCCCATCCCGGAATAGAAGAGACATGAGCCAGACCTCGTCTGTTGAACGCCGTATCCAGGAACTCCGTCAGGTCATTGACGACCACAATTACCGTTACTACGTGCTGGATGAACCGGCGGTCCCGGATGCGGAATACGACCGCCTGATGCGCGAACTCCAGTCACTGGAGGCGGACCACCCGGAGCTGGTGACCGCGGATTCGCCGACCCAGCGGGTGGGTGCCACCGGCGATAACACTTTCGCCGAAGTGGTCCATCGCCTGCCCATGCTGTCCCTGGACAACGCTTTTTCCGACGATGAACTGCGCGATTTCGATCGACGGGTCCGTGACCGTCTGCCGACGGACGACCCGGTGGAGTATGTCTGCGAGCCCAAGCTCGACGGGCTGGCGGTCAGCCTCCACTACGAGAAGGGGCTGCTGACCCAGGCCGCCACCCGGGGCGATGGCTACACCGGCGAGGACATCACCGCCAATATCCGCACCATTGAGTCCGTGCCGCTCCGCCTGCGGGGGAAAGACCTGCCGGACGTGGTGGAGGTGCGCGGCGAAGTTTACATGCCCCGGGCAGGGTTTGAGGAGCTGAACCGCAGGCTCGCCGACCAGGGAGAAAAGACCTTCGTCAATCCCCGCAATGCCGCTGCCGGCAGCCTTCGCCAGAAGAATCCGAAGATCACCGCCCGCCGCCCTCTGGAGATTTGCGCCTACAGCGTGGCAGTGCCCGATGAAGGGATTCTGCCGGATACTCACTATGCCTGCCTGAGAATGGTTCGCGACTGGGGCTTTCGCATTAATCCGGAGATGAGTCTGGCCACCGGCCCCGATGAATGCCTGGAGGCTTACGAATCCCTGCTCGAAAAGCGCGACAGTCTGGCCTACGAAATCGACGGCATTGTCTTCAAGGTCAACAGTCTGGACTTTCAACAACAGCTGGGCTTCGTCTCCCGGGCGCCGCGCTGGGCCATCGCCCAGAAATTCCCGGCCCAGGAGGAACTGACGGTACTGGAGGCCGTGGAATGGCAGGTGGGCCGAACAGGTGCTGTCACCCCGGTGGCCCGGCTGAAGCCGGTGTTTGTGGGCGGTGTCACGGTGAGCAATGCCACCCTCCACAACATGGATGAGATACGGCGGCTGGACGTACGCATCGGCGATACGGTCTTTGTACGGCGCGCCGGTGACGTCATTCCCCAGGTGGTCAAGGTGGTCGCTGAGAAACGTCCGGGCAACGCCAGGGAGATTGAGCTACCTGAGCAATGCCCGGTCTGCGGCTCCGAAGTCGTTCAGATTGAGGACGAGGCGGTGGCCCGTTGCAGCGGCGGCCTTTACTGCCCCGCCCAGCGCAAGGAGGCGATCCGCCACTATGCGTCCCGCAAGGCGTTGGATATTGAGGGGTTGGGGGAGAAGTGGATCGACATGCTGGTGGAGAAGGAGATGGTCAACACCGTCGCCGATCTTTACCAGCTCCGCAAGGCCGACTTGGTGCGGCTGGACCGGATGGGTGATAAATCCGCCGACAACCTGCTCAAGGCGATTGATGACTCCCGCACTCCGGAGCTCTGGCGTTTCCTCTATGCCGTGGGTATCCGGGAAGTGGGGGAGGCCACGGCCAAGGGCCTGGCCATGCATTTCGGTACCCTGGAGAAGATTGCCGCGGCCTCCGAGGAGGATCTGGAGGAAGTGCCGGACGTGGGGCCGATCGTGGCCGGACATATCCACAGCTTTTTCCGGCAGCCCCATAACCAGGAGACCATTGATGAGTTACGGGAGCGCGGCGTGCAGTGGCAGTCCGTTGAAGTAGCCGAACCTGCTGCTTTGCCCCTGAAAGGCGAGACCTGGGTTCTGACGGGAACCCTCTCTGAAATGACCCGGGACGAGGCGAAGGGGAAGCTGGAGAGCCTGGGGGCCAAGGTGGCCGGCAGTGTCTCGAAGAAGACCAGTTGTGTGGTGGCTGGCGAGGCGGCGGGGTCCAAGCTGGCCAAGGCGGAGTCGCTGGGTGTGAAGGTCATGGATGAACAGGAGTTTGGTGAGTTCCTGGCAGGCTACAAACTGACCTAGAAGCTATAGCCAACTAAAAAGAAGCTAAACCTCACCCTCCTGCTGACTCAAACTTGCGTAAAGCCGCAGATAATCCGTGCTGGTGATAATGCCGGTGGGGCTGCCATCGGCGCCGACCACCAGGGCGGCGTCCAGTTGGTGGGCCAGCATCAGGCGGGCGAGCTGATGGGCATCGGTCTCCGGGGAGGCAGTCAGGAACGCCGGCAACTCAATGTTCTGGAAGCTCTGAGAAATGTCGTGATGATGGTTCTCATGGAGCCAGGCCAGTATCCAGCGGGTATCCACCAGGCCACCGACCGCACCGTCGGCGGTGATCACTATATGGTGTATGGCGTGCTGTTCCATCTCATCGAGGGCATCGGCCAGGGTGGATTCCGCCGGTAGCGAGTGAATCCAGGGGCTGCAGACCCGGCTGACCGGCAGATAGGCGCGTTCCGGTTCCGGCTCGGCATCCTCCGCCTGGCTGTAGTGGGCTACGGCACGCCGGGCATGGACTTCCCGGGCCTGCTGGAAGGCCCCATCGGAGATCTCTTCACTGCTTTCCCGCAGCGCATGGGATGCACTGGTTTCCTCCAGGCTGCCCACGCGCCTGCTGCGGAAAATTTCGGGCAGACGGGTTCCCGTTGGTCGTCCGGGTTCGCTGACGTGAATGGCCATTACTGCTCCTGATGGTCCGGGTAGCCGGATATGACTACGTTATACCCCTTTATCGGCCAACAGGGAAAAAACTGGAACGCAAATCAGGCAATGCGGCTGGTTGCCACCGGCTCGGCGAGACAGCGCTTGGGATCAACCCTCGCAGCCAGGGACCGGGGCAGGGCAACCGGCTGGTCACAGAGGCAGTCCGCCAGGTATTCCGCCAGTAGCGGGGCCCACATCAGCCCCTTGCTACCCAGGCCGGTGAACAGCCAGGCGCCGTCCAGTACCTGCGCCTCACCATTGACCAGGGGGCCGGCGATTGGCTGGTAGTCATGGGTGGTGCAGCGGAAGGAGACCCGTCCGGAAGCTGAGGACGCCGGGTTTTCTTCACTGAGTACACCCGGCAACATGTCGGCCAGTGCATCGATGTTTTCCTGGTGGCTGCTGAGCCGTTCCTGTGGGTCGGAATCATGCAGGTCGAAGGTGGCGCCAGTGATTACCTGACCATCCATTGGCGGATTCAGGTAGCGGGTTCCGGTGACCACGGCCCGGGGTTGGGCCGTGAGGGAGGCAACCGGCAGCGCCGTCACCTGGCCGCGTATGGCTTTCATGCGGTAGTCGCCCAGTACCGGCATCAGTGAACGTGTCTGATGGCCGGCGGCAATGACCACTGCATCGGCCAGCAGGTCCTGCCGACCTTCTCCGGAGAGGCACCAGCGGCTGTTGCAGGGCAGCAGGCGGGTGGCCCGGAAGCCGAACTCGGCCTGGATATTCGGGTGCTCCAGCAGGGTACGGCACAGGCGTGCCGGCTCCAGCCAGCCGGATTGCCCGAACCAGAGCCCGCCTTCGGGGCAGGGCGCGCCGGTGAGCGTGGCGGCCTGTTCGGCGGAAACCGGGCGCAGGACGCTCTCGGGATACTGGTTCTGTTGCAGGAACTTCTGTTGACGCTGCTGCTCTTGCTCCGACCCGGCCATCATCAACAGGCCGGTGTGGTGCCAGACGTCAGGAGTATTCAGCGGGTAGTAGCGCTGTGCGTGGAGCAGGGCCGCCAGGCTGAGTTGTGTCTGGGCATTGAACTGCACGCCCAGCTTGGCATACAGGGCGCCCTGGGCATTGCCGGACGCCCCGGCGCCGGGTCCTTCGGCCTGATCGGCGACGGTCACCCGCACACCCCGTTCCGCCAGGTTGCGGGCCAGCAGGCTGCCGGCCAGTCCTGCGCCCACCACCAGGACAGACCTGGGGGCTTCACAGGTCTGGCGACCATTATCGGGCAGTTCACCCCGAATCATGTCCCGTTTGTGGCCGAATCCGGCGACCTTCTCCATCCGGAATCCGGCCTCGGCAAACCCCCGGCGGATACGGCCAACGGAGGTGAAGGTGGCCAAGGTGGCTCCGGGGCGGCTGTGGCCGTGAACCAGCTCAATAATCCGTTGTTCCCAGAGGTCCGGGTTGCAGGCCGGGGCGAAGCCGTCCAGGAACCAGGCATCGGCCCGGAACGAAAGATCTTCCAGGGCGTCCACTGCATCGCCCAGATAGAGGGTCAGGCGGACCCGGCCACTGTCCAGTACCAGCCTGTGACAGCCCGTGACCAGCGGCGGATACTGCTGCTGAAGCGTCTCGGCCAATGGCGACAGTTCTGGCCAGAGGGCAAGGGCCTGACGAAGGTCGTCGGCCTTCAGGGGGTAGCGTTCAACGGAGACAAAATGCAGGCTGGCACCGGACGGGGCATGGTCCCGGAAGGCCTGCCAGGCCGCCAGGAAGTTCAGTCCGGTGCCGAATCCTGTCTCCCCGATCACAAAGGTGTCGCCCTCGTTCAGGCTGGCGAAACGGTCGGGCAGGCGGTTCTGACCCAGGAACACATAGCGGGTTTCCTCCAGTCCGTTCTCCCGGCTGAAATACACGTCACCGAAGCGGGCGGACACAGGCTGGCCGTCGCGCCACTCCAGGGTTGCCGGTTCAATGGAAGGCAGGGATGGGGCGAGTGGTTCCATGGGCTACTGCTCGTTGTCGATAAGTCGGATCGACTGGATGACGACCGGTTCCACCGGTACATCGGCCATGCCGTTGGCGCGGGTGGTCTGTACGTTGGCGATGGCGTCCACCGCCCCCATTCCCTGGGTCACGGAGCCAAACACGGCATAGCCGGGTCGTGAGCGGGTGGCGTTCAGGTGCGGATTGTCCGCCAGGTTAATAAAGAACTGGGAGGTGGCGGAGTCCGGATTCTGGGTCCGGGCCATGGCAATGGTGCCACGGAGGTTCTTGGCGGTCTGCCGGGACTCGTTCCTGATGGGGTCGTCGGTGGCTTTCCTGCGGAGGTCGCTGTCGAAGCCGCCGCCCTGGATCATAAAGCCGGGAATCACCCGGTGGAAGGTGGTGCCGTCGTAGAAGCCCTGCTCCACGTAATCAAGGAAATTGGCCACGGTGTCGGGGGCGATGTCCGGCCGGAGGCGAATGTCGAAGGCGCCTTCGGTGGTGGATACCCGCACCTGGGGCAGATCGTCATTGTCAGCGGATGCGTCCTGGGCCTGGGCGGAAAGGGTCCATCCAAGCATGGCCAGCAGCAGCGTGATGATCGCCGCGAAGTGGTTCAGGCTGGCGGCAGGGGTGTGAATGCGCAGGCGGTCCATGACGAGCTCCGTTCGGTGAATGACCGCCCGAAGTTTACCAGAAACCGTGGGGCCAGTGACCCCCGGTTGCCGGGCAAATTACCAATTCGTCTGGATTCTTGTGCGCCTGATTGCCGTCGGACACTAGGCGCTGGCGAGGATGTTTCTCTGGCCAACGGAGGTTTGCTGGCCGCTGGCACCGTACAGTTTCTGCTGCCCGGAACTGCCGCGGAAGATATCCGTCAGCTTTGCAAGCCGTGCCTGGAGGTGGCTGACCACCTTGCTGTTCTGCTGGTTCAGGGTATGGCAGTCGGCGAGGGCGGCCTGGGCCTGTTCCCAGCTCCGGTAGAGATCGCTGAGTCCGGCGCTGCGGATAAAGCGGGAGGGGTGCCCCTGATCCGGCCGGAATCCCATTTCGACCAGCAGGTGCACCTTTTGGCGGGCACGTTCCCGGATACTGGTCAGGAGCGTGTTCTTCTGTTCCGTCAGCGGCTCGATGGCGCGGACATCCGCATTGGCCAACAGGGCCTTCTCTTCCTCCAGCAGCGTTGCGAGTTGCCGGAGCTGGTCCAGGTCCTGGTCAAGGAGTGCCTGGAGTCTGTCTACGGTGGCCATGGTTTACCTCACCCGAAAATGCTTTTATCCATCTCAAGCATTTTCTGGGCCACTTTCTCCGCATCCACCTTGTAGGAACCGTCCGCCAGTGCAGCGCGAATCGCTTCCACGCGGCTGTCGTCCACTTCCGGATAACTGTCCAGTTTCTCTCCCATCTGCCTGAGCTCCTTGGCCTGTTTGCTCAGGTTGACGTTCTCGCCACGGGCGGACTGGGCCTGCTTGCCGGCCTGTTCGGCGGGCGCCGGCTGGTTGCCGGTTTTGGCGTCAGGGGCCTTGTCCGTGGTGGTTTTGGGGGAGTTAACCTGATTGTTGCCAATGCCGTTAAAGTTAACTGCCATGACGATACCTTCTCTAGCTGCTTGCCGCTCCGTGGCGGTCGAAATTTGGGTCTTGCCCGTTTATCGACGGGTTTGGCCCTTTCTTGAGTAAAACTTTGTTCATCTTTTGTCGGGGTGTGAACCGGTTACCCTCTATCCCCTTAGCAGCGGCTTGCTGCCGGCAATCCGATGCCTGTTCCGGCAGGTTCTTGCCGCGTACTGTTCATGCCGCCTACTACATGGCCACCTCAACCTGACCCGGTGCCACTACCCGGGCCCGCAACGTCCGGGACGACGACAGGTTCTCCACCAGCACCTGCTCGCCGATCCGGGCGTTGGCCAGTGCCTTGCCCCGGGTGCTCACGGCGAACCCCTGGTTGCGGGCAGTAATCATAACATGGTCTCCCCGTGCCACGGCATCCGGCGTCATCACCAGGTGCGGCGTGAAGGGCGTACCGGCCCTGACGGAGCGCTTCATTTCCAGTCCGACCAGGTTATCCAGCCGGGTGATGGTTCCTTGCCGCACTGAGTTCACCTGAACCCGCTCTGTGGTTACCATGGCGCGGGTAATCCGGTCACCCCGGTTCAGGGGTCTGGCTGCTACCAGGGCATCGCCGTGAATTTCAAGGGATACCGACAGGTACATCCGCCAGGGCCGCTCACCCTGACAGGAAACCAGCAGGGATGGCTGGGTGGATTCCATTGGGTCGCTACTGAACTCAACGTCAATCCGCCCGTCCGCGCAGGGGGCCAGCTTGAGGCGCGGATCCAGACTGCCGAGGGTGAAACTTGCCTCGAGTCCTTCGTCCTCCTGTTGGCGGACGAAATCCTCCATGAAGGCCCGACCGGCGGCCAGAATGTCATCCGGACCCGTCGAGTCAGCCGCCAGGGCGGTACTGGCGCTGATGGCGATAAGGATGATGGCAATTAAACTGCGCATTTGGCCGGCTTTGTCCTATGCTGTCTCAAAAGGCGCCAGAAAACGTGGTTGTCGGTGGAGCCGGGCTCTTGCAGAGGCTCTAAACTTTCCCGGATACCAGCCGTTACATACCTCAGCCCCGGGCGACGCTACAATGCGACGACTGAGGCATTAAGGAAGCTGGATCGTCGGGTTCTTGTCGCTCCGTCCACTTTCCTGGCCATATATCTATAACTAAGCAACTACTGTGCCCGGTCTGCCCTTGAGGATTCTCCGGGGCGGTGAGCTGCCAGCACAGTTTCCGGGAGTTTCGAATGGCAGGCGTCCTTGACAGTGTTAACCAACGCACCCAGCTGGTGGGGGAGAATCGCCTTGAGTTGTTGCTGTTCCGCCTCCGGGGGCGTCAGCTTTATGGCATTAACGTCTTCAAGGTCAAGGAAGTGCTGCAGTGTCCCAGGCTGACCTCCATTCCCAACAGCCGCTCGGTGGTGCGGGGCGTGGCTCATATCCGTGGAGAGACCATTCCCATCATCGATCTGTCCATGGCAATCGGCGGGCCGGCGCTGCCGCACGACCAGGTGTCCACCAGCTTCGTGATCATCACCGAATATAACCGGCGCACCCAGGGATTCCTAGTATCCGGAGTCGACCGGATCGTGAACATGAACTGGGAGGACATCATGCCACCCCCCAAGGGTGCCGGAAAGGAAGTCTACCTGACGGCGGTGACCCGTCTGGACGATGCCCTGGTTGAGGTAATCGATGTTGAAAAGGTGCTGTCCGAGGTGTCCCCCCTCAAGGAAGATGTGGGTGAGGAAGTTCTCTCCCGCAATACCCGGGACCGCAGTGCTTCCCGTCCGATTCTGGTCGTGGATGACTCATCGGTAGCCCGGCGCCAGATGGTCCGCTGCCTGACCGCCATTGGTCTGGAGGTGGAGTCCCGCAATGATGGCAAGCAGGCGCTGGAGTACCTGAAAGAGATCATCGCCGACGGCAGTCGGATCACGGACCACGTCTCCATGGTGATCTCCGATGTAGAGATGCCCGAAATGGACGGCTACACTCTGGTCGCAAGATGCAAAAATGACCCGGCACTCAAAGACCTGTACATTATGCTCCATACGTCGTTGAGCGGTATTTTCAATCGGGCAATGGTGCAGAAGGTAGGGGCTGACGATTTCATGGCGAAGTTCAGCCCCGACGAGCTTGCTGAGCGGGTGATGGAAATACTCGACCGTGAATAACGGGCCTGCCGGCATCGGCACTCCCGTCTGACATTTCAATCGACCGCAGAGATCTGATGAAAGCAGACATCACTCCCCAGGAATATGATGCCTTCAAGAAATTCCTGCAGGATGCGTCTGGCATCCTGTTGGGTGATAACAAACAGTACCTGGTGAAAAGCCGTTTACGCCGGCTTCTTGAGGACAATGCTCTGGAGTCCCTGGGCGACCTGTTGCAACGTCTGCAGCGCCCCGGATCCACGCAACTGAAGGAAACGGTCATCGATGCGATGACCACCAATGAAACCCTCTGGTTCCGGGATACCCATCCGTTCCGTATCCTCTCCGAAAAACTGCTGCCGGAGCTGGCGGCAAGGGGCAGCACCCAGCCCCTGAGGATCTGGTCTGCTGCCTGCTCCACCGGACAGGAACCTTATTCCATTGCCATGGCCATCGAGGAATACAAGCGGTTCCAGCCCGGTCGGCTGAAGAACGAGGTGAGGATCACCGCCACTGACATCTCCCGCTCGGTGCTGGATACGGCCAAGCGGGGAGAATATGAGATGCTGGCCCTGGGCCGTGGTCTCTCCCAGGAACGGCTTCGGCATTTCTTCACCGCCCTGCCCAGTGGCGGCTGGAAGGTTAAGCCCCAGGTTCAGCGTATGGTGGAATTCCGGGAGCTGAACCTGATGGACCGTTACGTGCTGGGGCGGTTCGACCTGATCTTCTGTCGCAACGTACTGATCTACTTTTCCGGGGAACATAAACGGGACATCCTCACCAGGATGCACAGTTGCCTGAATCCAGGGGGCTACCTCATACTGGGGGCTTCGGAATCGCTCAACGGCTTGTCCCACCTGTACGAAATGGTCCAGTGTCATCCCGGTATTATTTACCGCCGTAAACAGTAACGACTGGCAACAGCCACCGGATTCCCCGCGATCACTGAACCGGAATCCGGCTGACATCAGCGTGGCCATGGAACAATCCGGATGAACCCGATCAATTTCCGTCATCTCTATTATTTCTGGGTGATTGCCCGGGAGGGGGGCATCCAGCGCGCCAGTGAGATACTCGATCTTACCCCTCAGACCCTTAGCGGCCAGCTCGCAACCCTGGAGAACGAACTGGGTGGTCCGCTGTTCCTGCGCAGGAACCGATCCCTGAAGCTGACAGATTTTGGCAACGCGGTGTATGGCTATGCGGATGATATGTTCAGGGTTGCTGAATCCCTGACTGAAATGGTCCGTCGGCCTCCCGAGAACCGTCCGCTCTCGCTGACCGTCGGGTTGTCGGCATCGATTCACAAGCTAATCGCCTACCACCTGCTGGGGCCGGCCCTGGGGCTGAGTCGCGAAGTGCGCCTGCACTGCCGGACCGGTGACAACAACAGCTTGTTGGAGCGGTTGGCAAGAAAAGAGCTGGAAGTGGTGCTTACCGACCGGCAACCCGGCCCCGGTCAGGCTGGTTCGTTCCTGGCCCACCGCCTTGCGAGTTCATCCATCTCCCTGTTTGCCTCCGCACCACTGTCAACATCCCTGCGAGAGGGATTTCCAGGAAGCCTCGACGGTGCGCCGTTTCTGGCCACTTCGGTGGACGCTCCCTACTTTACGGAACTGATGAACTGGTTTGCCCGCAAACAGGTGAAGGTGCGGGTGGTGGCGGAAGTGGATGATAGCGCTCTTATCAAGGTTTTCGGACGGGAAGGGCTGGGCTATTTTGCTGCCCCCACGGCGATTGCCGATGAGGTCTGCCGGCAATACAAGGTGGAAACCGTAGCCCGTATTGATGATGTGCAGGATATACTCTATGCGGTGACTCGCGCTGGCCGCATCCATCACCCAGCAGTGGAGGCCATCGTCCAGCCACGGCCGGACCTGCAGAGTGGTTCGAAAAAAGCGAACAATACTGCTCAGAAAAGTTGATTCATTGCGAGCTTCCCGCAATGCAGTATTGGCCTGTCGATGACACAGGAGACCGCCCATGAAAACCATTCACAAATTCCGTATCAATGCAGGCAAGGAAACTACCCGTCTCACCCTGAAGAACGGATTCCGAGTGGTACGGTGCGAATATCTGGTATCGGAGAAGGGGGTTTATCTCTGGATCGAACAGCCTTTGAAAGTGACGACTCCAACCGTGGAGCGACGGTTCCGGGTCGCGTTCTCCGGTGAGCCGGTGCCCGAAAACTATCAATACCTCGGCACGGCACTTGACCCTTTCGGCCCGGAGGCCTACCACGTATTTGAGGTGCCCGCCGGGGCAGTTTCGTCCACGGTGGAGGCGTCCGAACGACACACTGCAGATCCTGCATTGATAGGTCAGACGCGTTATCGGCCCATTGCAGCGAACTGAGTGACCGACACACTGAACCTTTGAGGGCCCACCGCGGGCCCTTTTTTTCGCACGTTACCAGGCAGAGCCTGAATGGCTCTTCTGAGCCACCTGCCTCAGAGATTTCAAATGCCGGATATTGTTGTAATGTTCTTCCTGCTGGGCCTGGTTGCCGGGGCCCTGCGATCAGACCTGGAAATTCCCAAGGCCGCCTACGACGTGCTCAGTCTGTTGCTGATGCTCACCATCGGATTGAAAGGTGGCATGGCGCTGCACGGCAACCTCAGTGTCGAACTTTTTGCTGAACTGGCGGTGGTCGCGGCGCTCGGCTTTGTGTTGCCATTCGTGCTGTTTCCGGTGTTGCGATACGTGGTTGGTCTGAATGTGGCCAATGCCGCCAGCCTGTGCTGCCATTATGGCTCCGTCAGCGCGGGAACCTTTGCAGTGGCTATGGCCTGGGTCGAGGCACGCTCATTGCCAACGGGCGGAGAGGTCACCCTGTACCTGGTATTGCTCGAACTGCCCGCTATTCTGATGGGGCTCTGGTTCTACCGCCGTTTCTCCGGTGAAAGGCCCCGTGATACAGGTTCGATCCCGTTATGGCAGGAAACCCTCACCAACCGCAGCGTGGTTCTTCTGGTTGGGGGTGTCATTATCGGCATGCTCTATGGTTACGCCGACGGCGACAAGGTGACTGCCCCACTCACTGAGGCCTTTTCACTGATCCTGGCTCTGTTCCTCCTCGAGATGGGACTGGTGGCCTCTGAAACCCTTCGTCGCCTGCGGCTGGGGGACTGGAAACTGCTGGTTTTTGCGGTAGCCGCGCCGCCGCTAATGGCATTGCCGGGGCTTCTGGCAGGGGCGTGGATCGGTCTTGAAACGGGCAACCTGGTGATCCTGGCAACCCTGACCGCCAGTGCGTCCTATATTGCGGCACCCGTGGCAGTGCGACACGCCATTCCTGATGCCGATATCGGCATGGCGATGCTGGCGTCTCTTGGTATGACATTTCCGTTCAATGTCATGCTGGGTATTCCGCTGTATGGGTTGTTTGCTGGCTGGCTCACGGCCTGAGACAGTAGTTCCGGCGGGCTGGGGGCTCCCGGAGAGCACGCTGAAAAAGTCATAATTTGCTATGGTGATGGATGAACGCAGGGAAGACGTCAGGGTGTATGGCGGTCTTCAGTGCCGGGGATGACAAAGGCAGTTGCTGAACCCACTGTAGTCGGGAGACCAGATGACAGGACCTATTCTTCTCAGTGCCGCCCTGGTACTGCTCGCGGTCACGGTACTGGGAAGGGTGCCAGTACATGACTGGTGGGCCAGGGCCTGTGAATTTCCCCGCCTCCAGATAGCAACCCTGGCGCTGGCCGTGATGGTGCTGTCGCCCCTTGCCGACACGCCCTGGCGCTGGTGGGTGTTGGGGGTGGGGCTGTTCGTGCTTACCGTACAGCTTTTTCGTATCCTTCCCTGGACCCGCCTTTGGCCGTTGCAGGTCCAGCCTGCCGAGCCAGGGCAGGAAGACCGGTGTTTCACCCTGATGGTCGCCAACGTGCTGACCTCCAATCGGAACAGCGACGACCTGATACGCCAGGTCCGGGACCGGGAGCCGGACGTGCTACTGACCCTGGAATCGGACCAGTGGTGGGGCGACCGGTTGGACGAGGCCTTTGGTGACTGGCCCTGTATCATCCGTATTCCCCTGGACAACCTCTACGGCATGCACCTGTATTCCCGGTTGCACCTGGAAGAATCGGAAGTGAAGTATCTGATCCAGGACGATATTCCCTCCATCCACGGCTGGCTGAAATTGCCTGCTGGCTACAGGATCCGTTTCCATGCGGTCCACCCCAGACCACCGGCGCCCAGTGAGAGCAAGGAATCCCTGTGGCGGGATGCGGAGCTGTTGCTGATAGGGCGGGAGATCCGCGAGGCGGGGCACCCCTCGGTGGTGGCCGGCGACCTGAACGATGTGGCCTGGTCACGTACCACACGGTTGTTCTGTAAGGTAAGCAGCATGCTGGACCCCCGGCGCGGGCGGGGCATGTTCAGTACTTTCCACGCCGGGCACTGGTTCCTGCGTTGGCCCCTGGACCACGTCTTCACCAGCGAGCATTTCACCGTCGGTCACATCGAGCGACTGGATTATTTTGGCTCGGATCACTTCCCGATCCTGGTAACCCTGTGCTACCGCCCCTCCCGGGCCGACGAACACGAGGCTCCCGAGGCTGACGGCGAGGATCGACAGGAAGCCCGGGAAACCATCCGGGAAGGAAAAGCCCGGGAGCAGGGATCCTGACCATGCCGGGGCGTTTTGCGTCAGGGTGGTCCTTCCTGCATTCTGTAAACCGTAATGCGAGCACTACGAGCTGGAACGGGAGGCCTTCATCCATGGCACGCTGGTTCATCGTCGCCGGAGTGGTTCTGGTGGTGATCGGGTTGATTCTCCATTTTGCGCCCGGTCTGGTGCAGTGGTTCGGCAAGTTGCCGGGGGATCTCCACTGGCGGTCGGACCGTACGCAGGTGTTCATTCCCATCACCTCCATGATCGTGATCAGCGTGGTGCTGACCATCCTGCTAAACCTGTTCAACCGGTGAATAGTGCCCATGAAGGAAGACTGGCTGATCGGCATTGACCTGGGCGGCTCCAAGACCGAGGTGATCCTGTTGGATCACCACAGCAACGAGCACTTCCGCCAACGCCTGCCCACACCCCGCAATGACTATCCAGGCACCCTGGAAACCATCGCGGAGCTGGTTTCTGAGGCGGAACGTCACGCCGGCTACCAGGGGCTATCGGTGGGGGTGGGTATTCCCGGTTCCGTCTCCCGGCTGACCGGTCGGGTCAAGAACGGCAACTCCACCTGGCTCAATGGCCAACCCATGGCGGATGACCTGGCCAGGTTGCTGGACCGACCTGTGACTCTCACCAATGATGCCAACTGCCTGGCCCTGTCGGAAGCCACCGATGGCGCCGGCGTCGGCCATGAGGTGGTGTTCGCTGCCATCCTGGGAACCGGCTGTGGTGCCGGTATCAGTGTCAACCGCAGGCCGCTGACCGGCCCCAATGGCGTTGCCGGGGAGTGGGGCCATAACCCCTTGCCCTGGACACCGGATGAAGAACTCCACGCGCGTCCCTGTTTCTGCGGGCGTAATGGATGTAACGAAACCTTCCTTTCCGGCACTGGCATGGCCCTGACCCACCGGCTGCTTTGGGGTGAGACCGCCACCACTCACGCCATCGTTACCGCCGCCCGGGAGGGTCAGAAACAGGCACGGGAAACCCTGAACCAATATCTGGATCAACTGGCCCGGGGGCTGGCAGCGGTGATCAATGTGGTGGACCCGGACATCATCGTACTGGGGGGTGGTATGTCCAATGTGGCGGCGATCTACGAGGCATTGCCGCAACGGCTGCGACACCATGTGTTCGGGGGAGAGTGCGATACCCCGGTGGTCCGGGCGACCCATGGCGATTCCAGTGGCGTGCGTGGTGCCGCCTGGCTTGGCGGGACAGGAAGCTGAATGGCGGTCAGATAGCTCCCGCACTCTCCAGGACAAACACTCCGAGGGTGATGGTGACACTGGCCAGAAGTGTAGTCATGGCGACAATATTGGCGGCCATGCGGGCATTTCCACCCAGGGCTTTTACCATCACAAAGCTGGCGGCGGCAGTGGGACTGGCGAAGTACAGGAACATCAGGCCCAGCTCCCGCCCCTCGAATCCCAGTAGATAGGCAGCGCCGGTGCAGAGGGCTGGCAGGGTCAGCATCTTGAAACCGGCGGCCCCGAAGGCCGGGCCACTGTCGCTGCGAATAGCGTTGACGGAGATGGTGGCGCCGATGCAGAGCAGAGCCAGGGGCAGGGTGAGGGAGGCAAAGTAGTCGCCACTGGTCATGACCCATTGCGGCAATACGATATCCCACCAGGCGAAGGGCACGGCTATGACGACCGCCAGGATGAGTGGATTGCGTGCGATATCACCCAGGATGTGCCCCCAGCGGAGCTTCTGTTCTGACTGGTAGGTCAGCAGGACCACGACCGAGAGGATGTTGTAGGAGATAATCACCAGCCCCAGCAGGATACCCCCGGCAGACAGGCCGTAGTCGCCATACATGCTGGCGGCCAGGGCCAGCCCCACAATGCCGCAGTTGCCACGGAAGCAGCCCTGGACGTAGACGCCCCGGTCCGGCCTCGGCACCCGCCACAGCGCCCACAGCCAGGCCAGTGCGAAACTGCCCAGGGTGGCCAGCAGGAAAAAGCCGAGCAGACCGGGGTTTAGGGCCGTGTCCAGATCCGCCCGCAGGATGCTGAGGAAGATCAGCGTTGGCAGCGTGGCACGGAAGACCAGGGCTGATGCGGTGTTTACAAAGTCGGAGTCGATCCAGCGGAGCTTACGCAGACCTAGACCAATAAAGACCATGGCAAAAACGGGCAGGGTGGTCTCAAGGGTCCTGAGGAAGATCTCGGCAAGGGTCATGGTGGCACCGGGTGGTTGTGGAGCCTGCTAACGTTAAGGACTGCACTCAACTCTGTCAATTGAGCCGATAGTCGGAGACTCTGTCCGTGAGACGCTGCAGCTCATCCATGGTAGAGGCCATGTCAGTGGTTCCCAGCTCGGCCAGTTCCCGGGCCAGGTTCACCAGCGAGCTCACCGCCTGATCGCATTCCGCGATCCGGCTGGTGATCGCTTCCTGCAAATCCTCGGGCGCGCCGAGCTCCCGGAAACTCTCCAGGATCAGGCAGATGCCCTCGAGTTTGCGCTCGGCCTGGCGGAGCAGGGAGATCCGGGTCTGATTATAGCGCTGGTAGGTCAGTTCATCGGGGGCGAAGTGCTGTTTCAACCAGAACTCCACCAGGTTTCCCGCCTTGTGGAGGCGGTCGAAGAGTTCAGCGGGTGACGGCCCGCCGGAACCGTTCACTGGGCCCAGCTCCTTCAGTCGACGATAGAGCGGCGATTTCAGGGGCTGGTTCAGCGGAGCACCGTGTTTGTCAATGGAAAGCCGGTGTTCCAGGTCCGCCAGTACCTCATCACGCCGCTTCAGCCAGTGCTGGCGGGCGATGGGAGCCAGTATCAGTCCCGCCCGTTCCAGCAGCCGGTAGCGGGCGGCGTCCCAGGCCTTGCCGACTTCACAGCCGGCGTCCCGGCGACCCACAAGGTCAATGGCCACAAGCTGTTCCTCCGTTTCCACGGCCAGTTCCACTACCTGGCCGGCAAACGGCAGGTTGGGGCGGGCCCTCAGCCCCCGGTTGGCAAACCAGGTGGACAGCGTCTCAAGAATGGGATCACTGGCTGTTGCCGTTGATTCGTGGTGAGCATGATCCTTGCGGAACTGCTGCCCGTGGCGAACGTACCGGCTCGCCAGCCGTTCGGGCTCCGCCTCGATAAGCCCCTCACCATGGAAGAACACCTGACGCTGGCGGGCCCGGGTGATCGCCACATTGAAGACGTCATCCCGTTCCAGGTAACGCTGTGTGCCGTGGACCTGACCTGGCCATGCGCAGGAAGCCACCAGCATGATATCCCGCTCATCCCCCTGGAAGGCGTAGGGCGTGCCGACCCGTAACTGGTGGCGGCTGATGTCCTCCAGGGAGATCTCCCTGGTAATGCGGTCTTCAAGCATCATCGCCGTGGCCCTGACCATTCCAAGCACCCCGATACCGGGCGGGCTCGACGAGTCCCGGTACTGGTTGATCAGGGTGTGGAGCGTTTCCATCACCCGTTCCACCTCCGCCAGGTTGACGTTGTCCTTCTCCTCCACCGGGCACGCCATGGTCTGCAGCGGCTGGTCCGGTTGGTTCTGGCGATGGGTGGTCAGTATCTTTATGCGTTGCTGGTAGAAACGGTCATTGCTGAAGTCGATCAGCATCGGGTTGCTACGGAAGTGCTCATCCAGGAACGACAACGCGTTGCGGTGAGGCAGGGCGTCTATCGCGTAGTCGAGCAGAGACCGGGAACGGTAGTCGAGATCCAGTGTGGCGTTCTTAAGGTCATGCCTGAGAACCGCTTCCTCCTGAACCTTGCGGGCCAGGAAGGAGTAATGCCGGAGTTGCCGGGGATCGCCAACGATCACGGCCCGCTTGCCCCGTTGCAGGGCCGGCAGCGCCTGGGGCAGATTGCACTGGGTAGACTCATCCACAATGACCAGGTCGAAGAGCTCGGTGGTCATGGGGACCGAGTCGCTCAGGTCGCCCGCGGACACGATCCAGACCGGGAAGACCCGGGTTAGGGTTGACCAGTCCAGAGCCTCAAAGCGCTCATTGCGCCGATGGCTCGCCCTGGAGCGCAGGGCCATGGAAAGGGTGGCCAGGGCATCGCGGTGATTGGCCAGCAGCCCGGAGAGCCGGGCATCAAGCTGTTGCAGGAGATAATCGTGCATGCAGGCCTGGTGATCGGAAATCGACATCTGCAGTTCCTGCCAGCGCTGGGTGAGCAAGGGCGAACGCCAGGTGCGAAGGGCTGACCACCAACGCCTCAGCCAGGCACTGGGCCCGACGCCGGACTCGGTAGACCGCTCGGCGTCTGCAACAGCCCGGAAGAACGACCCTTCGGCATGGCGAAAGCGCCGGGAAGTGTTCTCCAGCCGTTGGGCGGTCCTTGCAAGGACGGCCTCATCCGCCGGTGGCTCCTGCTCGCCCTCAAGCCACTGGTTGATCTGGTCCACCAGATCCTGCTGATAGTTGCCGCGGCCGGGGCGAAGGATAATAGGTTCCGCCCCCTCCAGCATGGTGGCAATCTTGTTGCGGACGACATCCGCAGACTGGTCATTGCTACAGACGACGAGGGTGCTGCACTGGTTGATAACAGCGTCCAACACCTGACAGGCAATGGTGTGGGTCTTGCCGGTTCCGGGTGGGCCGTTGATGACACTCAGGGGGTGGCGCCCGCCGTTGAGGACCGCCTGCTCCTGGGCTTTGGTCAGGCTGGTGGGGAGCAGTTCGGGGGTGCTGCTGGCCTCGTCCTGGTCAGTCGGTGGACCCAGTCCGATAATCTGTGCCGCTGGCCCTGACAATGGAACCGCACGCTTCGACATTTCGGAAAGCTCATGCAGGACGCTGCTTGAAAGTTGCGACCGGCGACGGAGCAGCAGCTCCAGGGGGACCACCTCATCGTTCGCCTTCACTTCAAGCCCGTACCGGCTGAAGAGTTCTGCGGACAGATTTTGCCAGCGTACCGGACTGTCCGGGAGAGGAAGATCTTCCAGTGCCGGATAACGCGATACCAGGTCGGGGTTTACCACCAGGTTACCGATCTCCAGCACCGTCAGTTCTGCAAAACGGGTCGGCAGGTCGTCGATACTCCCGATAAACAGGGGATCGCTACGAACAAGGCTCCTTCCCAGGCTCTCGTAGTAGGACTTATAGGTGCCGAGGCAGGCGACCAATTGATAGTCCTGTCGGAGCATCTGGTAACGGTTGGCGATTTCTTCCATCTCGTCTGAAGTGGTGAAATCCCCGATGCACAGCCGACAGGGCTGAGCGTTCGTCTTCGGAAACTGGTGGTAACCATTGCCGGGGTCCAGGGACGCGGTCAGCAGGTGGCGGCTTCCCCGGCGAAAGTTATCGACCGTATCGTGGTGGGCAAACTCCCCCTCCAGGCAGTCATGGAAATAGGCGATCAACCGCCCGGACAGGTCGTTGGAAGGTACTGCCACAACCGGCCCTCAGTTCAGGTCGGGTTCAAGCCGGAGTTTTGACCCCCGGGATTCCGACAGGGTATCGATGCGACTGGCGGCCTTGTCGGTCAACCGGGTCATTTCCGACACTGCCTGCCCCATGGCGGGCAGGGCCTGCTGCCGGAAACCGGCGATATCGTCCAGGGCGGTGTTGATATCCTGGAACGAACGCTTCAGCGTTTCCAGATCCAGTTGCGATGAGGCCGCCCGGGCCTGGATGTCGGCGCCCTGTGCCCGGAGCTGGCTGGCCGTGCCCGCGATCAGTTCATCGGTGGTCCGGTTGACTGCGTCGATTTTGTCCAGGACCACCTTCTGGTGGGCCAGGGACAGTGCCAGGGTCACGGCGATCTGGAGGGCACTGACGGTCACCTGGGTGGCCCGGTCCACGCCACGGATCAGTTCCCGATTATTCTGCAGGATCACCTCAATGGTAAGGATACCCTGCTGGTTGACCGCCAACTGCTGCTGGAGATCCATGATGCGCTGGCGTAGCGGAAACAGGAGGTTCTCCTGGATAAAGGCGCACAGGTCCTCATCCTCGGCGTGGTCCCGCTCCATCGAGCGCTCCAGTTGGGCGTCCACCTGTTTGCCCACCTCAATGGCGCGGGCAAGCTTGTCGGTGAGCTGGCGCATATCACTCTGATCCGCCTTCAGGGTGATGTTGTCCCGCTCCAGTTGCTTCCTGCCGGCGTCCAGTGAGTTGACAATGGCGGCAATCACGGTGGAGGCAGATTCATAGCGACTGAAATACCGCTTCAGGGGCGTGCCGATAAAAGGCAGCCGACCTGCCAGCCGGCTCCACCAGCCGGGACTCAGGTCGAATCCGGCCGGATCCAGTGATTCCACCTGAACCTTCAGATCAATCAGGGCGTTGGCCACTTCACCGCCGTCTTCCGCACGGCCTGCGAGCTGCTGTACCGGGGCCTGCAGGAGCTGGCTCTGCCTGGCGGACTCCTTCTGTAGCGCATGCCCCAGGGAATCCACGGTGGCCCGGGCCTGGGCACGGTCCTTATCGGTGGACCGTGATAGCGACAACAGGTCCGTAAAAAGGGCGTCGGCCCGGGACTGGACCGTCGGATCGTTCTCAATGGATTGCAGTGGATGAGGGTTCTCGACAACTGAATCGGTGGAACAGGGGGAAAGGGGCGCCGGGGAGGTCATGTCCATATTTGAATAATCCTTAACTACCGTTTTTATCGATTATAGCGGTTACAATGGAACAATTATCGGTTGTCAGGCCAGTCATGTCGACCACCATTACAGTCTGTGATTTGGATCATATCCCTGATTATCCGGGCCTTCCGATCCGCAAGGCGGCTCAACTGACAACCTGGTTATTGACCATCGTCATGCACTGCCAGCGCGGATTCTCATAGGCTACCCGGGGTTCCCGGTATCCATCATTCAAAAGCAGACAGGGAGTGGCAGCATGGACGCCATTGGTTTCAGGGGGGCGTACAGTGCATACCAAAAAGAATGAAACCGGTTTTGCCGATGCCCTGTTCAGGGAAGCGGAAGGTCTGGAGCTATTGGGTGATGCCATCACCATGGCTGATGTTACCGGGGTGCGGGTGCCGGAGATCTATTCCGTCAGCGAAGAACGGCTGGAAATGACCGGAATCGTGCCACTGCGACAGACCGGCGACGTGCTTCGTCAGCTTGGCCACGGCCTGGCCCGGATCCATGCGCTTCCCCAGGCGGGCTATGGCTTTCACCGGGACAACTATATCGGCCTCAATCCCCAGAAGAACCGTGAGAGTGACTGCTGGGGTGAGTTCTTTGTGGAGTGTCGTCTAGGCTTCCAGGTAGGCCTGATCAAGGACCAGCGCGTTCGCGACAGGTTTGCCCAGTTGCTCGAATCAAAGGGCAGCCTGCTGGCGGAATGGCTAAATGAACGGGTCGCCGGCCCAAGCCTGCTGCACGGTGACCTCTGGTCCGGCAACGCCCTGTTCGACGACGCCACGGCGTGGCTGATCGATCCGGCGGTCTACTACGGTGATTCGGAGGCCGATATCGCCATGACCGAGATGTTTGGTGGCTTCGGCCCGGAATTCTATGAAGCCTACAACGAAATCCGGCCACTTCATGACGATTACGCCCGCAAGCGGGAGATCTACAACCTCTATCACTTCCTGAATCACTACAACCTGTTTGGGGGGTGGTATCTTGGGCCCTGTGAGAAGGGGATGGGGGTTATCAGCAAGCTTTAGGGTTCAGAACAACAGCCCCGATGTTACTGGGAGGAGCTGGCCTCGCATGCCTCCTGGACAACTGCCGGATCAACACCTTCTATGCCTCGTTCGCTGTATAGATCATAGTTGTCGGTCTGATTAAGAAGATCCTGCAAGGTGCCGACGTACAGATTGGTCTGTACGAGATCACAGTCCGAGGTTCCGATCTGAAACGTACCGATCCCACCATCGAAAATTCGCAGTTGGGTATCTGAGCGGTTTTGCTCTGTATCATGTACAGCGCCGCTCCATCGCCCGAGAATCTCAGTACGCTTACCGTCCTCATCGACGTAGAAGTATCGGAGCCGGTCTGACTCAATCCATCCTTCGTTGGGATCTGTCTGGGACAACAGGAAACCGTCATCCGGAATGCGATAAACGCGGTTCCCATTCTCATGCTCAGGAGGTTGCCCCCCGGGCACGTCGTGCACAACAAATATCCGGCCAACGTACCCCTGGGGTATTAAATACACTTCGCCGTCACGATCCAGCGTGTTTTCGGAGTCGGTGCAACCTGATGGCAGCGTTGCAGTCAGGCACAGCAAAACCAGCAAATGAACCCTTGTCATCACAAGTGTGGTAACTCCCTGACACATTCCATGGTTGGCGAATCCCTGAAGAACTCTTCCCACTGCTGAATGCAGAGCTTCAAGACAGGTTCGGCGCCTGAAACCATACCGGGTAGAACAGGAAAATCGGTAACGGTGCGAGACAGATAAGCCAGTACAGAACGGCCAGCACCTTGTTTCTGTAGAGCCAGAACGAGATTGACCAGACCACGCCAGTGATCATCAAGGCGAAGATAAAGAACACCACGCTGAACACGCCAGCACCATTGCCGGATACGATAAAGGGCCAGTTTACCCAGAGAACAAAAGCGTTGGTCAGCCCCATCCCCGTTACCGCGAGCCAACCCAGGAGGAGGCCGACAAACAGGGTTTTTGACTCCGTTCTCTGCGATGTCATCTCAACCCCTGATCGTAGAGATAGCTGGCTAGTTCCCCATGCCTCCGCTTACCGGTTTCGCCATCCACGGAATAGTAAAAGTGGCCTTCCTGCCGGGCCATCTGATATCCCAGTAGCGGAGAGGATGAGGCAACTTCGTGGTAGGGAATACCGGCGTATATGGGGTCGCCGTGTTCGTCGAGGTCCATCACAATGATTTTCTTGATGGCCGGGGTTTTCCTCAGAAGGTTCAGGAAGGTCTGGCTGATAGGTGCGCCGATCAGGACCAGATGGTGAACAGTCGTACCTTTCAGCCCGTATTTGGCTGCGACCTGTGCGGCCAGCAGGGAGCCATAGGAGTAACCGACCAGATTGAACTGTTCGCCAGGCCGGGAGTTGGCCCGTAGCATTAGAGGGAAATTGGGGTCGTATTCCCGGGCAAAGCGGACACCCACCAGCGCATCCAGCACTGTGCCACCAGACCACTTGTCCCGGTCTACGAACACGGCACTCGAAATGCCAGCATCATGCATTTCCGAAACGATGCTCTGGATGTAACTACCATCGATGCCTGCACCGCCAAAAAACAGAGTGCCGGAAATAGAATCTCCCGGCATGACGCAGCATTTGCCCTGGAGGGGGCCAAACTGCCGCGTCTCCGGGGAGCGGGATAGCTCTACGGTGCGCATATGACATCACATCCTTGTAACTTTGACGTTGTGGTTGTCCTGATAAGGCAAAGTACTTGGTAGGTCCGTTAAGATCAAGAATTGGTGCGCTTGAAGAGAGGGAGGGATTATTCGGCACTTCGTGCCTCACCCCTTCGGGGCCGTCGTCGCGTTGCTCCGACGTTCCTCCGGCTGCGTTGCAGCCTCCGGTCGAACCCGCGAGGGTTCTTCCTACCCACCCAATCAGCCAATAAAAAACCCCAGCATTGCTGCTGGGGTTTTGTATTGGCGGAGAGGGAGGGATTCGAACCCTCGATACGCTATTAACGTATACACACTTTCCAGGCGTGCGCCTTCAGCCACTCGGCCACCTCTCCAATAACCTGTAATCTGGCCTGTCTTCTTTCGCGCGGCGCTTGCGTTGCAAGCGAACTTTCCAGGCGTGCGCGTTATTCGGCACTTCGTGCCTCACCCCTTCGGGGCCGTCGTCGCGTTGCTCCGACGTTCAGTCGGCCTGGCGGCCTTTGTGTCAGCCACTCGGCCAGCTTTTCGGCTGGCGGCCAATAAACTGTTCCAAATCAGCGACCTCGTCGCTCATTTGAGGGCGCAAACTGTAATGGTTTTTTCGGGGTTTGGCAACCGTTGGCCCGAAAAAATCCTCGTTGGTCAGGATGTGAACAAACCGGCCTGCTGGATGACCATGTACACGGCGGTACCGGCCACGATGGACAGCAGGGCGTTCCGACGCCATAGGTGCAGGGCAATCACAACGGCACAGGGTAGCAGGGCGTCGATGCCGAATGCCGGGGCTTTCCAACTGGCCGACTGGATCAGGAAGACAACCACCAGCAGCGCCATGACGGCGGCGGGCAGGTAGCGGCCTATATGCAGCAGTAGCGGATGCTCGTGATGCCGGGACAGGAAAAGGAACGGTATCACCCGCGTGGCAAAGGTGGCTGCGGTGGCTACCGCGATGAAGGTCAGGATATAGGTTGTGTTATCCATGGCTCTGCTCCGGGCTGGGGGATTTTCTGCGCTGGTACTGAATCAGCAGGGCGCCGGTGGCCAGTACCACTGCACCAATCAACTGGTGGGCATCGGGCAGCAGGGCGACCGCCACTGCCGCCGCCAGGGCGCCAGTCCATAGGGGAAACGCTTCCCCAAGGGCTTTGTATTGCTCAATGGTCAGCACGATAAACAGGGCCACCAACGCGAACTCAATGCCGGTACTGTCAAAGCTGATGTTATCGCCAAGCAGGGCGCCGATGGCGCAGCCGGCCACCCAGTAGCACTGGTTCAGCAGGGTGATCATGAAATCGTTGCGCTGTTCCTGCTGCCGGGAACCGGGCCGGGGGCGGCTGGTAAGGAGGGAGTAGGTTTCGTCCGTCAGGCCAAAGATCAGGTAGGCCTTGCGCCAGCCCGCTCCCCGGAACTGGCCAAGCAGAGACAGCCCATAGAACAGGTGGCGGGCGTTGAGCACGAACATGGCCAGGAACACCTCCAGCAGTCCTGCCTGGGCGGCGATCAGGCTGACCGAGAGGATCTGGCCGGCGCCGGCAAAGATGGTGATGCCCATCAGTGGCGCGTACCACCAGGCGTAATCCAGTTGGGTGGTGAACAATACCCCGAAGGCCATGCCCAGGGGCAGATACCCGAACAGGATCGGCAGGGTCTGTCGGAACAGCGTCGGATTCATGGCGTTTCCGTAAACAGCGGTGACGGGAAACCGCACATCTTAACCCGGTCGCCATTGCTTTGCCCACATCCGCTGCGCGCGCCATTGATTTTACAATTTTTCACCAGAAATCCGGGACTTGCTCCGGCACCTGAAACAGAACTGTCATTTAAGTGCCATAGGGTGCCGACATCAGGTTTCTACCCGGAGTGATCCATGCTTGCCACCGTCCGTGCCCGTATCTTCTTCTTTGCGTTTCTGGCTGTAACGGCATTGGCGGCGCTGGCCGCCATTTCCTGGTCCATCATCGGTCAGGCCAGCAATGCCACGGACGCCCTGGTTAACCGGGAGCTCCACCAGTCGTGGCAGTTGACCGACCTTGAGGAGGACCTGCGTCAGATCCAGGACTTGGCCTACAAGATCAAGGCTCAGCTACTGCTGTGGGACGAGATCAACGGGGAATTCGATGATGTCCGGGGAAGCCTGCCGGACCATTGGCAGGCGATCGCTGACAACCCTGACCTGGCCCCCTGGGCTGAATCCCATCAGCAAGCCTATGGCGAAGTGGAAGCCCTGCTGGACGCCATGGCCGAGGGCATACAGGCCAAATCCTACTACCAGGTGGGGCAGGTCGTGGACTTCGAGCTGATGCCCGCGGTGGATCCGATGCTCACGGCGATCCGGGAGCAGCAACTGCAGCGCCGTCAGGCCATCGAGTCCAGCGCCGACAGCCTGCTGGCCTTTATGGAGCGCCAGGGTGGCTACCTGGTGGCCGGTTCGCTGGTGTTTCTGGGTACGGTGTTACTGATGACCCTGTGGCTGCGGCATACCGTGATCCTCAGGTTGCGCCGCACGGAAGCCGCCCTGCGGTATATGGAAGCCAACTCGGACCTGCGGGAGCCCCCGGTGGTGTCCGGCCGTGACGAAGTGGCCGGTGTCAGCACCGCCATTGGTGGCCTGGTGGCCCGCCTTGAAAGGTTCATACAGGATACTCGCAAGGCAGCGTTATCCCTTGATGAACGGGCCCGTGTTCTGGAGGAGGAAGCGGAAACCGTTCAGCAGGCCTCGCGGCAGACCCGGGACCAGGTGTCCGACGTGTCCGCCTCCATGGACGAGATTACCGCCCAGGCAGACAACGTGGAAATCGCCGCCCGGGATTCCCGCTCCACCATTGCCACTGCGGCGGAGGGCAACCGTGGCATCCAGCAGGGGCTGGCGCGCTCAGAGGAGGCCGCCGACCACACTGTCCGGGTGATTGGTGAGGTGTCGGATGCCATCCGGGGCCTGTCGTCGTCCACCGGCAAGGTGGAGCAGGTGGTGGGCGTGATCGCCGACATCGCCGAACAGACCAACCTTCTGGCGCTGAATGCCGCCATTGAGGCGGCCCGTGCCGGTGAACACGGCCGTGGTTTTGCAGTGGTTGCCGATGAAGTGCGTACCCTGTCCCGCCGTACGTCGGACTCCACCGGGGAAATCCGCCAGTGGGTGGGCGACCTGGTGGGCAATGTTGAGGGCATCGAGCAGCGGCTGCATGAAATGCGCAGCGCAGGGGATGAAAACCGCAACGAACTCAATAATCTGAGAGTGCATCTTGAGAGTCTTAATGAGCACTTCTCCCGGCTGGAGTCCCTGAGCCAGGATATCGATGGTGCGATACATGCCCAGCGGAACAACATCGACCGGGTAGGGCGTCGCTCCCAGAGCCTGACCCAGAGCGCGGAACGGCTGGTGGGATCGGTATCCCAGACCCGGGAAGTCAGTGATGCCCTGCGCCTGGAGTCCGGCTCCATCCGTGAGATCGTCGCCCGTTTCAGCGTCCGGGAATTCTAGGAGCCTGCTGAGTGGGTTATGATAGGTCCTCATTTTCCCGGATAGAGGCGCCGTCATGGACCACACCGAAAAAGTCTCCCAGGCGGATCCCCGCCAGGAATCCTTTGTGGTGGATACCAGCCTGCTGACGGACGATCAGCTGGAAGGCCTGGTCCAGGAATACTGCACCCGTTACCACGGCCTCAACGACCAGGAAAGCCCCCTGCAGGAACAGGACCGGGTGATGGCCGCCGTCCGGCGTGGAGACCTGGTGGTCTGGTTTGACCCCGTGGAGAACACCGCGGGACTGGGGCGGCCCCATACCCATAAACAGGATTAATAAGAGGATATAACCCGAATCCAGTTCTGTTTATAGCCGTTCCACCGTATCATGACGTTTCCGGTTTAGGCGTGGTGGAGAACAAGTCCCGAGTGATCTCTGTCGCAAAGAAGTACCTGTCATACATGCAAGGAAATCTGCCAAAATCGGACGCTGTGGACCAGCGTCCGATTTGTCGCCCGATTCCGGATAACCGGCCCAGAGTTTATGAAACCCGCCGGGTTATCGATACAATAGTCGGGGAGGGTTCGATTATTGATGCTTGGCAACCACAGGTTTTGATTACGCGAATAAAAAAGCTACAGTTTTCCAAAGGTGTTAATTCGTAGGCTATTCGTCCGTTTCGACTGGCGGTACAATCGGTGTATTCCACCGCGCATCGCAGCATTGATCCAGGCAAGAGGTGAACATTGATCAGCGTACTGGTTGTAGACGACCACGAACTGGTTCGTTCCGGGATTACCCGGATGCTGGCCGACAACCCGGATATCCAGGTGCTCGGCGAAGCCTCGTCCGGTGAAGAGGCCGTAGAGGCGGTACGCAATAACCGCCCGGACATTGTGCTGATGGATATCCGCATGCCCGGTATCGGGGGCCTGGAGGCAACCCGCAAGATCCTGCGGCTGGACGATTCCATACGGGTGATCGTGGTAACGGCTTGTGCCGACGATCCCTATCCCACCCGGGTCATGCAGGCAGGCGCCACTGCCTATATCACCAAGGGGGCCGATATTGACGAGATGGTGCGGGCCATCCGCAAGGCCAACTCCGGCCAGCGCTATATCAGCCCTGAGATCGCCCAGAAGATGGCTCTCAAACAGTTGGGTGGTGATGCCGAGGATCAGGATGAATCCCTGTTCGATCGCCTGTCTGAGCGGGAGCTCCAGATTGCGATGATGGTGGTGGATTGCCAGAAGGTGCAGGACATTTCCGACAAACTGTGCCTGAGTCCGAAAACGGTGAACAGCTACCGCTACCGGATCTTCGAGAAGCTGGAGATTTCCAGCGATGTGGAACTGGCCCTGATGGCGGTAAGGTTCGGGTTGCTGGATGCCGACAAGGTCTGACCCGGCTACCAAGCCACAGCCAGAGGGCCAGGAATTCGACAGCAAGGCATTCCTCAAGCGGCTAACGGAACGGCCCGGCGTCTATCGGATGTACGATGGCGAGGGCAGGCTGCTGTATGTGGGCAAGGCCCGTAACCTCAAGAAGCGTGTTGGCAGCTATTTCCGCAAGACCGGGCTGGCTCCCAAGACCGCGGCCCTGGTGTCCCGCATCCACCATATCGAAGTTACGGTCACCGGCAGCGAAACCGAGGCTCTGCTGCTTGAACAGAACCTGATCAAGTCGGAGCGCCCGCCCTATAACATCCTGATGCGGGACGACAAGTCCTACCCGTATATCTACCTTTCGCACCATTCCGACTATCCGTCGCTGACGTTCCGGCGGGGGCGCAGTCGCAAGGGGCAGGGGACTTGGTTTGGTCCCTATCCCAGCTCTGGCGCGGTCAAGGAAAGTCTTAATATCCTGCAGAAGATTTTCCGCATAAGAGACTGTTCTGAAAGTTATTTCAGAAACCGGACAAGGCCCTGTCTGCAGTACCAGATCAACCGTTGTACGGCTCCGTGTGTCGGCTATGTGACGCCGGAGGAATACCAGGAAGACGTTCGACACGCCACCATGTTCCTGGAGGGAAAGAATCCTGCCATCATCCGGGACCTGATGGACACCATGGAGAAGGCCTCGGCCAACCTGGAATTCGAGAAGGCCGCCGCCTGCCGGGACCAGATCAACCACCTGCGTCACGTTCAGGAACAGCAGGCCATCGACAGCGAAGGCGGCGACGCCGATGTGGTGGCCATGGCCCAGGATGCCGGAATTGTCTGCCTGGTGGTCATTATTGTCCGGGGTGGACGGGTACTGGGCACCAAGGACTATTTTCCCCGCTTCTCCATTGAACAGAGCGATGAGGAACTGCTGAGTGCGTTCCTTGGTCAGTTCTACTTCGGTGGTGCCACCCGCCGGGAGATCCCCCGGGATATCCTGGTCACCACCCTGCCGGAAGAGCATGAGCTGCTGTCCCGGGCCCTGTCGGAGCAGGCCGGTCGCGAGACGAGGATCCGCGGCAATGTCCGGGGAGAGCGGCGCAAGTGGCTGGAACTGGCCCAGACCAATGCCCGCCAGACCCTGATGACCCACCTGGCCAGCAAGGAGACAGTCTATCGTCGCCTGCTGGCGCTGCGTGACCTGCTGGACTTGCCGGAGACGCCGTCGCGGATGGAATGCTTCGATATCAGCCATAGCTCCGGCGAAAACACGGTCGCATCCTGTGTGGTTTTCGACGAGAATGGGCCCCTCAAGAGCGACTACCGGCTCTACAATATCGAAGGGGTGACCGCTGGCGACGACTATGCCGCCATGCGGCAGGTGCTGACCCGCCGCTACCGGAGAATGGTGAACGGTGAGGGCAAGCGTCCGGACCTGGTGCTGATTGATGGCGGCAAGGGCCAGCTGCGGATGGCCCGGGAAGTCTTCGAGGAACTGGAGATCCGTGATATACCATTGATCGGGGTCGCCAAGGGCGTCACCCGCAAGGCCGGTATGGAGCAGTTGATCGACGCCCTGACGGACCGGGTCTTCCGGGTGCCGCCGGACTCGCCGGCGCTGCACCTGATCCAGCATATCCGGGACGAGAGTCATCGCTTTGCGATTTCCGGACACCGGGCCCGCCGGGACAAGAAGCGGCGCCAGTCCACGCTGGAAGGCATCGAAGGGGTGGGGCCCAAGCGTCGCCGGGACCTGATACGCTACTTCGGGAGTGTGCGGGGCCTGCGGGACGCCGGCATCGACGAAATTGCCAAGGTGCAGGGCATCAGCAAGGCCCTGGCTGAAACCATCTACGCCGCACTACACGACGAGTAAGGGATTCATGAATCTGCCGAATGTATTGACGCTCTCACGCATCGTGATGATTCCGGTCTTCGTGATGGTGTTCTACCTTCCCGTGGATTGGCGCTATGTGGCCAGTGCGGCGCTTTTCGCCATTGCCGGTGCCACCGACTGGCTTGACGGTTACCTGGCCCGCAAGCTCGACCAGTCCACACCATTCGGTGCCTTCCTGGACCCGGTGGCGGATAAGCTGATGGTGGCAGTGGCCCTCACGGTCCTGATCGAGGAACATGCCAATTACATCCTGACCATACCGGCCATGGTCATTATCGGCCGGGAGATCGTGATCTCGGCGTTGCGGGAATGGATGGCGGAGATTGGCAGCCGCGCCAGTGTGGCCGTCTCCTACATCGGCAAGATCAAGACCACGGCGCAGATGGTGGCCATCGTCCTGTTGCTGGCTGTGCCGCCGGGCGTAATGATTTCGTACGTTGGTACGGCATTGCTGTACCTGGCGGCCATACTGACCTTCTGGTCCATGGTGCTCTACCTGCAGGCAGCCTGGCCTGACCTCTTTCCGAAGGACAACGGGTCTCAGTAGTCGGCAAGCGCCGCGACCACCCAGTCGGCCAGCTCCCTCGATAGATGATCCGAAGCCTGCCCGAACGCGCTGATCGCTGCTTCGATATCGTCGCCGTCCACCGGCACCCGGATATGGAAATCCCGGGTTGCCAGCGTACGGCGGCTACCGTTCTTCACCAGCTGTGCCTGCAGGTACAGACGGACCGCTTTGTCGCTAGCATCGATTCGATCTTCCTGGAAGGCCTTCAGCTCGGAGGTCAGCGTGATGTCGCTGCCAGAGCCACTGGTGTCCGATACCACGGTGGCAATTCGTGGATCATCCCGCAGGGCCCGTACTACATGGTCACGCAACAGCAGCGGCACGTCGGTCATCCAGCGGACAGTGCTGTACGCCGCCAGCTCGTCGGGGCGTGGCTCGATCACAATGCGCTCTCCACTAAGGACACCGTTGGCCTGGGGGCGCACCACCTTCAGCGCCGGTAATGCCTCCTGGCCAACGTCTGAAACGGCTGGAGGCCGGTAGTCGTAGGGCAGGGTGAATATCCGCAGTGGGTGTTTTTCCGGGAACAGGGCGACGCTGCATCCCGCCAGGACCACCATCAGGCCCAGGACTGCTGTCCGGTACAACCACGAAACACAGAGACTCATGGCGACACCTCCTGGATGGAGTCCTGACCCAGCAGGGCGCGCCCAGGGTCTTCCTCCAACCGCCGGGTGAGCAGACTCAGATTGCGCAGGGTGGCCTGGAGTTCCTGCATGACCGGCGCCAGCTCTCCCAGGCTGTGCAGGCCCTGGCTGACGGAGCCCTCGTTCTCCGCCACCAGGGTATCGATCCTGACGGCGGCCCGGTTCAGGGCCTGGGCGGCCTCCCGGGTGGCGTTCAGGGTGGGGTCCCCCTGGTTCTCCAGCAGTTCGCCCAGGTAATCCCCCAGGCCCTGGTAACGCTCAAAGGTGGTCCTGGCCCGTTCAGCGGCATCATAGACACTCACCAGGGCCCGGTTCAGGTTGTCCTGCTCCGCCACCAGTGTATCGGTGGCCGTCCTGAAGTTTTTCAGGGTCACAGTGAGGTTTTCCGCATTCTCCTCTGACAGGAAACGATTCGCATTGGTGATGAACCGGTCTGCCTTCTCAATGATGTGTTCGCTGTTACTGAGCAGGGAGCTGAACTGTGAGGGCTCGGCTTCAATGTAGGGCGGGTTATCGCGATCGCCCTCCAGCCTGGCGCTGTTCGGGTCGCCACCCCGGAGCTGTATGGTCATGGCACCGGTAATGTTGGCCAGGCTCAGTGAGGCCTGGGTGTCCTCCCGCACCGGAATATCGCTGTACACCCGAATCAGGGCGCGGACGTGTCGGGGGTCCTCAGAATCCAGGCTCAGATCGACCACATTGCCCACCTCAATGCCACTGTACTGGACCGGGCTGCCCTCGGAAAGACCGCTGACACCATAGTGAAAATCAACCATATAGTGCCTGTAGTCACGGTTGTTGTCCGTATCGGCAAGCCAGAGTGCAAACAGCAGGATGGCGGCGAGGGTGGTCAGGGTAAAGATACCGATCACTACGTGGTGGGCTTTGGGTTCCACGTCAGCGGTCCTCCTCTACGGGTTTGCGATGGGCTCCGGCAACGGCGCGGCCTCTGGGCCCATGGAAGTAGTCCTGAATCCATGGGTCTGGATGTCGTTCTACCACATCCAGGGAATCGGCGACCAGCACCTTGCCCCGGGCCAGCACCGCCACACGGTCACAGGTGGCGTAAAGGGTGTCCAGGTCGTGGGTGACCATGAACACGCTGAAGCCCAGGGCATTGCAAAGGGTTCGCAGCAGTTCATCAAAGCTGGCTGCGCCGATAGGGTCCAGGCCGGCGGTGGGTTCGTCCAGGAACAACACCTCCGGGTCCAGGGCCAGGGCACGGGCCAGGGCGGCTCGCTTGACCATGCCGCCGGACAGCTCGGCCGGGTAGTTGAGGGCGGCCTCAGGGGGCAAACCCACCAAGGCCAGTTTCATGCGGGCCAGGTGTTCCGCATTCCGGCGGCTCAGGCCTGCGTGCTCGATCAGCGTCAGGGCAATGTTCTCCTGCAATGTCAGGGAGGTAAACAGCGCGCCCCCCTGGAACAGCACACCGAAACGACGCTCGGTACGGGATCGCTGTTCCGGTGGCAGAGTCATCAGATCGTTACCGAACACCCGGATGGTGCCGCTATTGGCCCGACGGAGTCCGATGATGCTTCGCAACAACACCGACTTGCCGGTACCGGAGCCGCCCACCACACCCAGGATCTCACCGGGGAACAGGTCCAGATCCAGGTTCTCGTGGACCTTGTGGTCGCCGAAGCGGTTCTCCAGCCCCCTGACTGCAATCAACGGTTCCGTCACCATCCCATCTCCATGAAGAACAGGGCCGCGATGGCGTCCAGCAGGATCACCATGAATATCGACTGGACCACGCTGGACGTGGTGTGTTGGCCGACGGATTCGGCACTGCCGCTGACCTTGAGGCCTTCCAGGCAGCCGATCACGGCCACCACGAAGGCAAAGACCGGTGCCTTGCCAAGCCCCACCAGGAAGTGGTTCAGGGGGACCTCCCGTTCGATGATCGACAGGAACTGGGTGATCGAGATGTCGAGGCTGTACAGGCAGACCATGGCACCGCCGACAATCCCGCTGATCATGCCCACGAAGGTAAGAAAGGGCAGGCTGATCACCATGGCCAGCACCCTGGGTACCACCAGCATCTCTATGGGGTCCAGGCCGGACGCCCGCAATGCATCGATCTCCTGATTGGCCTTCATGGACCCGAGCTGAGCGGTGTAGGCACTGGCGGTACGACCGGCCAGCAGGATGGCCGCGAGAATCACGCCAAATTCCCGCAGGAACGCGAACGTGACCAGATGGACGGTATAGATGGTAGCGCCAAACCGTTCCAGCACTGTGGCCCCCAGGAAGGCAACCACTGCCCCCACCAGGAAGGTGAGCAGGGCGACAATAGGCAGGGCATTGAGGCCGGTACGCTGGATATGGGCCACCAGGGAGGTGAGCCGCCAGCGAGCGGGATGGGGCAGCATGGCCAGTATTGTGGTGAGGGTCTGGCCGATAAACCCAGTCAACAGCTTCTGGTCCCTGGCGAAACCGCTGATCCAGCGCCCGACCACCGCCAGTAAATGGAGCAGTCCGGAGGGTGGCACCGGTGGGCTGCTTTCGGTGGATGTTGCATGGGCCACCGTCAGCAGCAGGCCCTTGCGCTCGGTCGCCAGTTCCGGGTCAGATTCCGCCAGTTGTGCCAGGCGTTCGCTGCCCAGCAGTTCGGCAATCAGGCTGGCGCCGGCGCTGTCCAGTTGCCGCAGGTCCGACCAGTCGACCCGTTCCACGGTCTGGGCGGTGTCGGAGAGGGCCGAGCGGACCTCCCGCCTGAGTTCCGTGAAACGGGACAACACCCAGTCATCATGGAGGATGACTGTACCGTCCTTGATTGTCAGGCTGTTGCCGGCTGTCGGCATTCAACGTTCCTGTACAGACAAATGACTTAAGGAGCCTCTGAATAACTCGTTGCCTGCTCAGCGTGACCTGAAAGGTTCAGCTGTTGTGTTTTGTCGCGACGGTCAGGGTGGTTCCCTTTCCTAGCGGCAAAGCGCAGCAGATGGGCCTTTCAGGCCGCGCCCTCCGGGGCTTTCAGGCTGGCCCACACTCGTCGTTGCAATTTCTCGATGGGTGGACACACACCTTCGAAATCGCGCCTAGATTGTGGGCCAGCCTGAAAGCCTGAGCAGGCAACGAGTTATTCAGAGGCTCCTTCACTGAATGATAGCGGATTCGTCGCGATAGGAAGTGTCTATCCGGTAATGAAAGCCTCACTAAAACATAAACTTGATAAAAAGTGTTGACGGCCCCGGCGTAATCCGTAGAATACCCAGCCGTTGACGAGGCAACGCCTCTGAAGAGCGGGAATAGCTCAGTTGGTAGAGCACAACCTTGCCAAGGTTGGGGTCGCGAGTTCGAATCTCGTTTCCCGCTCCAATTTCTCTCCGGTACCGCCGGCTGGAAATCACAATCCAAGTCTCTCAATGCCCACCTGAGAGCAAAAGCCCTTTAAACGGCTTTCCCGGCGCGGTGGCAGAGTGGTTATGCAGCGGACTGCAACTCCGTGTACGCCGGTTCGATTCCGACCCGCGCCTCCATTTTTTTCTATATAAATCAACACCAAACGCCGTCCTGCTGTGGTTGAGTTTCTCACCCGAAAGATACCCACATTAAGCCCAGAACATTATCCGCACATGTGATAAGGGGCGGCCTGGACAAGGTGCCTTTACGCAGACATATGACGCCGGAACAGCACCATAGCTGCCCCAAAAAATGCGGCTCCGATAGACGTCAGAGCCAGGAACTGGGGCCAGACTACGTCAATACCGGCACCACGGTATAGAATGCCCTGTGCCAGACTCACAAAGTGGGTCGTCGGGGCCAGCAGCATAATGTCCTGAACCAGTTCCGGCATACTCTCCCGGGGTGTAATACCGCCTGAGAGTAGCTGTAGTGGCAGTATGATCAGTATCAGCAAAAGGCCAAACTGGGGCATGGTTCGGGCAACCGTGCCAATCAGAATGCCAATGGCCGTCGTGGAAAACAGATGAATCAACGCTCCGAAGAGAAACAACAGAACGGATCCGGCTATAGGCACCCCTAGCCAGCCCTGAATAACCACGGTTATCGATAGCGTGGCCGCAATCATTACCACCAGTGCATTGGCCCATACTTTGGCCGCCATGATCTCGTAGGAGCGCAGCGGCATCACCATCAGGTGCTCGATCGTGCCGTGTTCTCGTTCCCGGATCAGGGCGGCACCGGTCAGAATGATGCTGATCAGGGTAACCTCGGTAATCAGCTCCATCACTCCACCAAACCAGGAACCTTCGAGGTTAGGGTTAAAACTCACCCGACTCACCAGGTTAATCGGGAGTTCCGTTGAGCCGCTACCCGCTTGGATAAATTCCGCCACTTCGGTCGTGACAAACGATTGAATGTAATTGGCCCCGATAAAGGCCTGGCTCATTCGGGTTGCGTCGATATTCAGTTGTACACTGACAATGTGACCTTTTCGCACATCCCGTTCAAATCCTTCGGGTATGACCAGGGCGAACGTATGTGACCCCCTGTCGAGCATGGTATCAATCTGGTCGTATCGGATCAGGTCTGGCTCGAGGAACCAGGGTTGCTGGAGCGACTGGATGACGCGCCCGGAAAGCGCGGACTGGTCCTCATCCACCACGGCAACCGGGGCATTGTGCAGCTCCATGGATCCGGCCGAGCCCGCCGTATAGATGATCAGGGTGAACGCCAGCAGAACAAATAATAGCAGCACCTTATCGCCCCAAAGGCTGCGCAACTCCTTGAGTCCCATATTCCAGATATTCGCCAGTGATTTCACGACTAGCGCCCCTGTTTCTTAAGCAGAATGACCGATATCAATATCAGCACCGGGATGAAGGCCGCAAGACTCAGTAGTTCCTGTTGAAGGTCGCTGAAGAAAAGCCCCTTGGTAAAAACCCCACGGCTGATCTGAAGGAACCAGGTTGCTGGCCAGAACTGGCCAATGAGGGCGCCGACCCCCTCCTGGGAGGACACTGGCTCCGTCAGACCCGAAAACTGGACGGTGGGCAAGAGGGTAATGATCGCCGTCGCCGCCAGTGCGGCAATCTGGGTGGACGCAAAGGCCGAAATCACCTGACCAATCCCCGTCGTCACCATCACATACAACAGGGCCCCTAGAGAAAGTGCCCACAATCCACCCTTCAGTGGCACCTCGAATACCCACACCGCCAGCATGACCAGGCTGACATAACTGATCATACTGAAAGCAATGTACGGGAGTTGTTTGCCCAGCAGGAATTCAAGACGTGTTACCGGGGTAACATAAAGGTTGGTGATCGACCCCAGCTCCTTTTCACGAACGATTCCCAGAGCCATCAGGATGGATGGAATAAAAATGAGCAGGATGGGAATGACCGCCGGCACCATCGCGTCCAGACTCCGGAAATCCTGATTGTACCGGTACCGGCCTTCTATAGAGACCAGGTTTGATGAGGGGACCAATCCATAGGTTCGTTGTGCCAGTTCCACCAGGTAGCTGTAGTGAATACCCTCAACATAGCCAGCAATAGTCTCTCCCCGAAATGGCATGGCGCCATCAATCCAAACGCCGATTTCCGTATCCTGCCCACGCTTCAGGTCCTTGCCATAGCCAGGTGGAATCACGAGTGCCAGGCTCAGTTCACCAACCTGCATCCTCTGTTCCAGTTCGGCCATGTCCACGATGGGAGGTCGCTCGATAAAATATCGCGATCCTGAGAAGGCCGTGACGTAATCCCGGCTTTGGGGAGACTGATCCTGATCCAGTACCGCAAAAGACAAATCTTCTACATCCAGGGTGATGCCGTAACCCAGAATCAGCATCAGCAGGGCGGAGCCGATAAAGGCAAATGCCATACGGATCGGATCCCGGATCAGCTCCCGAGCCTCACGGTGCCCATAGGCCCACAGTCTCCGGATACTGAACTGTCGGTAGTCAGGCTCGTCCTTTTGCTCACTGGTGAGCACAGCCCCACTGCCGATGTCCTCGGCTCCAGTGGCCTCCTCGAGGGTTCTCATGAACGCCCCTTCCAGGGTCTGTTCGCCAGCCTGCTGAATCAGAGCCTCTGGCTTGTCGGACGCCAGCACCTCACCAGCATGCATAAGGGAAATCCGGTCACACCACTCACCCTCATTCATGAAATGGGTAGAGATAAAAATGGTGACCCCATCTTCGCGGGACAGGCGGAACAGCAATGACCAGAACTGGTTCCGGGCGGCAGGGTCCACCCCCGAAGTCGGTTCGTCGAGGATCAGCAGTTCGGGCCCGTGTACAACAGCCACGGCCAGTGAGAGCCGCTGTCGAACCCCCAGGGGCAGATGGCTCGCCAATTGATCCATTTCATCGGCAAGTCCGAATTCCGCCGCCAGCTCATCTACCCGGGCACCGATCTGCTTTTTCGGCACGTGAAACAAGCGTGCGTGCAGTTCCAGGTTCTGCCTGACTGTCAGTTCGCCATACAGGGAAAACCCCTGGGACATATAACCAACACGCCGCCTTGTGCTCAGGTCCCTGGCATCCAGAGGCTTGCCAAAGAGTGAAACGTCGCCTTCGGAAGGAGGTAATAGCCCGGTCAACATCTTCATGGTTGTGGTCTTGCCGCAGCCATTAGAACCAAGGAAGCCGAATATCTCGCCTCTGGAAATCGAAAAACTGACGTCGTTTACGGCAGTAAAATCACCAAACCGGGCTGTCAGATGGTTTGCTTCGATTGCCGGGACGGTCTCGGTCGCCTGCGTGTCGGACGCAGTGGCGGGAGGTTCCGCCTCCTTTTCGTTTCCGGCGGTCTCGGGGGCTATTCCTGAAGACAGGGCGATGAATGCTTCATCCAGCGTCCGGGTGCTGGTCTGCTCGCGCAACTCCACCGGCGAGCCGGTCGCCAGAATGGCGCCGTCATTCATGGCCGCCAACCAGTCATATCTTTCGGCTTCTTCCATGTAGGCGGTGGCAACCAGGACACTCATCCCGGGTTGTTGAGCGCGGATTCGATCAATCAGGTCCCAAAAACGGGCACGGGACAGAGGGTCGACACCGGTGGTGGGTTCATCCAGAATCAGCAGCTCGGGGCTATGGATCAGGGAGCAGCAAAGGCCAAGCTTCTGCTTCATGCCTCCCGACAATTTGCCTGCCGGCCGATCCCTGAACGGAAGCAACCCGGTGGCCTCCAGTAGTCGGGGTATCTGTTGCTTTCGTTTTTCACCGGTCAGTCCGAAGAGATCAGCAAAGAAGCCAATGTTCTCGTCGACAGTCAGAGTATGGTAAAGATTACTGCCCAATCCCTGGGGCATGTAGGCAATGCGAGGCGCGAGCCGATTGCGAAATCGCAGATTCCTCATATCGCCGCCAAGCACTTCCACAGACCCGGATTGCAGTTTTCTGGCGCCGGCGATCAGCCCCATCAGCGTGGACTTTCCCGCGCCATCCGGCCCTATGAGGCCGATCATGCATCCGGCAGGCATCTCGATGCGGATATCGGTGAGTGCCTGACACTCACCATAAACGTGGCTTACGCCCTCCAGGCGGGCAACCATGTCAGTCATTGGGCAAGGTTACCTGTAAATGGGCGGGCCAATCCTGGCTTTCATCGAGCAGGACATAGGCGACACCAGGCACCCCGGTCTTCACCCGATCACGGTAGGCTTGCAGCAGCTCCGCATCAATGCGAATCCTGAGCCGAAACATCAACTTCTCACGCTCACTCCGGGTCTCAACAGATTTCGGCGTAAACTGCGCCTCTGCTGCAACAAAACTTACCCTCGCGGGGAGTACATAATCAGGAAGGGCGTCGAGTACAATCCGTGCCTCAGAGCCAACCCTGACTTTGCCCGCCTGCGATGTGGGCAGGAAAATGGTCATGTAGACGTCGGTCACATCCACCACTGTTGCAATCTTGCCCCCAGAGGCAAGGACCTCACCGGGCTCGGCTAACCGATACAGCACACGTCCACCTATCGGGCTCCCAAGGTGACTGTCATCAATGGTTGTCTGAATTTCACGAATACTGGCTCGTGCCGCCTCAATACCTGCATCGGCAGAAGCAACCTGCACCCTGGCAGCCTGCAACGCTGCGGCAGCTGTCTCGGCCGACGTTTGTGCCTGATCAAACTGTTCCCGGGAGACATGACCTTTCTTCATCAGGCTCTCGAAGCGAGCCAACTCAGCCCGCGCCAGGCGCAGTTCGCTTTCCCGTTGGTGTACAACAGCCTCCGCATAGCGTTTACTCTCGCCCGCCTGGTTCAGGGCAGCCTCGGCTGCAGCCAACCTGGCTTCCAGTTCATCGGTATCCATCTCCGCTACAGGATGGCCCGCCTCAATCAAGTCGCCTTCCGCAACGGAGAAGCTCTTCAGTCGACCGGCGAGACGAGTGGCAATGTCGACCTCCGTGGCTTCGATACGCCCATTGCCGGAGGCAATATGCTCGGACAGCGCGGCATCGTCGGTCATGACCCGCCAGAAAATGGCGGCAAGGATGATTATCACAAGACTCAACGCTACAAGGAGTTTCAGGCCAAAGCGGGCTTTTGAATCAGACATGGATCTTCCCTGGTCATAAAGGTTTCAGGATACGGAGTCTGCTACAAGCTGAAATGGGGGAATCTGGATACATCTTCCATTTAGCTTAGTCCTTTCACAGCCAGGTTTCTAATGGAAACCAAGAAAGAATGACCACCAGCATGCGTTGCAACAGGCCCGTTCCAGGCTCATGGTTATGACGAACCGTCTGACCTGTCTTCTGTTCTGGCAAATATAGCTCACTATTTTCTATCTGCACCACCTGATAAGCGCTGAACAGGACTGTTGGTTAAACTCGCGTTCCAACGTCAGGGTCAAGGGCTCTTGGCTACAAAACCAGGCTCGGTATTGAGATGGGGGCAGCCCTATCGGGGGTAGCCGGTAATCCTGCGGATATTGCGGTACAGCGGTGCCAGTTGCCGGTACATCCGCAGGTATACGTCCCGGTATAGTTGGTTGTAGAGTCCGCAGGCCTGCTGATCCGGCTCGAATACATCGGCCACCCGGGTCATCCGGGTAGCGGCGACTTCCACCGATGGGTGCAGGCCCAGGCCGGCGGCCGCCACAATGGCTGCACCCAGCCCTGACGCTTCCCGGGTGTGGGGGCGTTCGGCGGGCATGCCGAAGATATCCGCCGTCAGTTGCATGGCTGCATTACTGCGAGAACCACCGCCGGCGACCCTCAGGGTTGTTATTTTCGTACCGCTACGCCGTTCGATGCGTTCCTTTCCTTCCCGCAGGGCGTAGGCCAGGCCTTCCAGGATGGCCCGATAAATATGGGCGCGGGTATGCACATCGCCGAAACCAATCATGGCTCCCTTGGCCTCAGGGCCCGGGTGCCGTACGCCCGGGGACCAGTAGGGCTGCAGCATCAGGCCCATGGAGCCCGGTGGCACCTGGTTGACCAGTTCGTCGAACAGGGCTTCCGGTTCGATACCCCTTTGCTCGGCAATGCGTTGCTCCCGCAGGCCGAACTCCCGCTTGAACCAGCTCACCATCCAGTACCCCCGGTAGATCATGACTTCGGTGGAATAGTGCCCGGGAATGGCCGAGGGGTAGGGTGGCATCAGCCGGGTGGGCTCCACGTAGCGTGGATTGCTGACATTGATGGTGGCGGTGGTGCCGTAGCTCAGGCAGGCGGTGTCCGGAGTCACGCCACCGCTGCCCAACACTTCGCAGGCCTTGTCCGACGCTGCGGCGATCACCGGTAACCCCGGCGCCAGCCCGAGGTGACTGGCGGCCTCGGGTGTCAGTTGGCCCAGCGGCTCCCCGGGGCGGACCAGGTCCGGTAACTGGTCTTTTCGCACCGGCATCAGTTGCCATTTGAAGTTCCGTTGGCTGGCCCATTGATGGCGGCGGAAATCGAAGGGGAGGTAGCCGACCTGGGCTGCCGTCGAATCCCGGAACTGGCCAGTGAGGCGATAGTTCAGGTAGCCGGACAGCAACAGGTAGTGTCGGGTCTTTCGCCAGGTGTCCGATTCATGCTGGCTCAACCAGTTGGCCTGGGCATTGCGGCGGAACTGGTCAATGGTGTCCTCAAGCCCCGTGGCCCGAAACAGCCAGCCCCAGGGGCCGGGCAGCGGACCTTCAATCGTGGCGTGTCGCTGGTCAAGCCAGAGGATGGCGGGGCGCAATGGCTGCCCCTGATCGTCCAGTGTCACTACGGTCCCGCGCTGAGTGGTGACGGTAACGCCAACCACCTGGTCGGGTGTCGCCTCCGTGCTTTCCCAGAGCGCCTGGCACGCCTGCCCGAGGTTGTCCCAGAAATACCCCGGACGCTGTTCCGCCCAGCCGGGATGGTTGGAGAAGTAGGCCTCGATGGGCTGGTAACCCCGCCCCACCAGCGCTCCGGTAACGTCAAACAGGAGCGCCCGTACGCTCTGGGTTCCCTGGTCGATGGCGAGGATCAGGGGCTGGGTCATGCCGTTTCCCGCTCCCCTGGCAGGTAATAGGATGTTCGCCACAGGTGCAAGTAGCGTTCGATTTCCGCCTGCCAGGTGTCGACCGACCAGCCCAGGTCGGCGGATAGTCGCTGGCGAAGGGTTGGCAGCAAGGCCCGGGCACCGTCCGGCAAGATCAGCCCCAGCCGGGTTCGCCGTAGCAACAGGTCATCCAGGTGCACCACGGACTCCTGCCGTGCGGTCCAGTGTAGTTCTGCCCACAGATAGCTGGTGCCGGGGACCTCTTCCAGCGGCCCTGCCACCAGCACATCCCCAAGCGATGGGCCGTAGTGGCCCTGTAACCGGCGCCAGGTGAGGTGCGGAATCGACCGCGGCCGCTCCGTGGACGGAGGGGGCCGGAAAATCGGCGCGTCCTCGTCCTGCAGTACCAGTTCCCGGAACCTTGGGGAGCCGATCAACAGTACGTCCCGGGCAATGCTGCGAAAGGTGGTGAGCTTGCCGCCGGCCACGGAGATCAGTCCGCCTTCGTCCCAGATCACGTGCTCGCGGCTCTCGGCGGAAGGAGATCGCCGGTTGTTCCGGGTAACCACCGGGCGAACGCCGGCCCAGGTGGACAGGATCTCGTCCCTGGTGATGCGGGCTGCGGGAAAGGCCCGTTCGATGGCCCTGAAGAGGTAGGCGATCTCCGGCTGGGTGATGCGGGGCTCCTGGGCCAGGTCGTCATCGTGGTCCAGGTCCGTGGTGCCGACCACGGTTCGGCCAAGCCAGGGGAAGATGAACACGGGGCGTTTGTCGTCCGGGTGCGGCAGGGTCAGTGAGACCGAGACCGGCAGGCGCTCGAAGGGCAACAGCAGGTGACTGCCCCGTAGCGGGCGGATATGTTCCCTGCCGTGGCCCTGACGCCAGAGGTCTTCCGCCCAGGCCCCGGTGGCGTTGACCACCAGCGAGGCGGACAGGGTACTCTCCCCGGCGTTATCGGCGATGGTGACGGACCAGGGGGCATCGTCGGGCTTCGTTACCCGGACGGCCCGGGTATAGTTGCGGGTGACAGCCCCCAGGGCCCGGGCCTCGTCCAGCACCCGCAGGACCAGCCTCGCATCGTCGGTGACGGCGTCGCTGAATCCGGATGCCGCCTTCAGGCCGTCAGTCGACAGGCCCGGAAGCCACTGGAGCATTTCGATGGGGTCGATTCGTTGACGGTGGTGTTCACCGGCAAGCAGGTCATACAGCCACAGCACCTTCTGGAACAGTCGGGGGCAGGGGAAGCCCTTACGGTAGTGGGGCATGACGTAGCGCATCCGGTCCACCAGCCCCGGTACCTGTGCCAGCAATCGCTGACGTTCCCGCACGGCATTACGGGCAAGGCCCAGGTGTCCTCCGGCGAGATAACGCAGTCCACCGTGGACCATCTTGGAGGACCGGCTGGAGGTGCCCCAGGCGTAGTCCCGCTGTTCCACCAGCAGGGTGTCCAGCCCTGCCGCGGCTGCTTCCCGGGCAATGCCGGCCCCGGTAATGCCGCCGCCAATCACGATGACGTCATGGTGGGGGGCGAGATTGGCCAGGCTCATGACCCGGACTGCTCGTCGGTATCGATGTCCTCACGGAGGAGGGTGCCGGGATTCAGGCAGCCCCCGGGGTCGAAGGTATGGACCAGGCTCCGCAGCGCCGCCATACCCAGCTCGCCTTTCTCCACCGGCAGCCAGGGAGCATGGTCCTTGCCGACACCATGCTGATGGGAGATGGTGCCCCGGTTATTGACGATCAGTGCGGAGGTGGTGTCTTTCAGATGTCGCCAGCGGGCCCGGGTGTTGCCGTAATTGTCGGCCACCGGAAACACATAGGTGGTATAGATGCTGCTGCCCTGGGGATAGACGTGGGACAGGTGGCTGAAGACGTGGACTGGCTGGCTTTCCTCCACCAGCCCCTGTCGCAGGTTGTCTTCCACCAGGGTCATCAGGGTATCCACGTTGTCCCAGTCGGTGGCGGTTTCGAGGGTGTCCACGGCATAGCCCTGTTGCCACAGGTTCTCCCGGAGGTAGGGCATGGCAAAGCGTTTCTCGGCCCACTTCCGCCCCATGCCGGTGCCCATGTAGACACAACGGAAGGGTTTGCAGAAACCTCGCACCTCTTCCAGGGCAAACCGGCATTGCCGGCGACTGCCGGTGATACCGAAAGTCATCATGCACTTGCCGGATCCGGCGCCGCGCAACCCCAGGTAACGCTCCAGCAGGCTAATCTGGAAGGGATGGCCGGAGAGGGCGAGCTGGGTTTCCGTTTCCTTCTCATTACTCAGGCGCAGCATGGACAGTGACAGCCTCGCCTGGATCATGCGCCGGGCCGCCTCCCGGGCCAGGTGCCAGCTCGGGAAAAACATGACGTGGAAGGATTCCCGCTCCGGCAGAGGGCTCACCCGGACCCTGGCTTCGGTGATGATGCCCAGACGTCCCTCGGAACCCAGGACCATCTCCCGGATATCCGGTCCGGCGGAGGAGGCAGGCAGGGTGGGTATTTCCAGTGTGCCGCACAGGGTTTCCACCGTGCCGCCGGCGAAGAGCTGTTCGATACGACCATAACGGAGGGATTGCTGGCCGCTGGAGCGGCTGGCGATCCAGCCGCCGAGGGTGGACAGCTCGAAGGACTGGGGAAAGTGGCCCAGAGTGTAGCCGCGGGCCCGCAGTTGGGACTCCACCAATGGGCCCGGGGTGCCGGCGCCGAAGGTGGCGATCTGGCTTTCGGTGTCCAGGTCCAGCAGGCGGTTCATTCGCGCCAGGCTGATGGTCAGTACGGGGGTGTCGCCGGCCATCGGGTTGATGTGGCCGGCAACGCTGGTGCCGCCGCCATAGGGGATGACATGGAAACCGTTGTCCAGGGCGAATGTCAGCAGTTCCCGGACCTGTGCCGTGTCTCCCGGGCGGGCAACGCCGTCGGGGTAGGTGTGGATGTGGCCGCTTCGCAGGGCCAGCCAGTCTGGCAGGCTCTGGCCCCGGGCATGGCGGATGCGGGTTTCGGGGTCTTTGGAGATCAGGGGGTGATCGGGGAGTCGTGAGGGCGGCACCTTGGCGATGACGTCTTCGAGGAGGGCTTCGGGCAGGCGGGCGGCTGTGCCGATGCGGTCCTGCAGGAAGGTGAGGCCGTTCTTGGGGAGTTGTGGCTGGATACTGTCGTCACCCCAGCCGTTCCATCTGCGCATCGGGTTGCTCTCTTGTTCTGGTTATCGCGCCTGATACTCCGTGCCAGAGGCTCTGGTTCGGTATACTTTTCCCGGACACGCCCAGCAAGTACATCCATGGCCGATTTTTGCTCCTGCAAAATCGGCATTCCCGCCTTCCATGGCGGTCATAGAGCTCTACGGGCGCCGTTCATGGCGCTCGACGATCCGGGAAAAGCAGATCCTCTTCGAGCAGCGAGAGTGCCTGATGTTCTATCGATCTTCGCAGTAATTCGGTGAATATAAAAGTCCTTGGTTCCATCCTCAGAACGTTCTGGCGCACAACGGCTGTTGCAAGTTGCTACAAACGTGGTAATCTGAAACAAACCGTCGACCATACCGTGGAGGTACCATGACTACGCCGGTAAGACTTGAAGACACCCTGGTTCGCCAGGCGGCTGCGGAAGCCCAGGTTCAGCGTCGGTCCACGCCCAAGCAGATTGAGTTCTGGGCCGAGATCGGGCGGGCCATTGCCGGGGAGGTGAGTGCGGAGGACCTGATTGCCATCAGCCAGGGTATTCGCAAGGTGAAGGTGGAGCCGGTGTTGCCGGAGTCGGTGACCAGTGACGATATCTGGGCCGATGTGGAGGTTGACCGGGCATCCGGTGAGCTGTCCCGCCATATCACCCGTGACCGGATTGTCTATCAGGCGTCCGACCGTCATCCGGGATACCTGGAGGCCATCTATCCGGACGGCCAGAAGATTACCGGGCAGTTCCGCAACGGTCGCTTCGAGCCCCTGAACGGCCAGGGCCATGCAGCCTGAACTCTGGCTTCTCGCCGGGGGCAATGGCGCAGGAAAATCAACTTTCTACGAGCGTTTCTTAAAGCGCTACAACATCCCGCTTATCAACGCGGACAATATAGCAAGGACGCTCTGGCCGGCCGAGCCGGAGGCCCACAGCTACGAAGCCGCCCTGATCGCCGAGAAAGAGCGCTTCCGTCTGCTGGAGGAAGGGCAGACGTTCTGTTTCGAGACCGTGTACTCCCACCCCTCCAAACTCGATTTCATTGCCAACGCGAAGGCAGCGGGCTTTCGTATCCATATCTTCTATTTCCACCTGGGAGATACCGGGCTGCACAACGCCCGGGTTGCCTCCCGCGTCACTGCCGGCGGCCATAGGGTGCCCGAGGACAAGGTCAACAGCCGGGTTCCCCGGACGTTTGCCAATATCCGCGATTCCGTCGGCCTGGCCGATGAGCTTCACCTGGTGGACAACTCAAGCACTGTCAAACCCTATGTTCGGGTGGCCTCCTGGAAGGATGGGGTATGGGAAGTATTTGTACCGACGGTTCCCGGGTGGGCCTCGCAGATTATGGGATAACGTGCTCCCAAGTAAGATAATCAGGACGTTAACGCCCTCCCAGCCCGCGATGGATTCTCCCGCTGCAGATCCCGACAGATCGACGCCCCCAACGCCGCGATTTTCCCCAGGTCCACCCCAGTTTCAAACCCCTCGCCCTCCAGCAGGTAGAGCACATCCTCCGTCGCCACATTCCCCGTCGCCCCCTTCGCATAGGGACACCCGCCCAGACCAGCCACGGCGGAATCAAATATACGGATGCCCCGCTCCAGACCGGCGGTAATGTTGGCGATGGCCTGGCCATAGGTGTCATGGCAATGCAGGGCCAGGTTTTCTGTGCCGGTATCCGGGATCACCGCATCCAGCAGGGCATGGATCTCCCGGGGGCGGGCGACGCCAATGGTGTCGCCCAGGGAAATCTCATCCACCCCCAGTGCCAGCAGGCGCTGGATGACATGGGCCACCTGTGACGGGGCAATGCGGCCCTCATAGGGGCAGCCCACCACACAGGACACATAACCGCGAACCCGTCGGCCCGCCGCCCGGGCACCTTCCACCACCGGCCGGAACCGCTCGATACTTTCATCGATGGAACAGTTGATGTTCTTCTGGTTGAAACTCTCCGAGGCAGCGGTGAACACCGCCACCACCTCAGCCGACGTCTTCAGGGCCGCTTCCAGCCCTTTCAGGTTGGGTACCAATACCTCGGCGGTGACATGATCCGGTTTGCGGATCAGTGACATCACCTTGTCCGTCCCCGCCATCTGCGGCACCCATCTGGGAGACACAAAGCTGCCGGCTTCGATCCGGCGGTGGCCGGCACCCACCAGCGCATCGAACCACTCAGCCCGCTGCTCCGGGGAGACCGGCGTCTTCTCGTTCTGCAGGCCATCCCGGAGGCCTACTTCCACCAGGGTTACCCGATCATCGCCCATGGTTCACTCCTCCGACTTTTCCAGGGTTACCAGCACCTGTGCGGCTTCCACACTATCACCGGTTTGACAGTGAATGGCCTCCACGGTGCCATCAAAACCCGCCTTCAGGGTATGTTCCATCTTCATGGCTTCCATGGTGAGCAGGGCCTGCCCTGCCTTCACAGCATCCCCGGGTTGGCAGGATACCCCCGTTACCCGGCCATGCATGGGGGCCATCAGCTCGGTTTCGGCGGCTGCCGTGCCTTCGACCACCTCCGGATGGTTGACCCGCACATGCCAGGTGGCGGCATCGGCAAACACCGACAGTTCATCACCCCTGGACACCGTATCCAGCCTGACGCGGCGACCGGAGAGTCGGACATCCAGCGTGCCATCGTCCATTCGCGACCAGCGGACCAGGGTTTCCTCGTCATTAAAGGTCGCTAACACACAGCCGCGGGAGTCGTGCCCATTCTCGATCCGGTAGTGGCCGTGAAGGCGGTTGCCCTCCAGGTCCAGTTCGAACGGCTGACCGCTGGTGCCGGACAAGCGGAAACTTTTCAGGTTGTTCCAGACATCCCGGTCATCGGTCACCGTTAACGCCCCGACGTTGTCCAGCCAACCCATCAGGCTGAGGTGACTCCGGGCCCACGGGGAGAACAGGGGGCTGGCCAGTGCCTCCCGGTGGACTTCCACGAAACGGGTGGTCAGTTCCCCCCGGGCAAAGGCGTCCTGCTGCAACACGCGACTGACGTACTCCGTATTCAGTACCACGCCGTCCACGTGGTATCGGTTCAGGGCATGGATCAGATTGAGGCGGGCTTCTTCCCGGTTTTTTCCACGGGCGATGACCTTGGCCAGCATGGGGTCGTACCAGGGGGTAATGGCCAGCCCTGTCGATACGCCGGAATCCACCCTGACGAAATCCGTGTCCACGGGTTCACGGAGAGTATGGAGTACCCCGGTCTGGGGCAGGAAGTCGTTGTCCGGGTCTTCCGCGTAGATGCGGGCTTCCATGGCGTGGCCGGTACAGGCCAGGTCCTGCTGGGCCCAGGGCAGGGCGTCACCATTGGCGATGCGGATCTGCCATTCCACCAGGTCCAGGCCCGTTACCATCTCGGTGACGGGATGTTCCACCTGCAGGCGGGTGTTCATCTCCATGAAGAAGAACTCATGGCTTTCCGGCTCATAGAGGAACTCCACCGTACCGGCGCCGACGTAGCCTATGGCCTCGCCGCAGCGCATGGCGGCCTCGCCCATGGCCTGGCGGACATCCTCAGGGATACCCGGCGCGGGGGCCTCCTCGATAATCTTCTGGTGCCGGCGCTGCACGGAGCAGTCGCGGTCGAACAGATAAAGGCCCTTGCCATGCTGGTCGAACAGTACCTGGACCTCCACATGACGAGGGGTTTCCAGGTAGCGCTCCAGCAATAGCCGGGGGTCACCAAAGGATGACCGGGCCTCCCGCTGGGCGGCTTCCACCTGGGAACGCAATTCGCTGGCGTCCCGCACCACCCGCATGCCCTTACCACCACCGCCGGCACTCGCCTTGATCAGCAGCGGAAAGCCGATACGTTTGGCTTCCTCCTCGAATACGGAGAGATCCTGATCGTCGCCATGATAGCCCGGCACCAGGGGCACGCTGGCTTCTGCCATCAGTGCCTTGGCCGCACTCTTGGAACCCATGGCGGCAATGGCTTCGGCAGGCGGCCCGATAAATCGGAGGTTGGCGCGCTCACAGGCGGCGGCCAGGTCGGTGTTCTCCGACAGGAAACCGTAGCCAGGGTGGATGGCGTCCGCTCCGCTGGTGCGGGCGGCGGTGATGATGCGGTCAATGTCCAGGTAGCTTCGGGTGGCTTCCGCCGGCCCGATGTGGAGGGCAATGTCCGCTTCATTGGCGAAGGGCGCGCCCGCGTCCGCGTCGGAATATACCGCCACGGTGGACAGGCCCATGGCTTCTGCGGTCCGGAAGATGCGCCGGGCGATCTCCCCCCGGTTGGCCACCAGCAGTGTTGTGATCGGGTGCGTCATGAGGTTACCGCCCAGTCCGGAGTACGTTTATCAAAGAAGGCCGCCAGACCTTCCTGCCCCTCGCCGCCGGTGCGCAGCCGGGCGATGAGTTCCGCGGTGTACTGGAGGGTGTCGTCGGAGACGGGGCCACCGGATACCTGAGTCACCAGTTCCTTGCCGGCGGCCATGGCCACGGGGCCGTTGCGGAGCAGGGCGGTGATCAGGTCTTCCGCCCGTGCCTCCAGTTGGTCATCCGGTACCCGTTCGTGGATCAGGCCCAGGGCCTGGGCCCGGTCGGACTCGATCACCTCCGCCGTCTGGAAATACCGCCGGGCATGGCGCTGGCCCAGGGTACGCACCACGTAGGGGCCGATGGCGGCCGGGGTAATGCCGAGGCGGGCTTCGCTGAGGCAGAAACGGCTGGACTCGGTGCCGATGGCGATATCCGAGGCGCAGATCAGCCCCAGGGCACCGCCATAGGCCGCCCCCTGGACCAGGCAAAGGGTGGGGCGGTCCAGGCGGTCGAGGGTCTGCATCAGGCCGGCCAGGCGACGGGCGTCGTCGATGTTCTCCTGTTGGCTCAGCTCGGCAGTCCGTTTCATGTAGTTGAGATCGGCACCGGCGGAGAAATGCTTGCCTTCCCCGGCCAGCACCACCACCCGGCAGTCGTCGTTCCCACCGGCGTCGCCAATGGCGTTGGTCAGCTCGGTGATAATGCGGTCATCAAAGGCGTTACGCTTGTCCGGACGATTCAGGGTAATGCGGGTGACGCCGCGTTGATCGGTATGGCTGGTAACAGCGGATTCGGTCATGGGAAGCTCCTTACATCCGGAACACGCCGAAGCGGGTGTCTTCGGCGGGGGCATTGAGGGAGGCGGTCAGGGCAAGGCCCAGTACCTGGCGGGTATCGGCGGGATCAATGACGCCGTCGTCCCACAGGCGGGCGGAGGCATAATAGGGACTGGATTGCTCCTCGAACTGGTCGATGACCGGCTGCTTGAAGGCCTGCTCCTCGTCATCGCTCCAGCTCAGGCCCTTGCGCTCCAGGCCGGCCCGCTTGACGTCGGCCAGCACTCCGGCGGCCTGCTCACCGCCCATGACGGCAATTCGGGCGTTGGGCCACATCCACAGGAATCGGGGGTTATAGGCCCGCCCGCACATGCCGTAATTACCGGCGCCGAAGCTGCCGCCGATGATGACCGTGAACTTCGGCACCCGGGCGCACGCCACGGCGGTGACCATCTTGGCGCCGTTCTTGGCAATGCCGCCATGTTCCGCCTGCTTGCCCACCATGAAGCCAGTGATGTTCTGCAGGAAGATCAACGGGATACCACGCTGACTGCACAGTTCGATGAAGTGGGCGCCCTTGAGGGCCGACTCGGAGAACAGGATGCCGTTGTTGGCAACGATACCCACGGGATGGCCATACAGGTGGGCAAAGCCACACACCAGGGTCGCGCCGTACCCGGCCTTGAACTCGTCAAACTCGGAACCGTCCACCAGTCGGGCGATAACGTCGTGGACATCGTAGGGCGTCCTCAGGTCCGCCGGCACCACCCCGTGAAGTTCCTCCGGCGGATAGAGCGGGTCCCGCACCGGCTGTGTGGTCAGGTGGTGTTTCGGCTCGTGGTTCAGGTTAGCGATGCAGCGGCGGGCCCGTTCCAGGGCTTCCTCTTCGGTATGGGTCAGGTGATCGGCAACGCCGGAGATGTTGCAGTGCACGTCGGCGCCGCCCAGTTCCTCGGCGGACACGGATTCACCGGTGGCGGCCTTCACCAGGGGCGGGCCGGCCAGGAAGATGGAACTCTGACCCTTCACCATGATGCTTTCGTCCGCCATGGCCGGCACATAGGCGCCGCCGGCGGTGCACAGGCCGAGGACCACGGCAATCTGCGGAATACCCTTGGCGGACATGTTGGCCTGGCGGTAGAAGATGTGGCCAAAATGTTCGGCGTCCGGGAACACCTCATCCTGCTGGGGCAGGTTGGCGCCGCCGGAGTCCACCAGGTAGATACAGGGCAGGTGGTTTTCCTCGGCGATGGTCAGGGCGCGGATATGCTTCTTCACCGTGAGCGGATAGTAGGTGCCGCCCTTGACGGTGGAATCGTTGGCCACGATCAGGCATTCCACGCCCTCGACCCGGCCGATGCCGGCAATGATGCCCGCGGCAGGCACATCGTCATCGTAGACGTTGTCCGCGGCCAGGGGGGCGATTTCCAGGAAGGGCGATCCCGGGTCCAGCAGGCGGTTGATGCGGTCCCGGGGCAGCAGCTTATTCCGGCTCAGGTGCCGTTCCTGGATGGCCTTGCCGCCACCCTCGGCCACTCGTTCGAGGCGGGTGTGCAGGTCGGCGACCAGCGCATCCATGGCTTCCCGCCTCTGACGGAATTCCTCGGACTGTGTGTTGATGGTGCTGTGGAGTATTGCCATGGCGACCTCAGTTGGATTCCCGGAACAGTTCCCGGCCGATCAGCATGCGGCGGACTTCCTGGGTACCGGCGCCGATTTCGTAGAGCTTGGCGTCCCGCAACAGGCGACCGGTGGGGTAGTCGTTGATGTAGCCGTTGCCACCGAGGATCTGGATGGCCTCCAGGGCCATTTTGGTGGCCCGCTCGGAGGTGTAGAGGATGGCGCCGGCGGCGTCCTTGCGAGTGGTTTCACCCCGGTCACAGGCCTGGGCTACGGCGTAGAGGTAAGCGCGGCTGGCGGCCAGTTCGGTGTACATGTCGGCCAGTTTGCCCTGGACCAGCTGGAACTCGCCGATGGGCTGGTCGAACTGTTTTCGTTCGTGCACGTAGGGCACCACCACGTCGAGGCAGGCCTGCATGATGCCGGTGGGGCCGCCAGACAGCACCACCCGCTCGTAGTCCAGGCCGGACATGAGTACCTTCACGCCTTCGCCTTCCTGGCCGAGGATGTTCTCTTCGGGTACTTCCACGTCCTCGAAGATCAGTTCGCAGGTGTTGGAGCCGCGCATGCCCAGTTTGTCGAGCTTGGGGCCCCGGCTGAAGCCTTTCCAGTCCTGTTCGACGATGAAGGCCGTGATGCCCCGGGGGCCGCCCTGGGGGTCGGTTTTGGCGTAGATGACGTAGGTATGGGCGTCCGGGCCGTTGGTGATCCACATCTTGCTGCCATTGAGGATGTAGCGGTCGCCTTTTTTGTCGGCCCGCAGCTTCATGCTGACGACGTCAGAGCCGGCGTTGGGTTCGCTCATGGCCAGGGCGCCGATGTGTTCGCCGCTGACGAGTCCAGGCAGGTAGGTCTGTTTCTGGGACTCGGTGCCGTTGCGGTGGATCTGGTTGACGCAGAGGTTGGAGTGGGCACCATAGCTGAGGCCGATGCTCGCGCTGGCACGGCTGATTTCTTCCATGGCGATGACGTGGGCGAGGTAGCCCATGTTGCTGCCGCCGTACTCTTCGCTGACGGTCATGCCCAGCAGGCCCATGTCGCCCAGTCTGGGCCAGAGGTCGTTGGGGAACTGGTTGTCACGGTCGGTCTTGTCCGCGATGGGGGTGATCTGGTCGCGGGCGAAGCGTTGGACCTGGTCCCTCAGGGTGTCCAGGGTTTCGCCGTGGTTGAAGTTGAGGGTGGTGTAGTGGCTCATTGTTGTTATGCCTCTTGTGTTAGTTAAGGTCAGGCCTCTTCACAATCCGATAAGGCCTCCAGGCACTTCGCCTCGGCCTCGTCCAGTTCGTCCTGCATAAGCCGGATATCGTGCAGCTGGGCTTCAAGCTGTTCACGTCGTTTCTGAATTTTATTAAGTAATGCATTGATCTGATGACGGTTATCGGAATCTGGATCATACATCTCAATGAGCTCCCGGGATTCGGACAGGCTGAAGCCCAGGCGCTTGCCCCGGAGAATGAGCTTTAGTTTGACCCGGTCGGCGTCGTTGTAGAGTCGGGTCTGTCCGTCCCGCAGCGGGGCGAGCATGCCGGATTCTTCATAGTAGCGAATGGTTCGGGTGGTGACGTCGAATTCCCGGGCCAGGTCGCTGATGGTGTACTGGGGTTTTGAGGTCATGGTTTCGTTTCTTGCAGACGTTTACGTTAACGTAAAGCAGAAGTGACTAATCTGCAAGCGCTGGAATGGGAATCGGACTACTTCATGACTTCAGTCAGCCTGTCCTGTAATGAGCGCCAGTGGCTGAGCTGTTCGGCGGTGCCGGAGCGTTTGGTGCGGCTGCCGCTGATGCGCCACAGGCCTTCGCCGTTGAAGCTGTAGACGGGTTCCAGGTCGGTCCGCCGGGATGCGGGTCTGATATCGTTGATCAGGTTGTCCAGCACCAGAGGGTCAGCGTCGGGCGAGGGATACCAGGCGAGGACCATGTGGGCCTGGTTGAGTTCCAGGGCCTTTACGTAGACGATCCGTAGCTGGTCGTCGGGGATACCCAGGGCGCGGAGGGTGAGGTACTTGGCAATGGAGAAGTCTTCGCAGTCAGCGCCGTTGGTAGCGAGCAGCTCCACCGGTGTCGCCCAGTAGTCCTCCTGGTTCCAGTGCTTCAGGTCGCTGACAAAGGGGGTGCGGTTAAAGAAAGAATTGACCAGTTCTACCTGCCGGCGGGGTGGGGCGGACTTGGCAATGGCGTGCAGGCGCTCCCAGTCTTCCAGCCGTGCACGGGCGTCGGTGCCGTATTCCTGTTCAATATACCGGAGCAGTTCGGGGCCCAGCTCGAAGGCGGTGACAAAAGCGGAGAACACAACGACCAGTAGCAGGGAGCTGCGTCTGGGCGCTGGCCGCTTTTGTCCCATGAAGCTACCTCATTGCTATTGGTCCCTGAGCCGTTGACGCAGCTCTTCCAGCCGCTGGCGTATCTGTCTGCGTCGCTCGTCGGTGGCCTCGGGTGTGGATGGTGCCCGGGACTGGCTGGTGGCCGGACCGGCTCCGTTCCGCTGGGCCTGGGCCGGGTCCGGTTGGACGCCATTGTCTATGGCTGCCAGCTCGACCCCCCGGGAATCGTCCGTTTCCGGGAAGTACAGGTTTTCCAGTTTGCCGCCGCGCTCGATGATGATCCGGTTGGCGTGAACCGAGCGCAACTTGGCATTTCCCGGAAGTTCATCACCAATGATATAGACCTCAGTACGGTTCCTGTCATCCTCGATCAGGGCGCTACCAGGCTGTTTCTCGTTGCCGGCAAGCACGCCACGCAGGAACAGGCGCAGGTTGGTTTCCGGGAGGTCTTCGGTGTTCTGGTCGGCAGTGGCGCCTTCGGCAGCAGCCTGGCCGAACATCTCGACGTTCTCGAGCTGCACCTGGGGCTGTTGCCGGGCAGGGCGGGTCACCTCAGCGGTCTGGGCCGTCGACTGGCCCTGCTGGGTCTGTTCCTGTTCCCAGAACCGGTATCCCTGCCACCCCAGCGAGCCAACCATGGCCACGGAGAGTAGCAATGCGGTTATCAGGGGCAGCCTGGCAGTTAAAGCAGACATGTCTATCCTTATCGTTGCTTGGCTGGAAGCGCCTGACGGGCCTCCTCGGCTGATGGGCAGTGCCGCACAATCCGGTGACCTTCATCAAAAAACGCCGCCGTTCTTCCTTAAAAAGACGCCCATCACAATGTAACAGGTTAGCGGACATTATAGTGTATTGAGTTATTCAGCGGGCGCTTAAACCTGTGGTAGCCTTCACAGCTACAGGGAATAATAATAGGAATGGCTGTCACTTGATCGGGGTTGCCCCCCGGGCGACCATTCGTACTGACACACGGGGATGATCTTGACTACTGAAACGCAAATCCAGCCGCAGGATGCTCCGCTGGGCCGTCTTCCTTTCACGTTCGCCAAACGCAACGGGGTGATCCTTACCCGCAACGATTCAGGCGATACGGTGATCCTGGTGCGCCCCGGTGCCCCGCACAGTGCCCTGGCCGAAGCCAACCGGATCAGCGGAGGGCGTGCCCGGTTCGAGTCCATTGACCCCGATCATTTCGATGCGGCCCTCAACAGCGCCTACCAGAACGATTCCGCCGAAGCCATGCAGATGGTGGAAGGCATTGGCGACGACATGGACCTGGCCTCCCTGGCCGAGTCAGTTCCTGAGACAGAGGATCTGCTGGAGCAGGAGGACGATGCTCCGATTATCCGCCTGATTAATGCCATCCTCACGGAGGCGGTGAAGTCCGGTGCCTCGGATGTTCATATCGAAACCTACGAGAAGCGGCTGGTGGTCCGGTTCCGGGTGGACGGGGTGCTGCGGGAAGTGGTGCAGCCGAAGCGGGCGCTGGCGCCCCTGCTGGTGTCCCGTATCAAGGTTATGGCCAAGATGGACATTGCCGAGAAGCGGATTCCCCAGGACGGTCGAATCGCCCTGCGGGTGGCCGGCCGCGAGGTGGATATCCGGGTGTCCACCATGCCGTCCGCCAGTGGCGAGCGGGTGGTACTGCGTCTGCTGGACAAGAATGCCGGCAATATCAAGCTGGAATCCCTGGGCATGAAGGGGCGCGACCTGGAATCCCTGCGCAAGATGGTCAAGCGCCCTTACGGCATCCTGCTGGTTACCGGCCCCACCGGTTCCGGTAAGTCCACCACACTCTACGCCGGTCTGCAGGAGATCAACGACCGCAGCCGCAATATCCTGACGGTGGAAGACCCCATTGAATACAACCTGCCGGGCATTGGCCAGACCCAGGTCAACACCAAGGTGGACATGACCTTCGCCCGGGGGCTGCGGGCCATCCTGCGCCAGGACCCGGATGTGGTGATGATCGGTGAGATCCGTGACCTGGAAACGGCGGAAATCGCCATACAGGCCAGTCTGACCGGTCACCTGGTACTGTCGACCCTGCATACCAACACCGCGGTGGGCGCCATTACCCGGATGATGGACATGGGCATCGAGCCATTCCTGATCTCCTCCAGTCTGGTGGGGCTGGTGGCCCAGCGGCTGGTTCGGGTGCTGTGCCAGGAATGCAAGGAGCCCTACGTGCCCTCGGCGGAGCAATGCGATTTCATCCAGGCCGATCCGGCCAATCCGCCCACCATCTACAAGTCCAAAGGCTGCGAGCACTGCAACAACCTGGGCTACAAAGGCCGTATCGGTATCTATGAGGTGGTGGAGATCACCGATGCCATGAGTTCGATGATTCACAAGCGTGCCGGCGAGCTGGACCTGGAAAAGGTGGCCCGTGAGTCCGGGCCCAGTATCCACGCGGACGGGGTCGACAAGATCCTCAGCGGCGTGACCACGGTGGAAGAGGTCCTCCGTGTAACCCACCGGAGCCGCTGATGCCAGCCTACGATTACAAGGCGCTGGACAAGCGCGGCAAGCAGGCCAGTGGAGTGATCGAGGCGGACAGCGCCCGTGCGGTTCGCCAGCAGTTGCGGGAAAAGGGCATGGCCCCCCTGGCGGTGGAGCCGGCCACGGAAAAACAGGGCAAGAGCGCGTCCTTCAGCCGCCGGGGCAGCCTCAGTGCCTCCGACCTGGCGCTGGTGACCCGGCAACTGTCCACCCTGATCCAGTCCGGCATTCCCATTGAGCAGGCCCTGTCAGCGGCGGCCCAGCAGTCCGAGAAGCCGGCCATGAAGAGCATGCTGATTGCCATCCGGGCCAAGGTCATGGAGGGCTATACCCTGGCGGACAGCCTGGGCGAGTTTCCCCGGGCCTTTCCCCGCCTGTATCGATCCACCGTGGCGGCGGGCGAGCACGCAGGCCACCTGGACCTGGTCCTGAACCGGCTGGCCGATTACACCGAGGCCCGGCAGGAGGCACGCCAGAAGATCCAGCTTGCGGCCATCTACCCCATCATCCTGACCGTGGTGGCCATCGCCATCGTGGTGTTCCTGCTGACCTACGTGGTGCCCGATATCATCGAGGTTTTCGTCAAACAGGGGCAGGACCTGCCAACGTTGACCCAGGCCATGCTCAATGTGTCGGACTTCCTGTCCAGCTACGGCATTTGGCTATTGCTGGCCATGATTATCGGGGGCGTGGCGTTCAGTATTTCCCTGCGTACGGAAGGCAACCGGCGCCGTTTCCACAAATCGCTGCTGGAAATCCCCCTGGCCAAGGGCATGGTCCGGGGCATCAATACTGCCCGCTATGCCAGCACCCTCAGTATCCTGACCACCAGCGGTGTACCTTTGGTGGAGGCCATGCGCATTGCCGGCGAGGTACTGGGTAACGATCACCTGCGGGCAAAGCTCCGGGACGCCGCACAAAAGGTGTCCGAAGGGGGCAGCCTTCACAAGGCACTGGAGCAGACCGGCTATTTCCCGCCCATGATGCTGCACATGATCGCCAGCGGCGAAGCCAGTGGCGAACTGGACAGTATGCTGGAGCGCACCGCCCGCATGCAGGAGAATACCCTCCAGTCGAAGATCGCGGCCATGGTCGGCCTGTTCGAGCCCCTCATGCTCCTGGTAATGGGCGTGGTGGTACTCATCATTGTGCTGGCCATCATGTTACCGATCCTGAACATGAGTAACCTTGTAGGGTGAACCATCCACCGGATCGTTTGCCTAAGGTCGAATAACAATAATCGATTCCAATCAAGCCAAGTCGAACCCTGAAACAGGAAAGAGAGCAATGACGATGAAACAACGGAACCAGCGAGGGTTCACCCTCATCGAGATCATGGTGGTCATGGTCATCCTCGGCCTTCTGGTCGCGGTGGTTGCCCCCAATATCATGGGGCGCAGTGACCAGGCGAAGGTTACCATCGCCAAGACCCAGATGAGCAATATTGCCAACGCCCTGGATCTCTACCGTCTCGATAACAGCCATTACCCAAGCACCCAGCAGGGGCTGGAGGCACTGGTCAACCGTCCCAGCGGCTCGCCGGAACCCAAGAACTGGAACCCGGACGGCTACCTCAAAAGTGTTCCGGAAGATCCATGGGGTAACCAGTACCAGTACATGAGCCCCGGTGCGGAAGGTGCCTACGACCTTTACTCTTACGGATCCGATGGCCAGGAAGGCGGTGATGGTGACGCAGCGGACATCAGTGTCCACGATCTGGACTCATAAAGGCCGCCCGTTGAGCCATCGCGAACCCCGCCAGTCCGGCTTCACCATGATCGAAATCCTGGTGGTGCTGGTACTGGTGGGACTGCTGGCCTCCCTGGCCATTGTCAATCTCGGCGGCGGCCGGGAACAGCGGGAGATGACCAGCAAGATCCGCGAACTCTATGTGCTCATGCAGACGGCCTCGGAGCAGGCCATTCTTAATAGCGAGGAGCTGGGGCTGGTCATTGATGAAGAGGGGTACCGGTTCGTGGTGTTTGACGAACTGGAGCGGGAATGGGCAAGCGAAAGTGCACGGCTGTTCCAGGGCAGGGGCTTTCCGGAATGGATGAGTGTCACCCTGTTTACCAACGGGGATATTCCCCGCCTGGCGAAGGGAGAGGACGACGAGGACGAGGAAAACCGGCTCCGCCCGGATATCGTGTTCTACTCCAGCGGTGAAACCACGCCATTTGAGCTGGAGTTCCTGGCAACCATGTCGCCGGATCAGATCTACCGCCTGGAATCCGATGGCCTCAACGAGATTGACATGAAAACCCCAGGTGATGACGGGGGCAATTTCTGATGCGACAGCGCGGTTTTACCCTGATAGAAGTGCTGGTGGCGTTGATGGTGTTTGGGCTGATTGCCACCGCAGCTTCGCAGGTGGGCAGCCAGTACATGGGAAGCTATGAGCGGGTACGGGACCTGACCCTGGCCTCCTGGCTGGCCGGGAATCGTATGAATGAACTTCGGCTGCAGGAGGAGTTCCCCTCCGTCTCGGAAAACAGCGAAGAAGTCGAGTACGCTGGTCGCCGCTGGCGCGTAGTAACGGTAGTGTCAGACACCGACGAACCCACGATGCGTCGGGTCGAAGTGAATATCGAAGCCTACCGGAGCCAGGGCGATCCCGCCCAGATCCAGAGCCTGTCCGGGTTCATCCGGGACTCGGAGCAGACGTTGTGATTCCCCCCCGGCCCACCATGACAGCCAGAACCTTTCCCGGGAAGGGGGCGCAACAGCGCGGCTTCACGCTGATGGAGGTGCTGATTGCCGTTTCCATCACTGCCGTCATCGGGATTGGTGTGTGGCAGGTGATGTCCAGTGTGGTGACCTCCCGTGACCGCGTGGATGCGGTGTCGGAAGAGTTCGAAGGCCTCCAGAAAACCTTCCTGTTGCTGGAAAGGGACCTGCGACAGGTGGTCAGTCGTCCGATTCGCAATATCTATGGCGACTACGAGCCGGCGATGACTTCCCAGGGGGAGGAGTTCGAACTGCTGGTGACGCACCAGGGGTGGCGCAATCCCCTGGGCAAGCAACGCAGCGAGCTTCAGCGCAGCGCCTGGGAGTACACCGGGGACGAGGTTCGCCGCCGCTACTGGGTGATGCTGGACCAGCCCCAGGAAGAGGAAAGCCGGGACCAGTTGCTACTTTCCAATGTCACCGCATTCACTGTTCGCTTCATGGACGAGAACCGCGACTGGCAGGATGCCTGGCCGCCCCCCAATCAGGGTATTCCCAGCGGCCCCGGTGCTCCCGTCATCCCCCTGCCCATGGCGGTGGAGGTGACACTAGAACATGACCGCTTCGGAGAGTTGTCACGACTGTTCCTGATGCCCGATTTCGATGTCACCAAGGCCCAGACCAACATCACCCAGGGCAACCAGCAGGGTGACGAGGAGGAGGCCGAAGACGGCGACGAGAACGGGGAGAACGCAGACAATGGGCAGACGGGGGGTGGAACGTGACCTCGCTTTCCCCGGTTCAGCAGCCGTCCATCCGTCGTCAGCAACAGGGTATGGCCCTGATCATGGTCCTGCTGGCCATGGCCCTGGTGGTCATGATGGCGGCGGGTATGGTCCAGCAGCAAAGTGTCAGGGTGTTCCGTGCCGGCCATTTCCTGGCCCAGAGCCAGGGCTATAACGTGGCGCTGGGGGCCGAGGCCTTCGCCAAACAGATCCTGTTCCAGGACCTGGAGACTGACCGGGAGAACAATGAACAGGTCGACAGCACCGATGAGCTGTGGTGGAAACACTCAGCCGTACTGCCCCTGGACGATGGTGGCGTGGCCGAGGTGCAGATCGACGACCTGTCCGGACGTATCAACCTGAACGACCTGGTCAGCCCCACCGGCGCCATTGACCAGACTACCCGGGAACGACTGCTGCGCCTGCTGATGGTGCTGGGCATTACCGATGTCCATGTGGATGCCTTTGTGGACTGGGTCGATCCGGATGAGGAGCCCATATCCGCCTATGGCGCGGAGGATGGCCAGTACCTGATGAAGGATCCGCCATACCGGGCCGGTAACCAGCCTTTTGCCAGTGTTACCGAGTTACGACTGATCGAAGGGATGACCGAGAAAATCTACCAGGCACTACGCCCACATGTTGCGGCACTTCCCGTTTCCGGTACCGGAATCAATGTTAACATGGCTTCAAAAGAGGTCATCCGCTCTCTCCACCAACAGATTACTGACGCCCAGGCCGAGGCGGTTATCGAGCGTCGGGAAGAGGAGCGGTTCCTGACGACCAGCGACTTTACCGCGCTGCCGGAATTCGCCGGGCTGGGTTTGAAACCCCAGGGGCTGAAGGTGAGTTCGGAGTTTTTCGATGTGGTATCCCGGATTACGTGGGATGAACGCGTGGTCAATCTGGTCAGTACGGTCTATCGCACCCGGGAAGGGGAGTTTTCGGTGGTCAGCCGCGACACCGGGCAAAAGCACAGAATCACCAAGGAGCCCTACGGGGTGACCGAGGAATAGAACACAAGGACGCACGATATGTCATATCACCTCTACGCCAGGCCTGTGCCCTACGCCGCAGACAATCCGGCGGCGGAGCCCCGCTTCGACTGGGTATTGCTGGACGCCAGTGGCGACCTGCAGAGCACCGGCGCAGGGGAACCCCGGGAGGCCATCGAGGATGCCCTGAGTCAGAACTCCCTGGACGGGGTGCGCCTGATCGGACTGATCCCCGGGGACGAAGCCCTGTTCTGCTTCGCCGACATCCCCGCCAAACAGGCGCGGTTTATCCGCCAGGCGCTTCCCTTCGCGGTGGAGGAACAGCTCGCCCAGGATGTGGATTCGGTGCACCTGGCCCTTGGTGGCCAGGACGAAGGCGGGGAGGGTTACCGGGTCGCTGCCATTGACCACCAGCGCATGGGCCTGTGGCTGAACGCCTTCCTCGACTGGGAAGGTGTGGAACTGGAGGCGATCTACCCGGATGCGGCACTGGTGCCACTGAAGGAGAACGACTGGGCCGTCTGTCTTGGCGAGGACCTGGTACTGGTGGCCTCCCGCCGTGGTGAATGGATGACCATGCGGGCCGAGAACCTGGCCGTCTTTGCCCAGACCCTGGCCATTCCCAAGGAAGACGAGGTGGCAGCCGAGGTACAGGTGGTGGTCTATGGCACCGATGATGCTTTCGCCGCCAATGAGGAACTGGTGTCGGCCCTGGTCGGTACGCCTCGGCTGAGTGTACACCGGGAGCCCATGGAGGGGGCCATTATCGAGCTTCTCGCCAGCGCCCACTACCATCATGCAGCGAATCCCATCAACCTCTGCCAGGGCCAATACGCCCCCGACAGCGGTGAGGGTGGTGCGCTTCGGCCCTGGAAGCCGGCCATCGCCATTGCCGCCACCTGGTTCGTGTTGCTGCTCGGCGGTCAGCTCGCCATGGGTTACTACTACAACCAGCAGGCCACCGCCGTGGAAGAGCAGGCCATGGCCATCTACCACGAGGCGTTTCCGGATGACCGCCGTGCCACCCCCCGTAATGTCCGACGCATGGTGGAGGCGCAGATGCGAGTGGCGGGTGAGCAGGGGGCCGATGCCGGCTTCCTGCCGCTGATGAAACATACCGGCCAGCAATACCGGCAACTGGCGGGCAACCAGACCATCGAGTTCAATTCCGTCAACTACACCAGCTCCCGCGGCCAGTTGGTGGTGGATGTCCGTGCCGACAGTTACGAGAAACTCAATGCGCTGCGCTCCAGTATTGCGGATCAGGGCCTTGAGGCCAGCGTCGGTTCGGTGGTCAACGATTCCGATGGCACCCGTGCCCGTCTGACGGTATCAGGAGGTTAACCGTGCTCAGCAAACTTATGGAAAGTCCGTCGGTCAAGCGACTGGTCACACGCTACGACCATCTTCCACGGCGTGACCAGCAAGCCCTCAAGCTGATGACCCTCGCCATCATGCTGGCATTGGTCTATTTCGCCATCTGGCGCCCCATCGACCAATACCATGACCAGGCTCTGACAGCCCGGGAGAATGCCGAGGAGTTGTTGGCGTGGATGCATGAGAACCGCCTTACCCTCCGGGAGCTGTCCGGAAAAACCGGCAACGCCACCAGTAGCGCGCAAAAGCCGGCGGATGGCCGTGAACTGATGGCGACCGTGACCTCCACCGCCCGGGAGGCCGGACTGGATCTGCAGCGGTTCGAACCCAGTGGTGACGATGCCATCCGGGTCTGGCTGGAGGATGTGCCTTTTACCCAGGTGGCGGCATGGCTTGAGGGCCTGAGCAGCAACCACGGCATCCTCATCGACCAGGCGGCCATGGATCGCCGGGACACTCCAGGCGTCGTGTCCGTTCGTCTCACACTGGCAATCTGAATGAATATGGGACAAAGTATCCGCAACGGCTGACCCTTGCGACCTCCAACGGAACCACGGTAATGGCAGAAGGCATGACAGCGACCGATAACGACAAAAAACCTGTTCGCGAACCTTCCCTCGTCCGGCTGGACGACAGCGCCTATAACGAGGCCAAGTCCATACTGTTTCAGGCCTATCGGCACGAACCCACCTTTCAGTACCTGTTCGACCACCGCAAACCCGGGTACGAGAAACGGGTCCGTGCCACCATCCGCGAACTGCTGAACCTGTACTTCGAACTGAACCAGGAAGCCATCGGCATCATGGCGGACAACACCCTGGTGGCGGTTGCCTTTATCGGCGCGCCTGAGTTACGGCTCAATCTGGCCGAGCAGTTGAGCTGGCGTCTGCGGATGGTGTTGACCGCGGGTTTCGCGTCCACAAGGCGGTATCTGGACTATCACGAAAAGATCCGTAGCATGCTGCCGGAGGGCGACACATTCCAGTTGCCCTTGATGGGAGTGCATCCGAAGTATCAGAATCGCGGCTTCGGCCGCATGCTGCTTGCCGCCGTCGAAAGGCTGTGTGCCCAGAATCCACGGGGCAATGGTCTGGTGCTGGATACCGGCAACAGTCGTTACCTGCCGTTCTACGAATCGGAAGGGTTTCGCAGCCTTGGCACCATCCGGTTAGGGGACTACGAGGATTTTGTACTGTTCAGGGATGCAGACGCTCCGCCGTTGGCTGCCAGCGAATAATATCCAGAAAAACTTGAACAGGAGTCCACGTGTCCGAATCCCGGGATTTTGATCTGATCGTCATTGGTGCCGGTTCCGGCGGCGTACGTCTGGCCCGCATGTCGGCTCAGAAGGGCGCCAGGGTTGCCATCGTTGAGTCCCGATATCTGGGAGGGACCTGCGTCAATGTGGGGTGTGTTCCCAAGAAGCTGTTTGTCTACGGGGCCCATGTCCGGGAAGACCTTGAGGACGCCGCCGGCTATGGCTGGCAGGTTCCCGGTGACGGGGTTCGGTTCGACTGGCCGACCCTGGTGGCCAACAAGAATGCGGAAATCGAGCGTCTGAATGGCATTTACCAGCAGCTCCTTGAAGGCGCCGGTGTCACCATTATCCAGGGCACCGCCACCCTGAAGGACGGTCATACCGTGGCCATCGGAGAGCGGGAACTGAGCGCGGACCACATTACCGTGGCCACCGGAAGCTGGCCCTCCACCCCCGATATCCCCGGTCGGGAGCTGATCCTGTCATCCAATGAGATGTTCTACCTGCCGCAGTTACCCCGGGAGGCCGTGGTCTGGGGCGGTGGCTATATCGCCGTGGAGTTTGCCGGCATTCTGGCCGGGCTGGGCGTGGAAACCACCCTGGTCTACCGGGGCGAGCTTTTCCTGAGGGGCTTCGATGACGATATCCGCCAGTTCATGGTGGGTGAGCTGGAGAAGAAAGGTATCCGGCTACGTTTCAACACGACCATCAATGCCGTGGAAGAGTCGGGGACCGGCTACGCCGTCAGTCTGTCCGACGGCAGTGTGATGCAGACCGGGCTGGTACTGGCGGCTACAGGCCGTCGTGCCCTGACGGACGGCCTGGGGCTGGAAGCCCTCGGGGTAGAGTTCACGGCCTCCGGCCATGTCCGGGTGGACGAAACCTTTCACACCGCCGCTCCTTCAATCAGCGCCCTGGGTGACGTCATCGGCACCCCCCAACTGACGCCGGTCGCCCTGGCACAGGGCATGGTCCTGTCGCGCCGGCTGTTTGGGGATGGTGAAGGGGAAATGGACTACCGCAACATTCCCACCGCCGTGTTCTGCCAGCCCAGCATTGGTACCGTCGGGCTTACCGAGGCGGAAGCGAGAGAGGCTGGCCACAAGGTGGTCATCTACCGGTCCGAGTTCCGCCCCATGAAGCATACCCTCAGCGGTCGCGATGAGCGCAGCCTGATGAAGCTGGTGGTGGATGGCGACACAGACCGGGTCCTGGGCGCCCACATGGTCGGACCGGATGCTGGCGAGATCATCCAGGGCATGGGTGTCGCCCTGAAGTGCGGTGCCACCAAGGCGGATTTCGACAGCACCCTGGGCATCCACCCCACCTCCGCGGAGGAGTTCGTCACCATGCGGACCCCGGTCGCCTGAATCGGGGCCGGTGTCACCGCCTGCCTTTACCTACAATGGCACCCAGCGGCTGAGTACGGTCCGCAGCTCATGCTTGCGGACCGGTTTGGACAGGTAGTCGTTCATCCCCGCTTCCCGACAGGCGTTCTCGGTACCGGGCAGCGCGTCGGCGGTCAGGGCGATGATCGGAGTCTGGCGACGGCGTTCACGGCTTTCCCAGTCACGTATCGCCTGAGTGGCGGAGAAGCCGTCCATCACCGGCATGTGGCAGTCCATCAGTATTACGGTGTATCGGCCTTCCTGATCGGTCACCGACTGCACCGCTTCGTGGCCGTTGCTTACTGCTTCGGCTTCAAACCCGAGACGGTCCAGCAAGGTCCTGGCGACCCGCTGATTGACGGGGTTGTCCTCCACCACAAGGGCCCGGGGAGCACGGCGGGATTTACGCTCCTCTGGTGAACGGGGGGCAGGGCCGGCTTCCGTCAGTGGATCGTCCGGCTGGATGGGGAAGGCCGGGGGGAGTTCGAACGGCACTTCGAAACGGAAGTTGGATCCCTCGCCTTTATGACTGCTCAGGCCGACGTGCCCGCCCATCAGTTCCACCAGTTTCTGGACCAGTGACAGCCCGATGCCGGTGCCTCCTGAATGCCTGGAGATCGACGTGTCCACCTGCTCAAAGCTGTTGAACACCATGGCCAGGTGCTCGGCGGGAATGCCATCACCACTGTCCTGGACTTCGCAACTGATAAACACACAATCATCCGCCTCCTGGTGCCAGTCCAGTGTCACCAGTACCTGACCGTCATTGGAAAACTTGATGGCGTTATCCAGCAGGCTAGCCAGTACCTGGCGGTAACGCACGGCATCGCCGGCGACCTCCGGGGAGTCCGGCCAGGGACCGGTCATTCGGAACGCCAGTGACAGCCCCCGTTCCTCGGCGGTATGGCGGAAGCTCGCCAGGCAGTTTTCGGCCAGCTCCCGGAGATTGAACGGCCGGTTCTCCAGTAGCAGTTTGCCCTGATCCAGCCGGGACACATCGAGGATGTCATTGATCAGTGTCAGCAGATCCTCCGTCGACCGCCGGGCGGTCTGCAGGTAGTCTGCCTGGCGTTCGGACATCGATTCCTCGGATACCAGGTCCACCATGGCCAGCACCCCATTGAGGGGAGTGCGCAGTTCATGGCTCATAACCGCCAGGAACTCGGACTTGGCCTGGCTCGCGGCTTCAGCCTTCTCCCGGGCACCTTCGGACAGGGCCAGGGTATGGTCACGGGATTCCTGCAGGTGTTCGAGATTACGGGCGAGCTGGTTCAGGTTTTCTTCCAGTTCGGCAATCTCCGCCACCTTGGCGCGAACGGGACGGGTTTCCCGGTATTCGCGCTGTGTCATGTTGAGCACACGCTCCGCCAGGGCTCTTATCGGGTCCAGCAGGGTTGCCGACATGCGGTTTACCAGTAGCAGTGTGAACACCAGCAGCGAGACTCCCACCACACCTGACGTCAGCAGGATATGGGTCCGGCGTTCCGCCAGTTGCTGTTCGCTGACCGCCACCTCTACGGAGCCGACCCGCACAGCGCCGCCGGACAGACGGAAGTCGGGTTCAAACCACTCGGCACCGCTGTCGCTACCGAGATCCACGGGATGCTGGAGGATATCAGCGCTGAAACGACGAACCCCCGGCCGTTCCTGGTCTTCCCCGGGCCATTGTTCGATGCCGTCACGGCCGACAAACCCCAGTTCCGTTCCCACAACATCGGTCACCCGGATCCATTCCAGGCTGGTCCCGCTTATGGATTCCACAAGGATCCTGTCGAGAACTTCCCGGTTGCCGGATACCACCGAATATTCCAGTGCCGGCGCCATGTTATCCGCCAGTTTCTGGGTGGAGTCGAACAGATCCTGGCGCGCGTCGGAAAGCCGGGCATTGGTGAAGAACACCATCAGCCCGACAAACATCAGGATGGCGGGAATGGCGCCCAGCAGTAACAGCTGGGTGCCCAGGCTGCGTTTCGTGGAGGACTCTTTCATGGTGCCCCCTCCGGCGACGATGTCTGTTCAAGCATTCGCTTAACGTCTTCAACGATATGCTGACGGTCCGGCAAGGGAATATTCAGCGACCGAGCCACCTGCCGATTGATTTCGATACTGAATGTCTCTGGATAGGCCGGGGAGGGCAGTGACCCTGTTCTCTGCCACTCACGGATGTAATCGGCGGCAGCCCCGGTATAGTCGGACAGTGGCACATAGGATGAGGCCAGCACACCAGCCCTGACGAAAGCATGGCCAGGCCCGATAACGAGGCGATTACGGCGATAGGTCGTCAGGAGTATGTGCTTGATGGTACGGGCGTTATAGATGGCCTCATCCGGAGTGGCCAGGAGGAAGTCGCCAAAGCTCAGGGCCCGGTTGAGGGCCGGTATCAGGGCATCCTCGCCGCTGACCATGAACACCCTGGCTTCAATGCCGTAATCGGCCAGTTGCCCGATCAGCGTATCGTACTGGTTGGCCTCTTCCCGGCGGGCCAGTAGTGCCATGCGTGACGCCTGGGGCAGGATAACCTTGCCGATCAGCGCCTGGCGCAGCAACGGGGGGTCGTAATAGATCGCCGAAAAAGATGTGGGCAGGTCCGATGACACGTCCTCGAGGAACGGCTTCCCCACAAGCAACGCCAGTATCGCCCGGTGGGTGCCCTGTTCCAGAACCTGGTTCAGGGCCTCCTGGCCCAGGGTAACAACGGGCCCGGGCGGGCCCTGGAAATTGCCCATGGAACCGAACGACCGGATTTCAGTGTCTTCTCCCAGTTGTTCCTGCAGGAGTTCTGTGAACCGAAGGTTAAACGTCGGGTTCGCGGATCCCTGGATGTAGACAACATCGGCGCGTAACGGCAAGCAGAAAAACAGCAACAGGGCAAGGAGGACACCTTTCGGCAACCGGTGCCGGCCTGACCCATGGCCTGTTCGTCTGAAACGGGAGAAACTACTGCCCATACCCACCCTGGTTATCGTCAGTTACCTGCCAGACAAGCGGTGTCAGAAATGCACACCTGCTTCCAGGAAGAACTGATTGCGATCCTTGTAATTGTTGTCGCGACTCAAGACAGGGTTGTCGTTGAGATAATGCTGCATAATCAAAGCGACATCGTAACTAAGGTTAGTTCCGTGGACGGTTTTTGCCAGCCGGAAATCCGCCCGTTGGTAGGGGCCGGAACGGAATTCGTCAGCCACATACCAAGCCACGGCCGTGTTCCAGTCTCCCGGATAACGCTGGATCCAGGACAGGCTGCCGGAGTGGCGGACAGACAATCGGCCTTCCAGAGCCACAATATCCTGCTGCTCATCCACCGGCACCCCATCGTTGGCGGTGTACTCACTGTCCTGGTCGAGGTAGCCATAACTCAGGCGCAGGCGGGTGTTGCCAAGGTCCAGGGCGGTTTCCAGCTCGATACCCTGCTGGTCAATGGCCACCCGGTTACCCAGGTCGAAATCGTCCACACTGATCACCCCGGCCACCAGGTCCCTCAGTTCGTCATAGAAATAGCGCACCTCGGTGGAGAGGATGCCCTGGCCAAGCCGGAACTGACCATAGTAGCTGATTTCCCGGCTGGTGATCCGTTCTTCCTCCAGATCTCCGCCGGCCCGGTTGTAGAAATCCGAGAAGTCCACGGGCCACTGTGCATCGAATTCCGCGTCAACCCGTTCGCCCTCAAGCCAGGTATAGGCCGCCGGACTGACATCCTGCGGGGTGTAGGCCCAGTCGGCCCGTTGTTCCAGGGCGTCAGGTGTACGTACCGCCCGGGAATAGACCAGGCGCACGGTCTGGTTTTCCGTCAGGTGGAAGTTCGCGGCCAGCCTGGGTGACAGGAAGTTGTCGTCCAGCAGCGACGTGTGTTCCCAGTTGGCGCCGGCGTTGAGGGTCAGCCAGTGGATGGGGGTGTACTCAAGGTTGCCGAAAATCCGGGACTGGTAGATGCTGCCACTCCCGTTGAAAAAGGTTTCAGACTCGTAGCCGTCGTCCCGGTAGCTAAGACCACTCACCAGGCGAAGATCCGGGTTCAGGGACCAGGTGTCCTGCAGCTCGAACTCCAGCCGCTGTTGCTGGAAATCCTCATTGAACCGGGCACAGACCGATGGTTGCCCCGCCACGATCGGAACGCAACTGACCCAGTTCTTGTGCCGGTCATAACTCTGGAAACTGGTCTGGAATTCCACCAGGTGACGCTCAAAACCGGTATAGTCGTAACTCGCCTGCAGATAATAGTCCCGGACGTCTTCGTCGGGCTCTGGATCGTCCTGGACAAAAAAGTCTTCTCCCATCTTCAGGGGATCATCCTGATCGACACCGTCGGTGACTCCCGCCCGCAGTTCCAGGGAATGGCCGGGCGATGGGTGAACAATGCCGTCGTAATAGAACTGATTGAACTCGAAACCGTCCCGGATCGGCACTTCCCGGAAGTTATCGGTGCTATCAAGCTGGTAGTCGAAACCGTCGGATTCACGATGCTGCCAGGCGACGCGCCAACTGTAGTCGTCGTGGTTGCGTCCATGGTAGGCGGTGTAGTTCCTTATACCCAGGTCGCCACCCAGGGCATGAAAGGCGGTACCCGCCGTATTCTCCGGCGACAGGGTGATGATGTTGATGGATGCCAGGAAGGCGTTGTTACCATAGGCTGCAGAATTCGGCCCACGGCTGACCTCGATGCGGTCGATCAGTTCCATGGGCACCGGCATGGCGTTCCAGTCCACATCCGCCAGGCTGGGCTGGTATGCAGTGCGACCGTCTATCAACACCTGCAGGCGCCGTTGTTCATAGGCGACGGTGCCGTGGTAGCTGACAACGGGCTGATTGCTGCCAACGGCCGCCACGGTCATCCCCGGTACCAGGCGAAAAACATCCGCCAGGGCCGTGAACCCCAGGTCGCGTATGGTTTCGCCGGAAATAACCGTGGTGGTGCCGGGCACCCGGGCCTTCGGCTGCCTCAGTCTCGCGGTGGTGAGCACTTCGGGTACGCTGTAGCTATCCTCGCTGGCGACCCCGGCATCATCCCCAAGGCCCAGCCAGGTAGCCGGTACGGACGGGGCATCGGCGTGGGAAACAGGTGGTAGGCAGAAAACCACCATCATGGTCGCTATCGACAGCCTGGGAACGGATACTTCTAAACCACGTATTGTTGTCATGTTGCCAAAGGCCTTCCCGTGTCGGACTGGAGCGAAGGGCAGGACAGGCGGCGTCCGCACTCAGGACGTTTATCCACGATATTGTTTTCAGATTAGTCCAGGAATTGGCATCATAACGAATACGGATGCCATTGACACGCACGAAACATGGCGCACCAATGGTGCGACTCTGCGATAACCAGCAACAGTTTTCAAGGTTAGCTGGCATACACTCTGGTAAAGTTATCAATGTTTTACAATGCAGGCCCTCACGCCTGACACCAGGAGACACCTGATACATGAATTGTTGGGAAATACTCGGTATCGAACCAACCCGGGACAGTACCCGGATTCGCGATGCCTATGAGCGGCAGAGCAAATTCGCCGAAGGCGACGAAGCCCAACAGCTTCGCCAGGCTTACCAACAGGCGATGGGGGAGGCCGGCCACGCCGACGCGCCGGAACCGGCCCGCGAGCCGGCGGAAACAGCCGTCCCCCGCGAACAGCCGTCAGCTAACCCTTCTTCCTGGCAGGCGGACGCCCATAGTGGCCCGCTGTCCGCAACCGACAGGCAGGTTGTGCGGGAGGTGGTGATTCAGGTGAATGCCATGCTCAACGACAGTGGCCGACTGAACGATGTGGCGATCTGGCGGGCCATACTGACCGAGCCACCCGCAGATCAGGATGCGATCCGTGCGGCCATAGGTGAGGAACTTGAGCCCCGCTTACGCCCCCTGGCCGAGGAGGCCAGGCTGGCAGCGCCCGTAGCCCGTTTCCTCGGTGACTGGTTCGGGTGGTACGGAATGACCGATGCCCTGGAACGCGAGGGCCAGGAGGATGAACTGACCCTGGACGATGCCGGTCGCTATCAGGGTATGAACTTCCCCGATTCCGATGATGCGAAAGGCGAGGGGGAACAACATCAGCGTCCCCAGATGACCAACTTCTGGCCGGCGGTGATCGGCTGGATTGTGGGCATCGTTATACTGACCAGCCTCTTTGGCGCCCTGACCGGCGGAGGCGGCTGATCCCGCCGCGCTATGTCTCCTGCCCGGCGTCGATCAGGCGCCGGTAACGCTGGGCCAGCATGGCCCCGACGATCACCTGAATCTGGTTGTAGCACATGATCGGCAGCACAATCATGCCGAATCCCGGATGGCCAGAGAACAGCACTTTGGCCATGGGCAGGCCCGATGCGAGACTCTTCTTCGACCCGCAGAACACCACGGCAGCCTCGTCCTCCAGGCTGAAGCCGAATCGCCTGACCAGCAGGTGAGCCACCACCATGAAGAAGGCCAGCAGGGCAAAGCACAGCACGACGGTCAGCACAATGGCGTTCAGCGGTAGCTGTACCCAGAGGCCGCTGACCACCGAGTGGGAAAACGCGGAGTAGACGATCAGCCAGATCACACACTGGTCATAACGGGATGCCAGGTTCTCGTGACGCGCCAGGAACCCGCCCAGCCAGGGCCTCAGGGCATGACCCACCGCAAATGGCAGCAGTAGCTGCAGCACGATATCCTTCAGTGCTTCCAATACCGAGAAGTCGCCACTGCCAGAGGTGCTCACCAGCAATATCAGCAGGAACGGCGTGAGCATCATGCCGAAAACGTTGGAGGCGGCGGCACTGCATATGGCTGCGGGCACATTGCCCCGCGCCATGGCGGTATAGGCAATGGACGACGATACCGCCGAGGGCAATACGCCAAGGTAGAGGAACCCCAGGCCCAGGTCCTCCGGCATCCATTGGGGCGCGACGCTGCTCAGCCCGTTGATGGGCAACACCATCAGGGGGAAGAACACGAAGGTGAGAGCGGTGATCACGATATGAAGCCGCCAGTGGGTGGCCCCGTCCAGGATCTGCTGACGGGAGAGGGCCGCACCGTGCAGGAAAAACAACAGCCCCACCGCGACGGTGCCCACCACGGACAGAACGTCCGCCAGATCGCCACGAACCGGCAGGAAGCTCGCCAGAACAATGGCACCCAGCAACAACAGGGTGAACGGGTCGAGCCTTAATCTCATGGGGAATTGCTCCCTTCCAGGGCCGCCAGGCTGGGAGCAAGCAGCGCCCTGGCCAGGGTCACCGCCCGCTCTGGGTTCTGTTGTCGGATGGCTGCCAGCAGCAGTTCATGGTCCTCCTGTGAGGGCTCCGGAAGGTCGGCATCCTGTTCCGTGCGTTCAATGGTTTCGGTCACCGACTGGGCAAAATAGCGGTACATCTCCAGCAGGGCAGGGTTGTGGGCCGCCTCCACCACTGCGTGGTGGAACTTCTCGTCATGGGTGACACGTTCAGCCAGATTGTTCCCGGCCCGGGCCCGCTGGTCCAGGGCGTCGGTCATTCGTTGCAGATCCCCGGAGGTACGCCTGCCAGCGGCAAGGCCGGCCGCTTCCGCCTCCAGCATGATGCGAACTTCCAGTTGATCCCTGAGCCGTGACCGGCCTGCCCGGCGCAGGGCCTCGCCAGGATCCCGGATCGACCGCACATAGGTCCCGTCCCCCTGGCGGGTTTCCAGCATGCCCACATGCACCAGGACCCGCACCGCTTCACGGACCGTATTCCTGCTCACGCCCAGGGCTTCCGACAGTGAAGCCTCCACCGGCAATCGCTCGCCGATTCGCCAGTGCTCTTTTTGTATTGCATCCCGGAGACTCTCGATAGCGGTGTCGACCAGGGAGCCGCGCCGGATACGGGTGAGTTCTGCCATGGCATTAACATCCTTAGGTTGGTCGTCCAATCATCCTATGTTTGCATGTTTCGTTCAAGTGAAATCCCGCCTCCGGCAGGTTCGATCCGTCGGAGAAGCGACTACACTGGAAAGAGAACAACGCCATCCATAGCAGCAAGATGAGAGGACTCCATGGAACAAGGCATCCATACCCTGTCGGAACTGTTCAAGCAGCTTGGTCTGCCGGACGACAGCAACTCAATCGAGGAATTTATTGCCACTCATCGCCCCATACCAGACAACACCCGCCTTTCGGATGCCGGCTTCTGGAATGAAGGCCAGCGACGCTTCCTGACCGAGGAACTGGAGGAGGATGCCGACTGGGCGGAGCTGGTGGATACCCTGAACAACCGACTTCGTTAGTCGGTAAAAATGTTGATGGATCACTACGTGTCTAGAAGGGAATTCGCCCGATCAGGATGTCCCGGAACATCACCCAGTCGCCCATCAGGCTGTATAGCGGGTACTTGAAGGTGGCGGGGCGATTCTTCTCAAAGAAGAAATGGCCCACCCAGGCGAAGCCGTAACCGATAACCGGAATGGCCAGCAGCCACCACCAGGCTCCGGTCAGCAGTACCGATGCAAGTACGGCCAGGACCAGCAGACTACCAACAAAATGCAGGCGCCGGCAGTTCCTGTCCCGGTGTTCGTCCAGGTAATAGGGGTAGAATTCAGAGAATGACTGGAATGGCTGATCGGACATGGCGACCTCCAACAGACGTTTTTTCTTGTGGTTCTGTCAATCAGTCTAATGGAGTCCCTTAATGGGGCTCAAGGAAAACCGCGCGGGAATACTGCCCCTCTGTTTGGCGCCTTGGGAGCATGCCGGTCGGATCAGAGGTTCAGTAACGCAGCAGGACCGAACCCCAGGTAAAGCCGCCCCCGAACGCTTCCAGCATCAGTACCTGATTCTTCCTTATCCGTCCGTCCCGGACCGCTACGTCCAGGGCCAGGGGGATAGAGGCGGCGGAGGTGTTGCCATGCCTGTCCACCGTGACCACCACCTGGTCCATGGGCAGGTTCAGCTTTTTGGCCGCTGCCGAGATAATGCGGAGATTGGCCTGGTGGGGCACCAGCCAGTCGATTTCGGACTTGTCCATACCGGTCTCGGCCAGGGTCTCGTCGACAATCCGCCCCAGGGTGTTGACCGCCATCTTGAACACTTCATTGCCCTTCATCTCAATGAAGGCATTGCCGGCCTTGACCTGCTCGTAGTTGGAAGAAATGCCGCAGGGAACATGCAGCAGGTCTTCATAGCGACCGTCTGCGTGGATCTTGGCGGAAATGATGCCGGTTTCCTCACTGGCTTCCAGGATCACCGCGCCGGCGCCATCGCCAAAGAGCACGCAGGTGCCCCGATCTTCCCAGTTGACGATCCTGGAGAAGACTTCTGACCCCACCACCAGCACCTTCTTGCTGGCACCGGTGCGGATGAACTTTTCCGCTGTGGACAGGGCATAGACAAAGCCACTGCACACTGCCTGGATATCGAAGGCCGGACAACCCTGGGCGCCGAGACGGGCCTGCAGGATACAGGCGGAACTGGGGAAGATCTTGTCCGGCGTGGACGTGGCAAAGACGATAAGGTCGATGTCGTCGGCGGCAACACCTGCCGCCTCCATGGCCCGCAGTGATGCCTGTTCAGCCAGATCCACCGCGGTCTGTCCTTCGGCGGCCACATGCCTTTGTGCAATCCCGGTCCGCTCCCGGATCCACTGGTCGGTGGTGTCGACCATGGATTCCATGTCCTTGTTGGTTAAGACCTTTTCCGGCAGATAGGATCCTGTACCGGTAATTCTGGCGTATGGCATGCGTTGTGTTTCCCGGGATTGCAAGATTATATGAACAAGGAAGTGTATGGCAGCATCCTACACTGTATCAACGACCCATGGTTATTAGCGATTTGTCAAAGAGCCCGAAAAGTCATCCCCATGTCATCAAACTGTGAGTCAGAACATGGACGACAGGCAACTTGACCGGCCCGGGGCCGCAGTCCTTTACTGGAAGCACCGCCGGCCTGAGGGCCCTCTCAGGATTCCATCTGAGGAGGAGTCGTTCCCATGAGCAGATACGATCCTTTCCCTTCACGTTTAAAAGATTCCGATGAACGGATCAATCCCTTCGTCCGTATCGATCCGGTCGTTCATGCCCGAAACGAGTTCCGCTGGCACGGCCCGTTGGATGAGGTCGCCCTGTCGCGGTACGAACGGGATGGTTTCCTCTGGTTCGAGGGATTCTTCAACCAGGAACGGATGGCGCCGTTCTTTACCGAACTGCGCGAAATGGCCCAGGACAGCGAATTAATGGCCTCGGACCAGGTGATCCAGGACCCGGCCAGTGGAGACATCCGTTCGGTCTTCGCCATGCACCAGCTCTCCGAACACTTCAGTCGCCTCACCAGGGACCCCCGTATCCTGGGCATGGTAAGGCAGTTGCTGGGTAGCGAGGTCTACATCCACCAGTCCAGGATCAACGACAAGTTCGGCTTCGAGGGCAGCGGTTTCAACTGGCACTCGGATTTCGAGACCTGGCACAGCGAGGATGGCATGCCCAGGATGCGGGCGGTCAGCGCTTCGCTGATGTTGACGGACAATAACGAATTCAACGGACCGCTGATGCTGATCCCGGGCTCCCATCACTACTTCGTTCCCTGTTTCGGGGAGACCCCGGACCTCAACTGGAAGGATTCCCTGAAGACGCAGCGGCTCGGGGTTCCGGACCAGGACGCGCTGGCGATGCTGGCCAATCGGGGCGGCATCCAGGCTCCCAAGGGGCCCGCAGGCTCGCTGTTGCTGTTCGAGTGCAACACCCTGCACGCCTCGAACAAGAACATGTCTCCCTGGCCCCGGTCCAACCTGTTCTTTGTCTACAACAGCGTCGACAACACCCTGGAATCGCCCTATGCCGCAAAATCCCAGCGCCCTGAGTTCCTGGCCACTCGGGAGAATACCGACCCGCTGACCATGTACGACGATTTTCCGGAACTGGCCAATCAGGGCGTGGAACCACTCCGGTTCCGGGGTAGCTGATCGACCTGGAAGGAGGCAAATCCGATAGGCGATCACTCCCGGCTTTGCTATCGTTTTCACTCAGGCTAACGACCGAACACCACCAGCGATCAGAGGTGCTTCAACATGAGCAAAATCGCGATTCCGGAAACCATGAAGGCGATGGTGCTAACGGGCCATGGTGATGTGGACAAGCTGGAGTATCGTGACGACATGCCAACGCCCGAGCCGGGTTCCGGCCAGGTCCTGGTAAAGGTAACGGCGACCGCCAAGAACAACACTGACCGCAAGGCCCGGGAGGGCCTGTACCCGACAAAGGAAAAGGGCGATGTCACCTCCTTCGCCATGGGCGGGGAACCCACGCTGACGTTTCCCCGCATTCAGGGCGCGGACATTGTCGGCCGGGTCGTCGCAGTGGGTGAGGGCGTGGATGAGACCCGTATTGGCGAACGGGGCCTGCTGGATTTCAACATCTACGCCGACGAACGCCGGGACATCAACCTGACACCGGACTACTACGGCCATGGCGCCGACGGCGGTTTCGCGGAATATGTAGCAGTGCCGTCCGATCAGTTCCACCACATACCCAACCCGGACCTGGCCGATGCCGAACTGGCGGCCATGGGCATGTGTTCCTATCAGACCGCCTATCACATGATGACCTCCGCCCGTATCAAGCCGGGGGAACGAATACTGGTCACCGGGGCCAGTGGTGGCGTGGGCACCGCGCTGATCCAGCTCTGCCGGATTGTCGGGGCCATTCCCTACGCCCTGAGCCAGCAGAGCAAGGCCGATGCCCTGAAAGCCCTGGGGGCCGAGGCCGTACTGGACCGCTCCGACATGGAGCGGTTCGAGGACCGGGTCAGGGCGGTTACCGGCGGCTCTCCCATTGACGCGGTTATGGATCTGGCCGGCGGTGAGATGACGGATCGTTTTATCGACACGATGATCTTCGACATGAACGCACGAAAGGACTACCCGAGACTCAGCATCGCGGGTGCCAGCGCCGGCAATCTCTCGGAGATCATGTGGACACGCATCTACCTGTACCAGGTGCAGATATTCGGCGTGTCCCATGGTACCCGGGAGGAGGCGGAGCAGTTGGTGGAGTGGATCCGGGGAGGCCAGCTCAAACCGGTGCTCCATGCAGCCTTCAAGCTATCGGAGCTGCACGAAGCGGAGCGTTACTTCGTCAATCGTGGCAGTGGTTACCTGGGTAAGATCGTGATCGTGCCAGACTCGGAGTGGGACGAGCATGGGCAGACGTTCGGACTCAACGCCTGAAATCATGCCCTGAGTGGACTACATGGCGGATACAGACATGACCTCAACTGACACAACGACATTCCAGGTAAAACTGCTCCGACCGGCCAAGCCCGGCGATGACGACTCCTGGGCGTTCGTCATCCTTCCCAAAGAGGCCAGTGATGGTCTCCCCAGGCGAGGCAGAACTACGGTTGCAGGTGCTCTCAACGGCCACCGGTTCCAGGAAACCCTGGAACCGGATGGCCAACTGAGCCACTGGCTCCGGGTCAGCCGGGAACTAAGGGACACGGCAGACGTGAACGTTGGCGATACGGTCACGCTGGAAATCCGCCCTGTGGAACAGGAGCCGGAGCCCGAGGTGCCACCGGATCTTGCGGAAGCACTCGCGGCTGCACCGGAGGCTCGCCAGGTATGGGATGGCACCACGACCATCGCTCGACTGGACTGGATTCACTGGGTTGTCTCTGCCAAGCAGGCCAAGACCCGGGCAAAGCGAATCCGCGATGCCTGTGACATGCTGGCTGAAGGCAAGAAGCGGGTATGCTGCTTCGATCCGTCCGGATTCTACAGCAAGGCCTTACGTGCGCCTGACGCGGCGGATTGATCCAAAGGCGTTCGCAGCATCAGCCAGGCGGGCCTTTTTAAGGTAATATAGCAACAAGATCATCTATGTCATTTTGACTGAACACTTTTATACCGTTCTCCCGGAGCAGGGCAGTTGTGCATCCAACCCCGGGAATTTGCGTACCGGTAAAGCTCCCGTCATAGATAACATTGCTGCCGCAGGAAGGGCTTTTTTCCGCCAGGATCGCAAATTCAATCTGCTCCGCCTGACAGTGTGCCAGCGCCAGTCGAGCGCCTGCCAGGAAATGCTCGGTCAGATCATGCCGATCGGTATCAATGATTCTGGCGTGGCCAGACAACACCGCCCGACCATCACCGTTAATGATCTCCGCTGGAGCTCGTGGGATGGGCAGGCCTGAGGCCACTTCGGGACAGAAAGGGATCAGTTGGTGGATATCCAGCAGCACCCGGAATCGCGGATCTCGGACCGCCAGATCACCACCGTCATAGCGGACTTCATGCCCAAGGAGGCAGGCACTTACCAGGATCTTTGCCATAACTGTCCCTCCAACCTTCGGGCCATAAACCAAGTAGAAAGTCTGCAGAGATGCGAGCCGGAATTCAACGATCCCGTGGCCAGAGACGCCCATTAACAGACCATAGTCGTCTGGCGCAAGGGCCAGACTTTTGCAGACCTACCATCTTTGCTTATGCTGACTGGTATCGTCTAGCGGTGACACCATGCAGCCTCATTAATAAACTCTGAAACGACATTGCCACTTCACTCCAAATCGAGAATGCCGAGATAACATTATGAAAGTAATCATCATTGGTGCTGGTATCATGGGAACCACCTTTGCCACTTTGGCGAAAGAGCTTGCGCCAGAGCTGGACATCACCATTCTGGAAAGACTGGATGGCCCCGGGGCGGGCAATTCCTGGGTTTTCAATAATGCCGGCACGGGTCACGAAGCAAACTGTGAGCTCAACTACACCCCCGTGGATGAAGAGGTCATTTCGGTAGAAAAGGCCCTGAAGATCCATGCCCAGTTCAATATTGCCAAGCAGTTCTGGGCGTATCTGGTCAGACAGGGCGCCATCAAGGATCCAAAGACATTCATCAATCAGACCAGGCACTGCACCATTGTGTCCGAACCGTCGATTGAGGAACTGAAGCTGCGCTTTAATGAAATGTCCGCTCACCATTTCTTCGAGCAGATGCGCTTCTCCGAGGATTTTGACGAAATCCAGAGCTGGATTCCGTTCCTGATGGAAGGCAGGCCACGTCACGAGAAAATGGCCGCAACCGTCATTGAAACAGGTACGGATGTGAATTTCGGCAAGCTTACCGGGCACCTGGCCACGTACGCCGAAAGTCTGGGCGTCAGCATAGAGTACGGCACCCATGTAAAACGTGTCCATCGCAGCCCGGCCGGAAGCTGGCTGATCGAAGCCGAGAAGAATGGAGAAGCTACCCGGCACAAGGCCGATAGCCTGTTCGTGGGTGCGGGCGGGGGCGCTTTTCCGCTCCTGAAAAAGAGCCATCTCCCGTTCAGCCGCCGGTTCACCGGATTCCCCGTGGGCGGTCGTTTCCTGAAGGCGGCCATTACGCCGGAGCAGGCGGCGCAGTATCGCGCCAAGACCTACGGCAAGGCAAAAGTGGGTGCTCCGCCCATGTCCGTACCCCACCTGGATCTACGTGTGTCGGACGGTCAGCATTATCTGCTGTTCGGACCCTTTGCATCGTTCAAACCGGTCCTTGAGAAAGGCCGCGGTTTCTTCGATTACCTCCGTGCCATGCGCCTGCATGATATTCCCGGGCTGCTCAATGTCACCCTCGAGCACTTTCCTCTGGTCAAGTACCTGGTGTCAGAGACATTCACGGGTGAAAAAAGCATGCTCAGGCAGTTGGACGAGTTCGCTCCGGGAATGAGCAGCAAGTTCAACTGGAAAGTCATGGACGCCGGGCAGCGCGTGCAGATCATCAGGGATGGGGATCTGCAGATGGGCACGGAAATCCTCGTGTCCGATGACAAAACCTACGGGACCCTGCTGGGGGCATCGCCGGGGGCGTCGGTTTCGCCGGAGGTGATGCTACGCGCCGTGGAGCAAATGCTCCCATCCCTATTCTCGAAAGAACACGCCCAGGAAAGGCTGAAGGAGATGTTTCCCGAGCATGATATCGAGACATTGAGCCACAACGCAGACCGGTATCGGGAGGTTCGGGATGCCGCTAATAGCACTCTTGGGATCAAGAAATCCATGGAGTAAAGGCTGTAAACCAGATTGTGTGACTGCCCAACTCTAGCAGCTGCGCCTGAAACCAGTTCAGCAGGAACATATCGGCGGTTTACGCCGCCCGTTACGACACATGAGCCCACAGGAATCAAATGCGTACCTCGGGCTCCATTTGGTAGGCCTGATGAAGCAAGTCATTGAATCTGGCTGAAATCGGTAATGTCACTTTACCAATCCCGCTGACAGGAACACCCGGGGTCCAGGAGTTCATAACGACTCCACCTGATAACCCCTGAACCGTTTCCAATGTCAGAGGTTCCCCCCTTTGAGGGATGTTAAGTGCTTCCAATTGCCGCTTGACGATCTGCATCGTGATCCCATCGAGCAGTTCGGCCTGGGGCCATATAACGGTCTGACCGTCCCAGAAAGCCAGATTCCAGATGGTTGCTTCGCTGACGTGGCCATGTCTGTCCAGATAGGCCGCATCATCAAAGCCTTTCTCGACGGCTTTCCGGAGATAGTAGGTTTTCGTCGCTTCGCCGACGTGCTTGATAGTTGGTAAAGGGCGCTCATGTGTAACAGCATCCAGCCACAGAGGTCCGACAGGACCATTGGCGGCCGGCGCAGTGCGAACAAGTATTGCTGGATCGTTTGATGCACCTACCGGAGTAAATTCACCACGACGTGAGAAAACGGTTGCAGTCAGCGATAGGTCGGTTGGCCCGCCCTCAACGGCTGAGCGAAGAAAGGCTCTTATGTCATCATCGGAATGTGCCTGCCCAAACATTTCTACCGACGCCGAACTCAGGCGTTGCAGATGAAGATCCAATCCCCGCACCGCACCGTTACGAACCTGCATAGCGGTAAAATGCGCAAACCCCGAAAAGGCGAGGGGAGGCAGGTCTGACATTAACGCTTCGCGCCCATCAATCATTGTCTTGAATGGTGTTGTCTTCGACATCTCTGTGCTCCTCATAGTTGACCTGGTGAAACCGGTACGAAGACCCTAAACTATGACAGCGGTGTCAGGGTCAAGAGGTATTCATGAAGATTGGAGCGTTAGCGCAGCAAACAGGTGTCAGTGTCCGCATGCTACGGTATTACGAAGCCGAGGGATTGCTGACACCTGCCAGGACAAGTAGCGGGTATCGGGACTATGGCTCGGCTGATCGGGACACGGTAGAGCGCATCAAAATGCTGGGGGCATCCGGAATGACATTGCCCGTGATCCAGCAATTTCTTCCCTGTGCGCTTGATACGCGGGGGGAGTTTGAACCCTGCGATGAATTGACTGACATTCTGGACCAGCAGATGGAGCTTGTGGCTGACAGAATCCAGCACCTTCGGGAAAGTCATGCTTTGCTTTGTGAATTGCGGGCGAAGGTCGATACCAGAGCCCGCAATTACTAGATCAGTCCCGCAACGAACCCGGTCCCGCGATCATCGCATCCACAGCACAGCGGCCCATTCGGAGGCTAAACCAGAGGTGGATTCACACGGGCAAAACCCTCCTGGGGAGGTTCGGGATGCCGCCAATAGCACTCTCGGGATAAAGAAGTCCATGGATGACATGAGTTGAAAAAGCTCCGCTTGCCGCCCCACATATCGCAATGGCGCACGTCGGTTCTGTTGTCCTTAACATCGAAAAAATGAAAGTGTGCGAATCGGTGCTAGATGGATAATCCAACCGGAATTTTCCGATAGAGACCCGTCTCTGCCTTATTGCGTCTATTTAGCTACGCCAATGGCGGCATGCCTAGGATTGGTCCAGACTGAAGACGACATGCCCGCGTCATACGCACCTATGGAGAGACCTGTCCATGAGTAAGTTGCATGGAGAATATCGCAGGCATATGCGGTCTGGGATCCGTATTCCGGTGGATCTCAGTTATGCGGATGAAACAGTCGTCACGAGCACGCTGGATATATCCTCCAGCGGATTGCGGTTAAAACGGCCCAATCACTTATTTATTCGCCCAGGCGAAGTGATCGACATTTCATTCCGGGGCAAACACCAGATGACCCTGCCGGCCGTGGTCGCGCACATGGGCAAGTCTCATATCGGCCTGCAGTTCTGCAGAAAACGCTTCTCGGATCAGGAACTCAAAGAACTCTATGACCAGGCGCCCGTCTGGCAGCAACTATGGGCACGCAATAAACGCGGGCTTTGGCGGGGCAGCCGCCGATTTGGCATATTCGCCGCGAACACTTTTCTGCGTTCGATAATCATTGCTCTCATACGACCGCATTTCGTGTTTGCCGTGTATGGCAATGAAAGAGATGCCGAAACCTATTTCACGCCCAGAATGGCGAAACGTATGCCGCCCAATCTGGTGCTGGGTTTCATCCGCAACCAGGAAACGCGAGGGTTAGTGGTGGCCTCACAAACCCTTGAACACGAATTGCAGGCCGACTCCGACAAAGTTCGACGTTATATCGGAGAACTGCAACAGGACTTCCCCCATGTGAAGCGCATTGCCCTGGTCGGCCGGTTACCCAACTTCGTCAAGAAGGCCGGCATCGACATTTCAGATCCGCTCGTCGAAGGCAGTCTTGGCACACGTTACATGATCTGGGATGTGGCCCGGCAAATGCGGTCCCGCCCGCAGTATTCCCAACAGGACAGTATCGTGGTGCTGGGCGGTGCCGGGCGTATAGGCAATGCGGTCTGCGACGACCTTACCCGCCTGTACTCCACGGTGATCGCGTTCGATCCTCGCTATGAACAGGATGAAGAGAGCCCCGTAGGCGAGGGGATGGTATTGCGCACCTCGAACGTAGCCCGGCTGCACGATCAGAAGCTATATATTGGTCTTACATCCCATGGCGATGTGGTGCTCGATCTTTACCAACACATGCCTACCGGTTCGTTGATCGCAGACGATACCCATCCCTGCATCAGCCTGCCGGTCCGGGAGAGCTTGCAGGAAAGGGAGATTGCCGTAGAAAAAGTGGTCCTCTCCCATACCGAGTTCCTGATGTGGCCGCGCCTGCCGGCGTGGAACAACCGCGACATACCTGGCTGCCTGGTGGAGGCCCTGGTGTTGCTACGGCAACCCCAGCTCGAAGGCGGTGACTTTCACTCGTTTTGTCTCCAGGCCGAGAAAATGGGCTTCACTGGCCGTCTGATCAGGCCCCTTGATGAGTAGGGGGGGCAGGGCATGAACTATGAAGCAATCAGTGCGTGCATATTGGATCCTCCTGGCGTTTTCCCTGGTCTTGTCCCCCGCCTTGGACGCGGAAGTGGTGATCCGGGGTGACCGTGATCATTATTCACTGAATGACCAGGTAACCTATTCGGTAGACGACAGTGGCGACGCGACCCTGCAGGACATCCTGGGGCAGGGGGAATGGACCGCCAACCCGGATGATGGTGTGCTGAACCTGGGCTTCACGAGTGCGCCTGTCTGGGTAAAAATGTCGGTTCAAATCCCGGCATCCACCCGTGGGCAGTGGTATCTGGTGATTCCCTATCCGTTGCTGGAAGAGGTGGAGCTGTTTGTCTTGCGGGAGGGCCGTTTACCCGTGCTCTACCAAAACAGCCGTCAGGATGTGCACGAGACCCACCGGCACCTGGCTGCCTACAGTGTGGGACTGCCTGTTCCGCAAGGGCTCACCGGAAATCTGGACCTGGTGCTTCGGGCCGCGTCATCCACATCGCTGCAGGTCCCGGTCGAACTATGGCGTGAAGATTACCTGTTTGATCGTTTCATGGCACATAGCCTCTATTGGGGCGGATACTTCGGGATACTTTTTGCGCTGGCGATTTACAACCTGGTCCTGTTTCTGTCCATTCGCGATGCGGCCTATGGTTACTATGTGCTGTATGTCGCTGCCCTTAGTGTTGTGATGCTCAGTATTTCAGGCGTGGGCAGCGCTTTTGTCTGGTACCAGGACCCGCTCCTCACGCGTTATGTATTGCCGATTGGAACCGGACTTACTTCTCTGTGTGCCGTGTTGTTTGCGCGCCAGTTCCTGAAGTGGCCCGGCTTTTCTCCACGCCTGGACGGCACCATGAAAGTGGCGGCCGGCCTGGCGTCGGTGCTTATCGTCTACACCCTGTTTGATCCCCTGAATGGGACGCGTCTGGCAGGACTCCTTGGGGCTCTGGTGCTGGTGGTTTTGATCAGCGTGGGCGTGGCCAGCTTGCTGGCAGGTGTCGCCATAGCCCGTTATTTTGTGCTGGCGTGGGCGGCTTTTGCCGGAGGAGGGCTTCTATACCTGCTGACGGTTTTCGATGTGTTTCCGGTGAACGCCATTACCAACCACGCCATGGCCGCCGGCTCTGCCGCAGAAGTGCTTTTGTTGTCCTTCGCGTTGGCACATCGCATCAAGGAAGAGAGGTCCCATAAGATGGCCGCACTGCGTCGGCAGCAGCAAGCGGAACAACAGGTGAGAAAGCTGCACCTGAAGGCCCTGGAGCAGGCCATGCACGATACGCTGACCCAGATGCCGAATGCGTCGCTCCTCAAACAGCGTTTGCAGGAAAGTGTTGACCGTAACACCCGGGTGGCGCTGGTCCTGGTGCACTATCCACAGGTGAAGGAGATTGCGTCGAGTATGGGCCATAGTCTGGCCGAGAAGATGTTTCTGCAGTTGGTGCATAAAGTCAATCAGGCCCTTGGTGGCCCTGGATCGGTTATTCGTCTGGAGAATACGGGGCCTGCCTACCTCGCTATCCCCGACTTTGGATCAATCGCCTTCCTGATAGATTTCGAAAAGCTGGATACTGAACTTGAGCTCTTTGTCGAACAAATGGCGGGGCATCACGAAGTGTCGGTGAACTCCGTTCGATTGCCCCTGTTCATGAACCTGTACTGCGGTGTGGCGATTCATGCCGAGCATGGTGACAAAGCTGAAGTGCTTTTCCAGCATGCCTCTGCCGCCAGGGATAGCAGTGCTCGGGACAAGGTGCCTGTGCAGGTGTATAACGAGGGTATCTCGGCATTTGCACGCCGCCGATTGGCCTTGTTGAGTGCCCTGCCTGCCGCCATCGAAGCGGGAGAGCTGGAGTTGTATCTGCAGCCGCAGATGAATGAGTCCGGCCAGCGACTGGTAGGGGCGGAAGTATTGCTGCGCTGGACGAGTTCACGCTTTGGCCCGGTCCCGACATGGGAATTGATCGAGATTGCCGAAAATGCCGGGTTGATGGATTTGCTGTCACGTTTTGTGATCAGGGAGTCATGGAAAACCATTAAACGACTGCAGCAGCAAAAACTGGACATCACCTGCAGCATCAACCTGTCGGTACAGAACCTGATCAACAGTGACTTCGTTGCTTTTTTGCTCGCCGGCGCAAAGGAACACGCTATTCCCATGGACCGTCTGATTTTGGAGGTAACCGAAACCTCCATGATGCACAACATGGACGCCGTGATCGGCTCGTTGCTGTTGATTGCGGATAAGGGCTGCAAGGTCGCCCTGGATGACTTTGGTACGGGTTATTCATCTCTGGCTTATCTGAGCCGCCTACCCATTCACGAGCTAAAAATTGACCGCTGCTTTGTCAGTCAGATGTGTTCCAGTCGCAATGATTTGTGGATTGTCGAGAACACCCTGAAACTGGCGCGCACTCTGAATCTGGAAACCGTGGCCGAAGGGGTAGAGGACGCCGAGACGGTATCGCTCCTGCACAAGTTGGGGTGTCATCGCCTGCAGGGGTACCACTTTGCCAAACCCATGCCGGTTGAAACCTTTTGTGATTGGGCGCTGCAACGGAAAGCCAGCTGAATCCATGAGTAAAACAACTTGTTGAATTGCGGGCAAAGGTCAATACCAGAGCCCGGAATGATTAGATCCGTCTCCCAATGATCTTGTTTCCGCGATCATTGCATCCGCAGCCTCCTCTGATGAAGCTGTGACTCATCGCGTGTGCCTATGGTCACAATGCGTGGTTCAGGGCCGGAAGCGTTAACGAAACAACCACCCCGCGACCATTCGAACGACCCTTGGCATGATCAGATACACCACCAGAGCCACGACGGTTGCGGCGATGATACCGTGACGGATTCCCCAGAGGGCCAGATCCGGGACGGTTTGGAAAAGCGGCCTGTACAGTTCCGGCACAATCATCGTCAGTGGCCAGATGACAGCCGTAGTGATGAGCCATTGCTTCCATCGCGTCGGTTGCTTCGCCGACGACGAGGGCGGTGTGAACCAGAAATCAATGCCGCTTTTGATGTCCACTTGCTCATCCGAGGCCAATGCCGGAGATATGTCGGAAACAAGCTCTCTTCGAATGTCCGAGTTCAACCAGGTTTCAGCGTCGTCTTTCGAGGAAAAACGTACTGATATTTCGAACGTGTCATTGCCCTCTGTTGGTCGGACAATATGGACACCCTGATGTCCGGGAAACTCAGCCGCCGCCTGGATTATCTGCCTTAGCCAGGTTTCGTACCGTTCCCTTTGTCCCTGACGCACGGTATGGCGAATGATGATGGACCGGCCTGAGTCATAGTGCACGGACGGAGCGGGACTATTCGTGTTTTCATCACTCATCGATAGTTACCTGGAGCTGGTGACTGGTGAAGCCAGTCCCTACTCACATCCCTGTGGGCAGGAAGCATGGCTCGGGTTTACTCGCCTTTCTGCGAAGCGTAGCTCTGCATCAGGTTGGAGTAGTGGGGCAGGTGGTTGGCCAGAATACCGCCGAAACCTTCGATATCGTTTCGCCAGTCACGGTGTAGCTCACAGCCAACGCTGAACCAGTTCATCAGTTGAGCGCCTGCCGCCTGCATACGGTTCCAGGCTGCATCCCGGGTCACCTGATTGAAGGTACCCGAGGCATCGGTGACCACGAACACGTCGTAACCTTCCTCAATCGCGGACAGGGTCGGGAAGGCCACGCACACGTCGGTGACCACACCGGCAATCAGGAGCTGCTTCTTGCCGGTTGCCTTGACGGCATTCACGAAGTCCTCGTTATCCCAGGCATTGATCTGGCCGGGGCGAGGGAAGTAGGGCGCGTCCGGAAACGCGTCCTTGAGTTCAGGGACCATCGGTCCATTCGGCCCATCCTCGAAACTGGTGGTGAGGATGGTGGGAATGTCGAAGAACTTTGCGATGTCCGCCAATGCCAGGACGTTGTTCTTGAAATCATCCGGGGAGAAATCCCTGACCAGGGAAAGCAGACCGGACTGATGGTCGACCAGCAGCAACGCGACATCGTCTTTATCCAATCGCTTGTATTGAAAAGCCATGATTGCATACTCCTTCATTTCACTCGGGTGGTTGTCGGCCGATCGTCCGGCCTTTTGTATCGCCAGTGCCGGCGTGGCGCACTAGCGGTGTAGCAGACCGAACTTCCCGTTCTGGAAATCCTCCATAGCCTGCCGGATTTCATCCTGTGTATTCATGACGAAAGGGCCATGCCCGACGACAGGTTCATTGATTGGCTCACCGGTCAGCAACAGCGCATGGGCATCGTTATTGGCATCGATCGTCAGCTCCGTCCCGTTACGGTCCAGCACCGCGAATTCTGCATCCCGCAGAACTTCCGTGCCGTTAACCTGCACGGTGCCCTTAAGCACGACCAGCAGGGTGGTGTGCCCCTCAGGGACGGACAGCGACAGCCTGGCTCCGGGCAGTAACCCCAGATCCCAGACATTCACCGGCGTATGGGTCCGGGCGGGGCCTTGCTGCCCCTGGTAAGTCCCCGCCACGACACGCAGCTGGCCTACATCGTCGCCCAGGGAGACCCTCGGAATGTCCTTGTCCAGCAGTGTCTGGTAGGCAGGCGGCGTGCGCTTCGCTGTGGCCGGCAGATTTACCCAGAGCTGAACCATCTCCAGTGGCCCGCCGTTCTCGGAGAAGGCCCGGGAGTGAAATTCCTCGTGAAGGATGCCTGCACCTGCGGTCATCCACTGGACATCACCGTCGCCGATCAACCCGCCCGCGCCCGACGTGTCCCGGTGCTCAAGCTCACCTTGATACACCAGAGTCACGGTTTCGAAGCCCCGATGGGGGTGTTGGCCAACTCCCCGTTTGCTCCGGGTAGGAGGAAAGACCGTTGGGCCGGCATAGTCCAGCAGGAGAAAGGGCGACAGGTTCTGCGGGCCCATGCGGTTATAGGAGAACAGCGAGCGCACGGGGAACCCGTTTCCCACCCAGTGGCCGACCGGAGGACTGTAGGTTGTCAGGATCTGTTTCATTGATTGCCTCCGTTTTCTGACCAGTGGATGATGTATTCACAATAGGTCAGGCCGGATGACCTGGAAAGACACCGAAAGTTATACTCTGCGTTCCATTTATAGGACGGCGTTACATGCAGGATTTGAACGATCTGTATTACTTCGTGAAGGTGGTGGACATGGGCGGCTTCGCGCCGGCGGGCAGGGCTCTGGGGCTGCCAAAATCCAAGCTCAGCCGCCGGATCGCCAGGTTGGAACACCGGCTGGACACCCGCCTGCTTAACCGTTCTACCCGGACATTTACCGTCACGGAGCTGGGTAAGGAGTATTACCGTCACTGTGTTGCCATGCTTGTTCAGGCAGAGGCGGCCCAGGAAGTCATCGATCGTTCCCTCGCGGAACCCAAGGGCACCATTCGCCTGAGTTGTCCGCCCGGGCTGATCTATTTTCTTATTGCCCCCCTGGTTGTCCGTTTCATGCAGAAGTATCCGGAGGTCAAGATCGAAATGGAGGCGACCAGTCGACGGGTGGATGTGATGAAGGAGGGCTTCGATATCGCCCTCAGAGTCCGCTTTCCGCCGCTGGAGGACAGTAGCCTGACCATGAAAGTGCTGTCCAAAAGTCCGCAGTGTCTTATGGCAGCGCCAGGCCTTCTTGAGTCGTTACCCAAACCCTCGACTCCCAATGACCTGACGGGGCTGCCGAGCATCGATTTCGAGCAATGGAATGGCCAGCATGTCTGGAACCTGGACGGCCCCGATGGCGCGTCGGTGCAGATACACCACCAGCCGAAACTGGTGACTGATGATGTGTTTACCCTAAGACAGGCAGCGCTTGGAGGTCTTGGAATCGTCAAAATGCCGTTGCTTGTCGGGGGGCGGGACCTGGTGGAAGGAAGACTGGTCAGTGTCTTGCCGGACTGGCGCCCGCGCGGGGGCATTTTCCACGCCGTTTTTCCATCCCGTCGTGGACTGTTACCCGCCGTCCGGGCGTTTCTGGATTTTATTGCCGAATCGATGGATGAGGTGGATTTCCGCTTACCGGAAGAGCAGGCCTAGGGTCCACTTTCTGGGGATAAGCCCGAAACGGCTAAGCAGATGCAACACGATTGCGGATCACCTGGATGGTATCGATGTCGGCGGCTATGTAGGCCTGTTGGACGAAAAGGTCATAGGGGAGTTCATCACCGAGACCTTCGGGGTAGTGGGTGCAATAGCTGAATCGGACCAGCAGGGCCTCGGGTTCCGGCTCCTCAATCGTCATGGTGAGGCTGCCGCCAGGTACCGTTTCCGTCGGTACAATTTCATAGTGCACGGATTGGCCCTCATCCAGGGTGACCACATCGTCCACCACAAGGCCCGGTAGCTGGAGGCTGCGCTTCAGGCGGTGGTTGCCCTGCCACTCAATCTCGTACTCGCCCAGCCCTATGATGAAATGGTGAGGGGAGGTGGCCCGTAGAACGAGACCTTCCCACAGGTCATCTCTCGTCATGTCCTTGATGGACTGATCGGTCAGGTCGTTTACCTGAACCAGGTGTTCGAATTGCATATTGCCCTCCAGGTTGTCGGGCCGCGCCCAGGCAGAGCCTTTGCCGACCGTTACCCGGAAACGGGCAGAAGTCGATATGGGTGAAGGCCTGTCCTCAATCTAGCTGATAATCACCCGCTATGCGAAAACCTACCCGGCATTGGTTGCAGGTTCTCCTCTGCCGTTTTTGGTTATGCCAGTGTCGTATTGGTTCAACCCGATAAACCCGAACAGGATCACATTAGGGCTATCAACAACCCGGTAGGGGGAGATAGCAATGGCCGTTAAGTTCGAACACGCACTTCAGGATTATCCGCGACAACGGGCTAGTGCTGCGCGCCAGCCTGAAAGCGTCGATCAGTCTGATCGTCGCGTTCCCATCAACCTGCGCCAGTCCGGCCCCACGCCGGTGGAAATGCTGATTTCCACAAGGGTCCGTAAGTCGCCGTACTGGCATCTGGCCTATGAGGCTGGCTGCTGGCGGGCTACCGTCTACAACCGCATGTACCACCCCCGGGGCTATGTCCGCCCGGAAGACGGCGGCGCCATGGTGGAATACGAGTCCCTGATAAACGATGTCACCATGTGGAACGTAGCGGTTGAGCGCCAGATCCAGGTCAAGGGCCCGGATGCGGAGCGCTTCGTCAACTACGTGATCACCCGTGACGCCACAAAAATAAAACCCATGCGCGGCAAGTACGTCATCCTGTGCAACGAGGACGGCGGTATTCTCAATGACCCGGTGCTGTTGCGGGTAGCAGAGGACGAGTTCTGGTTTTCCCTCTCCGACAGCGACCTGGAGTTCTGGCTGCGGGGCGTGAACGTTGGTATGGGCTTCGATGTCAGCATTGCGGAAATCGATGTGGCTCCGGTCCAGATCCAGGGTCCCAAATCTGAGGCACTTATGGTCGATCTGTTCGGCGAGGGGGTGAAGGAGATTCCCTACTACGGGCTGATGGAGGGCCAGGTTGCCGGCCATGACGTGGTCATTTCCCAGACCGGTTTCACCGGTGAAAAGGGGTACGAGATATACCTCAAGGAAGCCACCAAATACGCTGAGGATCTCTGGTACACCGTGCTTGCCGCCGGTGAACCACACAATCTGAGGGTGATTGCCCCGGCGCACCACCGTCGCATTGCCGCAGGCATTCTTTCCTGGGGCCAGGATGTGGACCAGGAAACCCTGCCATTCCAGTGCGCCCTGGCCTACCAGGTACCGCGCAACAAGGAGGCGGACTACATCGGCAAGCAGAAGCTTGAGAAGGTTCGCGAGCAGATCGATGCCGGTAGCCCTCCCTTCAGCCACATCATGGTGGGTATCCGCTTCGGTGGCGGCCAGGTGACCGACTATGCCAATGATTTCTGGTTGATCAGCAGGCCTGATGGCGGTGATCCGGAAGGCTATGTCACCTCGCCCTGGTACTCACCAGAACTGGAAACCAACATCGCGCTGGCCTATGTGCCGTTTGACATGCGCGCCATTGGTACACGCCTGACGGTTCACCTGCCGGCGGAGTACGCCGCAGCCAACGGCTCAACCGAGGTTGAGGCGGAGGTGGTGGAAGTGCCCTTCCGGCCATCGGTGAACCCCAACGCCCGTGAGCGAGCCCGGGCGAAGGGTATCGACTTCGCCGACTAGCAGAACCGGCAGGGCAGGTGATAGCAGCCGCCTGATCCCTGCTGGTGCACACGGGCAACAAGGGGGCGTGGTTTATGAAACTGGTGAGAGGAGAACAGACGTTTCATCCCGGTAATGAGGAGGCCGAAGCACGGTTCCGTGCCCTGGTGCGCTCGGCCTCTATCGAGGCGACGCCGCGCCAGATACTGACAACGGAGTATCTGCCGGATCTTCTGCCCGCGGGTACTTGCGTCTACGTGCCGTTCCTTCCAAAGGGCCAGTTCAGCGACACGCTTGAAGCCTGCCGGTATCTCCTGGATCTGGGTATGCAGCCGATACCTCACGTGCCAGTCCGAATGGCGGAGAGCAGCGGGCAACTATGGGACTGGCTGTCACAAATGGATGAAATCCGGGTTGACCGGCTGTTGCTGATTGCCGGCGACAGTGAGGCGGTCGCCGGCCCCTTTCCGGATACTCTCGCCGTTCTCGAATCAGGCCTTTTGGCCCAGTTCCGCTTTCACGGTATCGGTGTGGCCGCTCATCCGGATGGGCACCCCATGGCAGACCGGGCCACCCTGAGCCAGGCCCTCCGTATCAAGCGCGAATACGCCCGCACTACCTCGACACGGCTGTGGGTGGTGACCCAGTTCACATTTGGCGCTGATGTGGTGATCGACTGGCTGCAAAGCCTGGGCAATATCCTGGAAGAGGTGCCGGTGTACATTGGCATGGCCGGGCCGACGCGGGTGAAAACCCTCATCGCCTACGCTGCCCAGTGTGGGGTAGGCGCATCCGCCCGCCTGATGTTGCGGCGTCCGGGCAGCGCCAAAATGCTGCGTGCCTGGACACCGGATGACATGGTGCGTGCGCTGGTCCGGTATTGCCTGGACAACCCGGATACCCTGCTGCGGGGCATCCATCTTTTCCCATTCGGCGGTCTGCGCCAGTCGGCGCAATGGATTAAAGAGCACAGCGGGTCCATTGAGGACCAGAGAGGCCAGCTCCATGAGTCTTCAGTACAGTAAACTGACACCTACAACACCGGTGCCCGCGGAGTTTCCGCCGCCGGGCACTCCCGACATCGAGATCGCCCGCTCGGTCCAGCCTCTATCCATACTTCTGCTGGCCCAGCAGCGTTTCGGGCTGCCGGGGGAGAGTCTGGTGCCCTTTGGTCACTACAAAGCCAAACTGGATATGGCGTATGTGGATACTTCCGCTACCGCGCCCCGGGGCAAGCTGGTGCTCGTGACCGCCATTACCCCGACCCCGGCCGGCGAGGGCAAGACCACCACCAGCGTGGGATTGAACGACGGCTTCAACCGTTTGGGGGTGCGCTCTTCCGTCTGCCTGCGGGAGCCCTCTCTCGGCCCCTGTTTTGGCATGAAGGGCGGGGCCGCCGGCGGTGGCCGGGCCCAGGTGATTCCGATGGAGGATATCAACCTGCACTTCAATGGCGACTTCCACGCCATTACCTGTGCCCACAACCTGTTGGCATCGCTGATCGACAACCACATTCACTGGGGTAATGAAGCCGGCCTGGACCCGCGCCATGTCAGCTGGCGAAGAGTTCTGGACATCACCGATCGCTCCCTGCGCAATATGGTGTGCGGCCTTGGTGGTGCCGCCCATGGCGTGCCCCGTGAAACCGGGTTCGATATTACCGTCTCTTCCGAGATCATGGCGATCCTGTGCCTGGCCGATGGGCGTGCGGACCTGAAACAGCGATTGGGGAATATCATCGTTGGCCGGCGTTCCGACAGGACCCCGGTGACCGTTCGCGATCTGGGCATGGAAGGTTCGCTGTCCGTTCTGCTGAAAGAGGCCCTGCAGCCAAACCTGGTACAGAGCCTGGAGCACAATCCGGTGTTTATCCATGGTGGGCCGTTTGCCAATATCGCCCACGGCTGTAATTCCGTGACGGCCACTCGTGCGGCGCTGGCCCTGAACGACATCGTAGTGACCGAGGCTGGCTTTGGTGCCGACCTGGGTGCTGAAAAGTTCATTGATATCAAGTGTCGGCACACAGGTTTGCGCCCTGATGCCGCCGTGGTTGTCTGCACCATTCGGGCGCTCAAGATGCAAGGCGGTGTTGCCCACAGCAAACTGGCGATTCCCGACCTGGCTGCGCTGCGGGATGGCGCTGCCAATCTGGAGCGACACGTCCGCAACCTTCAGCAGTTCGGACTGACTCCGGTGGTGTGCATCAACCGTTTCCCGGACGACACCGAGGAGGAGATGGCACTGGTTCAATCAATCAGTGAAGAGCTGGGGGTAAAGGCCGTGCCCGCTGACCACTGGGCAACCGGTGGCGAGGGCGCCACGGACCTGGCTCAGGCTGTGCTCAACCAGATGGGCGAAGGCACACCGGAGGTAAAGTTCCTCTATGAGGACAGCCTGCCGCTGGCGGACAAAATCCGTACTATAGCCACCCGTATCTATCATGCGGGAAGTGTGGAATTTACAACGGTGGCCAAGCGGCAGCTGGAGGAGTACGAAAACCTGGGTTTCGGCCATCTGCCAGTGTGTATCGCCAAGACCCAGTACAGCTTCTCGGCGGATTCGTCGATAAAGGGCGCGCCGTCTGGTCACATGCTGCCGGTGCGGGAGGTGCGTCTGGCCGCCGGCGCGGGGTTTGTGGTGGCGGTTTGCGGCGACATCATGACCATGCCGGGCCTGCCGCGGCGCCCTGCGGCCCTGGACATTGCCCTGGATGAAAATGGCCTGGTGGTGGGGCTAACCTGAGCCGGTGTCCTCACCCGAGCCATGCCCCCGGCCCAGAAAGGTACCGTAGGTCGGCTCAGTGCGAGCGCGCCTGAGCGCCTGCAGAGAGGGGGATGAAAAACTGGCCTCTGCCAGGGCAGTATCGGTCGCTACTGGGGTATCGGCGTCCATCCGCTCATGTTTCGGAGCCCGCCCCATGACTTTACGATAGCACCGGCTGAAGTGGGTGGCGGAGATGAAGCCACACATGGAGGCAATTTCCACAATCGAACAGGAGGTCTGCTTCAGCAGCCGGCGTGCACGGTTCAGGCGTACCCGAAGGTAATAGCGTGAGGGAGTGCAGCCCATGTGCTTGAGGAACAGCCGTTCAAGCTGCCGGCGCGATATGCCCGCCAGTGTTGCCAGTTCCTGCAGTTCGATGGGTTCCTCGATGTTGGCCTCCATCAGTTGGGCAGCCTCTGCCAGCTTGGGTTGCGCACAGGCCAGTCGGGGATGCATCGGCATGGGCTGCTGTTCGCTATCTTCCCGTACCCGATCGCAGACAAACATGTGGGAAATCGCGTTGCTGAGCTCCTTGCCATGGCGCCGTGCCAGGAAACTGAGCATCATGTGCATGGGTACAGTGCCGCCGGTGCATGTCATGCGTTCCCGCTCGACGGTAAACAGTCGATTGTTGGTCTGGACCCGGGGGAAACCCTCCTGCATGGCTTCCAGGCATTCCCAGTGGGCACTGCAGGAGTGGCCGTCCAGCAGGCCGGCACTGGCCAGGACATAGGGACCGGTACAAACAGCCCCCAGCAGGACATGTCGCCGGGCCATCTGTTTCAGCCAACTGACTTCCGTGCGTGAAAAACTGTGCGGGACATCAATGCCGGCCACCACAATCACCAGGTCGAAACTGTGTTCTTCCTGAATGGAGCCGTCTGGCACCATGGTGATGCCATCACTGGCGCGGGCGTAGCCACCTCCGTCCGTGAGCAGTTTCCAGGAGTAGAGTTCGGAGCCGGCGAGCTGGTTGGCCATGCGGAGGGGCTCAACAGCGGTGGAAAGTGCAATCAGGGTGAAGTTTTCGATCAGCAGGAAGCCCACTCGGTAAGGTTGCTGGGCGGGTCTGTTTGCGTGCGAGTCTGTATCAGCGGCCATGATTAACCCCCTTGCCCCGCCTGGGCCTGTTGCGACAGCCCGTGCACGGAATGCCCGTTTTGACCACTTCAACCTGAACACTAGTTGTTGCACCTTGATCGTGCAATAAGTGATCAACTCCATTGTAACTCCATTCGAAGTCGGTGGTCAGGCTGGCAATGGTCCACATGCGACATCCCATGCCTGAGGATGCTCCCGACGCGATTTTCCAGATTGTCGTAAATCAACTTTTCAATGTCGTCGGCGAGCATGCGGCAGGCAATTGACGGCGTTACTGTTGGGACAGGTCCCCCGGCAGGAGTCAATGAATTGTCTGTCAGTCTGTTTGAGCTGTTCAAGGTAGGCATTGGTCCGTCGAGCTCCCATACGGTCGGGCCCATGGAAGCCGCGCGCCGGTTTGCCGAGGCCCTGGAACGGGAGCAGCTGTTGGCATCTGTGCACCGGCTCAAGGTGTCCCTGTATGGCTCTCTCGGTGCCACTGGCAAGGGCCATGGTACTGGTCCGGCTGTGATCGTGGGGTTGGAGGGAGAACGGCCCACCCAGGTCAACCCTGAGGAAATGCCGGCCCGTCTGGAGCAAATCAGACACACCGGCAGGTTGTCTCTGGCAGGACAACACCAGCTTCGCTTCCGGGAATCCAGCGACATTGTGTACTACCGCCGGAAATCATTGCCGGAGCATCCCAACGGCATGATCTGCCAGGCGTTTGACCAAGAGGGGCAGTGCCTGTGCGAAAGAACCTATTACTCGGTCGGGGGTGGATTCGTGGTGGATGCAACCGTCAACAACCCCTTGAGAATTCGAGAGGACGACACTTCGCAGCCGTACCCGTTCAGCAGCGGCAAGACGCTGTTGGCCCTTTGCCGGGAACATGACCTGACCATCGCCGACATCATGCTGGCCAATGAGCAGGCCTGGCGCACCCCTGCAGAAATTCGTAGTGGTATTATAGAGTTATGGCAAGTGATGCGGGCATGCGTGCAGAGCGGTATTCGTCACGAGGGGGAGTTACCCGGCGGCCTCAAGGTCCGGCGCAGGGCGGCGTCATTGTACCGGTCGCTGATGGACAAGCAGCGAGTGGATCTCATTTCACCGTCTTTGAGTGCACTGGACTGGGTCAATCTTTATGCCCTGGCGGTCAACGAGGAGAACGCTGCCGGGGGGCGGATTGTAACCGCCCCCACTAACGGCGCAGCGGGCATTATTCCGGCGGTGCTCCATTACTACTGGGAGTTCTGCCCACAGGCGAATGAAGACGGCATCGTGTGTTTCATGCTGAGCGCCGGGGCGATTGGCGTTCTGTTCAAGGAAAATGCGTCCATTTCCGGGGCCGAAGTGGGTTGCCAGGGAGAGGTTGGTTCGGCGTGCGCCATGGCGGCTGCCGGCCTGGCGGCGGCTACGGGCGGGTCACCGGAGCAGGTGGAGAATGCCGCCGAAATTGGTATGGAACATCACCTGGGCATGACCTGTGACCCCATCGGCGGGCTGGTGCAGATACCCTGCATCGAGCGTAACGCCATGGCCTCGGTGAAGGCCATCGACGCCGCCATTATGGCCTTGCGGGGTGACGGCAAGCATTATGTCTCCCTCGACAAGGCACTCCACACCATGAGGGAAACCGGTCGCGATATGATGGATAAATACAAGGAAACGGCGAGGGGCGGATTGGCGGTCAACATCATCGAATGTTGATCGCCAGCCGCGACAACGGACTACCGGTCAGGACCTGACCCGTTCGTTGTCCGGATCAAACAGCGCCCGGTATCCCACTGCCTCGATACGGATGGGGTAGTGCTCCTGGAAGTATTCCAGAAGCAGTTCCCTCCCTTCCTGGGCATACTCAACGGGGATGTAGCCCAGCAGGATGATCTTGCCCACCGAAGGTCCCCATGCCGCGCTGGTGTTATAGGAGCGCCTGCCATGGCTGTCCACCAGAACCTCGCCGGTCTGCGGGTCCAGAATGGGCCATTGGCCAACCGGATAGCGCAGCACGCCATTGGCGTCCCGGTGGTCGGTCATGGTCATGGTACACAGGTACGCCGCCTGACGGGTCCAATCCCGCTGTTCAAGGTAAGCGGCCTTGCCGTGGAAATCCGCGTCCTTGACTTTGGGCCGCTGTAGCCCGGCTTCGTACAGGTTGTATTCGGTTTCCAGGTCCACATTCTGCAGGCGCAGGCTCTTCTCCAGGCGCCGGGTATTGGCGTAGGTCTCGATGCCCACCGGGGTGACGCCGGCTTCGTAGAGCAGGTCCCAGACCCTCAGGCCGTAACTGAACGGGAAGTAGAGTTCCCATCCCTGCTCGCCGACATACGAGATCCGGAAGGCCCAGACCGGAACCCCCTGAACGTTCAGCTCTCGCGCAGTGGCAAAGGGGAAGTTCTCTGCCGACAGTTCGTCCGGGTCGGTGACAAATTGCGCCAGGGTTTCCCGGGCCTTCGGGCCCCAGAGCCCCAGGGTTGCCAGCTCGTCGGTACGATCCTGAATATGGATGTGGATCAGGTGTCTCTCCCGTGCAATGCGTTTGATCCAGCAATGGTCCCGGTGGCCGGTATCGCCGCCGCAGACCACCCGGTACTCGTTGTCGCCCCGGCGAATAATGGTCAGGTCAGAACGGACGCCACCACAGGCATCAAGGAAGTGGGTGTAGACGCCTTTACCATGGGGTGTGGTGCTGCCAACTTTGGCCACCGACAGGTATTCCAGAAGTGTTTCCGCGTCGCTTCCGGAGACGTCGAAGATGGCGAAGTGGGAGAGGTTGATCATGCCCACCGATTCGCTCATCTCCAGCTGCTCGGCGTTGGACACTTCCCAGAAATGCCGTGCGTCCCACTCATGTTCCCGTACCGGGATGCGGTCGCGGTATTTCGCCAGCAGGGTGGACTCATTGGCAGCGTAACCGTGAGCACGCTCCCAGCCGGCGGCCTCCATGAAATAGGCGCCCAGCTCAACTTCCCGCAGGTAGAACGGGCTGGTCCGCATTCTGCGGCCGGTCAGGTAGGGCTCCCGGGGATGAACCGCCGGTGTGTAGATCTTCTTGGCGGTTTCGTAGCAGCGGTTGTACACATAGTCCGGCGTTTTCTGCAGCGGGTAGTGGCGGGCAATATCAATGCTGTGAGGGTCCATGTCCGGCGAGCCATGGGTCATCCAGTCCGCCAGAACCTTGCCCGCGCCAGGACCATCCTTGACCCAGACCGCTTCGCAGAACCACAGGTTGCGCACTTCCGGGGATTCACCCATCAATGAGCCGCCATCGGGCGTCACCGACAGCAGGCCATTGAAGGAATGCTTTTCCTCCCAGCCCAGCTCGCCCAGGATCGGGGTCATTTCGATGGCTTTTTCGTAGGCGTCCATGACCTGTTCGAGGGATAGATCCCGCATGGACGGTGACATTCGCGCCTCGCCGGGCTCGGCGATGGCACCAGGGTAGACCAGTCGCGGGTTTTCCGCTTCGTAATAGCCCCACTCAACACGACCACCTTCGGTGGTAGCAGGGTCGCCGGTATCCCGCACGTAGGCAGAGTTGCCCTGGTCGCGGAACAGCGGATAGACAATGTGTTTGCCGGTGCCGGCCAGTTCCTCCCAGGGGCCGAAGAAGAGCAGGGGATGTTCCAGTGGCATCAGCGGCAGGGGCGCATTGGCGGTGCCTGCCATCAGTGGCCCCCATATGCCCATTGAGAGCACCACGTATTCAGTTTCAATGTAGCCCTTGTGGGTTTCAACGCCGCGTACCTGGCCGTCCTGGACATCAATGCGGATGGCCGGGGTGTAGGCAAAAGCCTGCAGCTTACCGGTGGCGACCGCTTCCTCCACCAGGTCGCCGGCGACTTTCTGGGAACGGGGCACTACCAACCCTGCGTCCGGGTCCCACATGGCGCCCTGGATCTGACTCTCATCCACCAGCGGAAACAGCTCTTTCGCCTGCCTGGGCGAGATCATGCTGACGTTGGTACCAAACGCTTTCCCGGAGCCTACCTTGCGGCGGAGTTCGTCCATGCGCTCGTCATCGTCGATGCGAGCCACCTCCATGCCGCCGCATTTCACATAATTGCCACGTTTTTCATAAAAGGCCTGGCTGTACCTGGTGGTGTAGATGTTCAGCTTGTCGTGGGAGGTGGTGAAGCAGAAGTCCGAGGCGTGGGAGGTGGAGCCGATGTCTGTGGGAATGGCGGATTTCTCCAGCCCTACGATGTCATCCCAACCTTGCTCAATCAGGTGGTGGGCTACCGATGCCCCGACGATACCGCCCTGGCCAATGATGACGACTTTCGCACGTTCTGGTAGCTGTGCCATCTTGTTCCCCTTTACCCACAATGAACGCCAGCGCCGCGCTTCGGCTTTGGTTCAATGTGACCCTGATTGGCCAGGGGAGATAAATCCAATACGACACCAAGTCGTCCAAAAACGGCAGAGGCCAGACCGGATTCAGGATGGCTGGGGCACCGTCAGTCGTTTGACCGCCAGCCTGGAAACCGTTGACAGTTCGATCCCGTCAGATTCCGCGTAATCGATAATGTCCTGCTTCATGCTTCGGGCCCAGAACTTCTTTATGTGGGTCGCGACCACCTCGGCGGCCTGATCTTCATCGCCATGGTGGAGGTTATTGTCGCTGATCTGGTTGATCATCCTGATCAGATTCTGCAGCTTCTGGTCACTCATCCTCGCATTCCTCAGAAGGTTGGTCATCGCCACGGTTGTAGATCACGTGCCGTCCGGGACGGGCAAAACCAACCAGCGTCATACCAGCCTTTCGCGCCTCTCCGACAGCCAGGGCCGTGGCCGCAGAGACCGCGACCAGGCAACCGATACCAACACTGGCGCTTTTCTGCACCATCTCGAAGCTGGCACGGCTGGAAATCAGCGCAAAGCCGTCATCAAAGGCTGTATCGCCGCGTTCCCGTATACGTGCACCAATCAGTTTGTCCAGTGCGTTGTGGCGACCGACATCTTCCCGGGCCAGCTCAATGCGGCCCTGGTTGTTGCACCAGGCGGCGCCGTGAGTGGCCCCGGTCTGTTTCTGCAGGGGCTGGTGGTTCCGAAGATTGCGCAGAGCCTGCTGTACCAGATTGTCATCCGGTACCGTTTGAACCGGTACCCGGGGTATCGCCCGGACGGCGTGGGCCAGGGACTCGGTGCCACACAGCCCGCAGCCGGTCCGTCCTGTCATGTTCCGTCTCTGTTCCCGCAACCGTGCAAAACACTCGCCCGCTATATGCATCTCGATGGAAATGCCGTCTTCCGCCATCACCACATCCAGTTGGAACAGTTGGTCCGAGCGGTCCAGGACGCCTTCAGTGAGGCTGAAGCCCAGCGCAAAGTCCTCCAGATCGCAGGGGGAGGCCATCATTACCGCGTGGGAGACGCCGTTGTACACCATCGCCACGGGCACTTCTTCGGCCACAAGGTCCTGCGCTGGTGCGCCCTCAATGCCACCACAAACCTCCACGGCAGTCTGACGGACCGCCGGGAAATCTTTGGGCGAATCGGGGCCTGTGGCTGCCATGGCAGCGAACTCCGGACTACTTGAGCGTCGGCGCATCTGACGGCTCCATGTGGCTGGCCGCAGGTTTCAGTAACTTGAGCTGACGCTGGTCGAACTGCTCGAAATGGCGCTGCCATTCCGACGGCTGGGACACCTTCTCCACCTGCACCGCCGTTACCTTGTATTCCGGGCAGTTGGTGGCCCAGTCAGAGCTGTCGGTGGTGATCACGTTGGCACCACTGCCCGGATGATGGAAAGTGGTGTAAACCACGCCCGGCAGCATCCGGTCGCTGATTCGCGCCCGCAGAACCGTCTGTCCCACGCGGCTGGTGATACCCAGCCAGTCGCCCTCGCGAATGCCCCGGAGTTCCGCGTCGCTGGGATGGATCTCCAGCACATCCTCATGGTGCCACTCACTGTTCCGGGTACGACGGGTCTGAGCGCCGACGTTGTACTGACTCAGGATACGGCCCGTGGTCAGCAGCAACGGGAACCTGCGGTTGGTTTTCTCCTCGCTGGCGACATACTCGGTCACCGCGAACCTGCCCTTGCCGATCGGGAAGTCGAGCATGTGCATGGTCGGCGTGCCGTCCGGGTGTTCCTCGTTACAGGGCCACTGGATACTGCCGAGCTCGTCGAGCTTCTCGTAACTGACGCCGGTGAACGTTGGCGTCAGCCGGGCGATCTCATCCATGATTTCGGAGGGGTGGTTGTAGTGCATGGGGTAGCCCAGGGCGTTGGACAGGGCCATGGTCACTTCCCAGTCTTCCAGGCCCGCCACCGGCGCCATTACCTTGCGTACCCGGTTGATGCGGCGCTCGGCGTTGGTAAAGGTGCCGTTCTTCTCCAGGAAGGTGGAGCCCGGCAGCAGCACGTGGGCGTACTTGGCGGTTTCGTTCAGGAAGATGTCCTGCACGATCAGGCAATCCAGCGATCTGAGAGCCGCTTCCACATGCTGGGTGTTGGGATCTGACTGGGCAATGTCCTCGCCCTGCACATACATGGCCTTGAAGCTGCCGGCAATGGCAGCATCGAACATATTGGGAATCCGCAGCCCCGGTTCGTCGTCGATGGCCACGCCCCAGTCGTCCTGGAACCTGGCCCGCACGGCCGGATCGCCTACATGCTGGTAACCGGGAAGTTCGTGGGGAAAGGAGCCCATATCACAAGAACCCTGAACATTGTTCTGGCCCCGTAGTGGGTTAACGCCGACACCTTCACGTCCAATATTGCCGGTGGCCATGGCCAGGTTGGCAATGCCCATTACCATGGTGGAGCCCTGGCTGTGCTCGGTGACGCCCAGGCCGTAATAGATGGCACCGTTGCCCGCCTCGCCGTAGGCGAGGGCGGCTTCGCGTACCCGTTCGGCGGGGACGCCGGTCACGGCCTCCAGGGCTTCCGGAGAGTTGCGCTCTTCAGCGATAAACTCACGCCACTGATTGTACGGCTTCGGATCACAGCGACTTTCGATAAATGCCTTGTCTTCCAGGCCTTCGGTCACAATCACATGGGCCAGGGAATTGATCATGGCCACATTGGTGCCCGGGCGTAGCGGCAGGTGAAGGCCCTCGGTGCCGTGGGGCGTTTTCAGCAGGTCGATACGGCGCGGGTCGATCACAATCAGCTTTGCCCCCTGGCGCAGGCGACGGCGCATCAGGGAGGCAAACACCGGGTGCGCATCGGTGGGGTTGGCACCAATTACAACGATGGTGTCCGCTTTCATCACCGAATCGAAGGTCTGGGTACCGGCGGACTCGCCCATAGTGGTCTTCAGGCCAAAGCCGGTAGGGGAGTGACACACCCGCGCGCAGGTATCGGTGTTGTTATTGCCAAACGCCGCCCGGATCAGTTTCTGCACCAGGTAGGTTTCCTCATTGGTGCAGCGGGAGGATGTGATGCCACCAATGCTTTCCCGGCCGTATTTGGCCTGGGTGTCCCTGAGCTTCTTCGCCGAGAACCCGATAGCCTCGTCCCAGGACACAACCTTCCAGGGATCGTTGATCGAGTCCCGGATCATCGGTTCCTTGATGCGATCCTTGTGGGTGGCATAGCCGAAGGCAAAGCGTCCTTTCACGCAGGAGTGGCCATGGTTGGCGGCGCCACCCTTGTAGGGCACCATGCGTACCAACTGGTCGCCTTTCATTTCCGCCTTGAACGAGCACCCCACACCGCAGTAGGCGCAGGTGGTCACCACACTGTGCTCGGGCTGGCCGGCGTCGATCACGCTCTTTTCCATCAGCGTGGAGGTGGGGCAGGCCTGTACGCAGGCACCGCAGGACACGCACTCGGAATCCATGAACGGATCGTTCTGGCTGGCAGCCACCTTGGAGTCGAAACCGCGGCCTTCGATGGTCAGGGCAAAGGTGCCTTGTACTTCCTCACAGGCACGCACACATCGGGAGCAGACGATGCACTTGCTGGGGTCGAAGCTGAAGTACGGGTTGGAGTCGTCCACGTCCGCATCCAGGTGGTTCTCACCCTCGAAGCCATAGCGCACCTCCCGCAGGCCCACGGCACCGGCCACATCCTGCAGCTCGCAATTGCCATTGGCCGGGCAGGTGAGGCAGTCCAGCGGGTGGTCGGAGATGTACAGCTCCATGATGTTACGCCGGAGCTTGGCCAGCTTGCCGTTCTGGGTGGTGACCGCCATGCCTTCGGAAACCGGCGTGGTACAGGACGCGGGATACCCCCGGCGACCCTCGATTTCCACCGCGCACAGGCGACAGGAGCCGAATGCTTCCAGATTATCCGACGCGCACAGTTTGGGGATATTGATGCCCGCCAGGGTTGCCGCCCGCAGCACCGAGGTGCCTTCGGGCACTGCAATGTCGGTGCCGTCGATGGACAGACTGACCAGGGTTTCAGAGGTACTCGGCGGCGTCCCATAGTCGATGTTCGGGTTCAGGCCGCTCCTGCCGGGATCGGTCTTACTCGGGTCGTAATAGTGCAACATTGTTGATGCCTCCACTCGAGTCGGTCAGGCTGACAGGTCGTCCGGAAAATGTTTCATCACACTCTGAACCGGGAACGGTGTCATACCGCCCATCGCACAAAGAGAGCCGTCAACCATGGTCTCGCACAGCTCTTCCAGCAGGACCAGGTTGGCCTCGCGGTTCTTGCCGGCGCGGAGTCGGTCGATCACCTCAACACCACGCACCGAGCCGATCCGACAGGGTGTGCACTTGCCGCAGGACTCCACGTTGCAGAACTCCATGGCGAAACGGGCCTGCTCGCCCATGTCCACGGTGTCGTCAAACACCACGACACCGCCGTGGCCGATACCCGCGCCGAGTTGGCCAAAGGCCTCGTAATCCATGGGCGTGTCCCACTGACTCTCGGGCATGTAAGCCATCAGCGGCCCGCCCACCTGGACGGCTTTCATGGGCCGACCGGTGAAGGTGCCACCGCCAAAGTCTTCCAGGATATCCTTCAGGCTGACGCCGAACGCCAGCTCGATCAGGCCACCCTGACGGATGTTGCCTGCCAGTTGGATCGGTAGCGTGCCCCGGGATTTACCCATACCGTAATCCGCATAGGCCTGACCGCCCTTGGCGAGAATGAAAGGTACTGCAGCGAAGGACAGCACGTTGTTCACCACGGTCGGCTGGCCGAACAGGCCCTTGATGGCCGGCAGGGGCGGTTTCGCCCGCACCATGCCACGCTTGCCTTCCAGGCTTTCCAGCAGGGCCGTTTCCTCGCCACAAATATAGGCGCCCGCCGCCAGCCGCACCTCCAGGTGGAAGGCACGGCCACTGTCCCGGACATCTTCGCCCAGGTAGCCCTCAGCCTCGGCACGCCGGATAGCTTCATCCAGGATGCGATGTGCCACGGGGTATTCCGAGCGCAGATAAACAAATCCGTGGGTTGCGCCCACCGCCAGCCCGGCAATGGCCATACCCTCGATCAGCATGTAGGGATCGCACTCCATCGCCAGCCGGTCGGCGAAGGTGCCGGAATCGCCCTCGTCGGCGTTACAGACAATGTACTTCTGCTGTTGCCAGGGCTCATCGTGCACCGTCTGCCACTTGATGCCGGTGGGAAAGGCCGCACCACCGCGGCCGCGCAGGCCAGAGGCTTTCACTTCATCCACAATCGCCTGGGGAGACAGCAACACGGCCTTGTCCAGCCCGTCGAAACCGCCATGGGCACGATAGTCGGCGATGGACAGCGGATCGGTGATGCCAATGCGGGAAAACGTCAGCCTCTGCTGGCGTTTGAGGTAGGGGATGTCCGCCACCGGGCCGAGAAACAGCGAGTGATCGGATTGGCCCTCGAACAGGCCTGCCTCGACCAGCCCCGGTACATCGTCCGGTTCGACCGGGCCGTAACCGATACGCCCGGTGGCCGTCTCGACTTCCACCAGGGGTTCCAGCCAGAACAGGCCACGGGAGCCGTTGCGCACCAGTTCGATATCCACGTCCCGGGTACCCGCGTAGTGCTCAATCAGCCCTGCCACCTCGTCCGCGCCCATGGACAGCGCGGTGGTGTCGCAGGGCACATAAACTCTTGTCGCCATGATAATGCTCCTGTCACTACCGGATATCCAGCGTGGCCGTGGTGAGCTTGTCCACAAGGCAATCAAACTTCTGCGGAGTGACCCGGCCGTGAACGTCATCGTTCACACGGATAGAGGGTGCGCAGGCGCAGTTACCCAGGCAGTACACCGGTTCCAGGGTGAATTCGTTATCGGCGGTGGTGCCGTGATAATCCACACCCAGACGGGCCTTGATGTGGGCTTCCAGGGCACGACCGCCCATGGACTGGCAGGCCTCGGCGCGGCAGACGTGAATCACCTTGCTACCAACCGGGTGCGTGCGGAAATAGTGGTAGAAGCTGATCACCCCGTGCACTTCGGCGCGGGTCTGTTGCAGCGCTTCGGCAATGATGGCCACTGCACCTTCGGGAATGTAGCCGACCCGGTTCTGGATGGCATGAAGGATGGGGAGCAGGGCGCCGGGCTTGTGCTTCAGGGCGTCCACTTCGTCCCGGATCATGTCAGGTGTCCAGTCGCCGATGCCGGGCATCGTGGCGCCACCCGGATGTTGGTTTATCTGCTCTGACATATGCATGATCATTCCTATCTGTTTTTATTCTGGTACAGTGCATAAACTGCAATATCTATACGCTAGCACTCCATTGCGCCCTACGGAATATGAACTCACATGCATAAAAAGAAGCTTTCCATCTCACCTGCCTGGGTTTTCCGTACCGATGAAGGGGATCTGTTTGAGCCGGTGCTGTTTCGATTGCTGGAAAGCATCCGCGATAGCGGGAAGCTCACCTCCGCATCCACCTCCGCCGGCATTTCCTACCGGCACGCCTGGAACCTCCTGAACCGGGCCGCCGACACTTTTGGCTTACCACTGGTTGTGATGCGCAAGGGTCACGGCACCGAACTGTCTGCCCTGGGTGAAAAGCTGCTCTGGGCCGACCAGCGGGTCAAGGCACGGCTGGGCCCCCAGATCGACAGCATGGCCTCCGAGTTCAACGACCAGATCCAGCAACTGCTGGCGGGGCAGCACCCGGTGCTTCGCCTGCACGCCAGCCACGGTTATGCCGTGGCCGTGCTGCCGGAATTTTCCGATCAGGTTGAAATCAACCTGCAATACCGCAACCCGGAGGAAGCACTGACCGCCCTCAACCGGGGCGAATGCGACCTGGCCAGCTTTCACTTTCCCACCTGCCCGGAACGCGCCCGGGAAATCATGGCCCACTACCAACACCAACTGGCCGGCAACCGGTTCCGGCTGATTCGTTTTGTCACCCGGCGCGAAGGCCTGATGGTGCGAAAGGACGCCCCGGTGAAAGTCAGCAGCCTGGCCGAGCTGGCCAACTCCGGGCTCCGCTTTATCGGTCGCGACCGACACTCCGGCACCCGTATCCTGTTCAACCTGCTGCTGCGCCAGGCCGGGCTTGCAGAGGACAGCATCAACCGCTCGCCCCAGCATGAGTTCACCCACACCGCCGTTGCTGCTTTCGTGGCGTCCGGAATGGCGGACGTGGGCTTCGGCGTGGAAGCGGCCGCCAGCCAGTTCAATCTCGATTTCGTGGAGATGGCCTGCGAACATTACCTGCTGCTATGCCGTGAAGACCGTCTGGAGCAGGGCGATCTGTCCCATCTGATCGAACTGATACGTTCACAAGCCTTCATCGACCGCATCCATGATCTCCCGGGCTATGAGCCGGACAACCCCGGAACCGTCACTACCTTCGAGCAGTTGCTCGCCGGTAATGGCTGAACCGGTGGATGTAGTGGTTCAATGATTCCGGGCACCCTCTGGATCGTAAATTTGCAGTAGAACGCCTTAACCAGGCCTGGTGTGATGACACCGCCTGCACGGGATCAGTTGACCACTACACAGGTGAGCTCTACCCCGTCATCGCCTCCCAACCCGCCATGGCGCAGTCTGCAATTGCCCTGAGGGTGTCGTAGTCAGCCCCGTCGGCGGCCTGAATCGACATACCATGCTGCACCGTTGCGAAATACCTGGCGATCGCCTGGGAGTCCAGACTGGAAGGCAGCTCTCCTTCAGCTTTGGCCCTCTGGATACGTTGATGTAGCTGATCAATATTGGTTTGACGACGGCCCCGAAGTTCCTTGCAAACGGCAAGGGGAGCGCCGTCGCTCTGCGGTGCCGCCATCACGATCATGCAACCTCTTCCGGGCTGGTGGTGGCTAAAGGCCTCTGCCGTGGCGTATAGAAAGTCGCGAATACCCTCCCGTGCGGTGGGTGCTTGCTCAAGATGAGCCCAGATCCCACTAGCCATGGTCTCTGCGTAGTGGTCGACTACTGCCCTGAACAACCCCTCCTTACTGCCAAACGCAGCATAGACACTGGGTGGTCTGAGCCCCATGGCCGTTGTCAGATCAGCCATGGAAGCGTGCTCATAGCCCTTGCTCCAGAATACTTCCATAGCGCGGTTGAGCGCTTCCTCCCGATTGAAGCCACGGGGTCTGCCACGTCCTGCCATCAGCTCACACCTTTAATGTAGCGATCATTAAAAAATAATTGACATCACCTGTGTCGGTCATTTTAATATGTATCGATTGTTAAATAAATAGAGGGATTGGGTATGACGAATTTACGTGGAAAAACTGCTCTTGTTACCGGTGGCGGACGTGGCATCGGTTCCGCCATCGTAAGGCAACTGGCCGCTGAGGGGGCCGCTGTAGCGCTTACCTATAACCGCTCCGCGGAGGCGGCCGAAGCACTTGTCGATTCAATACGAAAGCAGGGCGGCCATGCCCTGGCGATCCGCGCAGATAGTCGGGACCCAGAGGCGGTCGCCGTTGCGGTGTCCTCTGCTGCGAAGGAGCTCGGGCGACTGGACATACTGGTCAACAATGCCGGAGTGCTTGATGTGGCGCCGATTACTGATCTCACCCTGGAACAGTATGAGCGCACCATGGAGATCAATACCCGTTCCGTGTTTGTCGCCAGCAAGGCGGCTGTAGAGCAACTGACTGACGGCGGCCGCATCATCAATATTGGCAGTAACCTGGCCGCTCACGTACCCGGGCCTGGCATCAGTCTCTATGCAATGAGCAAGTCCGCTCTGGTAGGTCTGACCCGAGGCATGGCCAGAGATCTCGGCGATCGGGAGATTACCGTAAACCTGGTGCATCCGGGCGCTACCAACACCGATATGAATCCGGCGGATGGGAAAACCTCTGATCTGCAACGCAGTCTGCGTGCCATAAAAACCTACAACAATGCTGATGAGGTGGCATCCCTGGTGAGCTGGCTTGCCGGCCCCAGTGCACGATCCGTCACCGGGTCAGAGTTCGTGGTGGACGGTGGCGCCAACGCATAACACTACGTTCCCCTGAACATAAGGAAAGGTATTGACATGAATATGAATGTAAACCCCAAGCAGCTGGTCACTGCCGCCGCGAATCGGCACCGGTGGAACTCCAGTGACATTCCCGATCAGACGGGCCGCACTGTGCTGGTTACCGGAGCCAACAGCGGGCTCGGCTACCTCACCAGTCTGGAGTTGGCCAGGCACGGTGCCCATGTGATCATGACGGCCCGGGATATGGATAAGGGGCATCGGGCCCGTGCCAACATCCTGGCAACGCATCCCGGAGGCAGCGTCGAGCTGCATCACCTCGACTTGGCCGACCTGGATGAAGTGAAGGCATTTGCCGGCCAACTGCTCGATGGGAAAAAGCGCGTGGACGTACTGGTCAACAACGCTGGTGTCATGATGCCGCCTCACTCTTTGACCCGGCAAGGCCATGAACTGCAGTTTGGCGTAAACCATCTGGCGCATTTCGCGCTCACAGGACTCTTGCTCCCAATGTTGCGGGAGGGGCGCGACAGCCGGGTTGTAACCATCAGTTCCGATCTACACAAACGGGGCCGCATCCACTTCGACGACCTGACAGGTAGCCGCAACTACAGCCGTGTTGCCTACTACGCGCAGTCAAAGTTTGCCAATGTCCTGTTTGCACTGGAGCTCGACCGCCGTCTCGCCGCTACAGGACTGTCGATCAAGAGCGTGCTGGCACATCCCGGTTATTCAGCGACGAATCTGCAGATGAGTGGCCCAAGCGGCATCCTCAAAATGCTCTTGCGATTCGGCAACCGTTTTCTTGCGCAGACAGCCGAAATGGGCGTACTGCCTCAACTCTATGCTGCCACAGCGCCGGAATCGGGTAGCGGTCAGTTCATTGGCCCGGATGGTCGGAACGAGATGAAGGGCTATCCGACAGTGGTGCAACCTGTCGATGCCGCACGCGATAAAGATCTCGCCGAACGATTGTGGCAACTCTCTGAAGATCTCACGGGCGTGCGTCCGGATTTCTCTGGCATGGAAGACAGCGGTGTATGATGGGGAAGGGCAGCTTCAACTTCCTAGATCCGGTTGCAGGCACTCTGAAATATCTCAATCGCTTCATGGAGCTGCTGCCGGTTAACAATAAGAGGAGGAAGCCAGCGAACGATGTTGCCGTGCACGCCGCAACGCAGTAACAGCAGGCCTTCCTCCTCGCAGGCCTTGATAAGCGCTTCAGCACGTGAGGGGCTGGGCTGGCCATCGTGATCAACAATGTTGACCGCCTGCATCAAGCCGATGCCCCGAACATCATGAATAATGGGGCATAGCCCAGAGAGCGCTTCCAGTTGTTGCCTGAGAAAACGGCCGGTCTCGCGCGCGTTGTCCACGAGGCGCTCGGACTCAATCACATCGAGGGTGGCGAGGGCGGCCGCGCAGGCCACGACGTTGCCGCCGTAGGTCCCTCCCTGGGATCCGGGCCAGCCTTTTGCCATGAGTTCCCTGGAGGCACCCATAAAGGACAGGGGCATGCCGCTTGCCAGCCCTTTTGCGGACACGAGAATGTCGGGCACCACCCCGGAGGGCGTGTGGGCCCAGTAACTTCCGCTTCGGCCATTTCCACACTGGACTTCGTCAAAGATCAGCAGGATGCCATGTCTGTCACAGCGCTCACGCAAGCCTTGCAGGAAGGCAGCGGGTGCCGGGACAAACCCCGATTCTCCCTGAACGGGTTCGATAATGATGGCGGCGGTTTCCTCGGGCGTGCTCTGGGTTACCAGTATCCGATCAAGCTCACGGAGACAGAAATCGGTTGTTCGGCCCTCGCTCCATCCATACCAGTACTGGTCCGGGAAGGGGGCGATAACCGCGCCTCCCATCATGGGCTGGACGCCATGCCGAACCTTGGCGTTCGAGGAGGTCAGCGACAGGGCGCCCATGGTGCGGCCATGGAAGGCCCCCTGGAACGCAATGATATTGGTCTTGCCGCTGGCCTGCCGTGCCAGGCGCACTGAAGCTTCAACGGCTTCGGTGCCGGCGTTGGAAAAGAAGAATGAGTTGATACGGGACGGGGTCAGTCCATCGAGCCGTTCGGCGAGGTTCAACAGTGGAGAATGGCGTACAATGGCATACTGGGCGTGAATCAGCTTTTCCGCCTGGTCCTGAATGGCGTTTACCACGGTGGGATGGCAGTGGCCGGTACTCAGGACCCCAATACCGGAGGTGAGGTCAAGGTACCTTCGACCGGACTCATCCACCAGATAACAGCCTTCACCGCTGGCCGCTTCCAGCGTGCTGGATTGCTGCAGAAGAGGGGATAGGTTGCTGCTTTGATTCATGTTTTGTCTCCAATCCTTTGTTGTGGCTTCTGTTTTGACATCATCAATATGAAAACCGAGACGACGGTATAGGCCATCATTTCCGCTCCCCCAGACGATTGCTCCAGTCTTCGATCTGACCTGTTTCAAGGCGACGGGCTGCAAGACTTCGCCAGCTGTCACTGAGTCCTTCAGGTACTGACATCGCCTCCAGGGCCTGTCAGTCCTGTGTTTTGGTGGGCACATTGCGTCAACCACCTGTGAAAGACTTCCCTGGCAATGGGCTCAAGCCTGGGCAGGTACCTCTGCGACTCCGCCCGCATTGCCGCCACGTCAGTGTTGATGGATGCCAGCTCATGGCAGTGGCCAACAAGCCAGCGTTCGCAGCCCTGCAGAGGCACCTCCAGATGGAACTGCAAGCCCAGGATTTGCGAGCCGCACATGAAAGCCTGGTTCGTGCACGCGGGTGTGCTGGCCAGGGCGGGTAACTGCTCTTCTATCTGGCAGGCCTCGCCGTGCCAGTGCAGTACCGCCTCCGCGTCGGCCAGAGGAGCCAGAACGGATTGTTTGCCGGTGTCGGTCAGGGCCAGTGGTGCAAATCCAATTTCCTTGGAGGCCATGGGCTCGACGCTGGCGCCCATCACGCGTGCAATAATCTGGGCACCAAGGCATATGCCCAGCAGGGGCCGTCCGCTTGCGATCTGGCGCCTGACCAGGCGTTGCTCCATGGCCAGAAACGGATAGGCGTCGATATCGTTGACGGAAATGGGCCCCCCGAGGATGATCAGAAGATCCGGTGTCATCTGCTCCAGCTCGGTCAGGTCATCCACTCCGACATCCCAGTAGTGGTAGTGGTAACCGTGCTTGGCCAGAATTGGGGCTAGCAGGCCAAGGTCCTCGAAATGGATATGACGGATAACATGCGCGACTTTCATGTTGACAAATGTCCTATGCCAAATAAAATAATGTCATGAGTAAAGATTATCTGGAAGGAAAAACGGCTGTCAAGATTGCCGAAAGCATCGAGCATGCAATTCAAAGCGGACGATTGACCGAAGGTGATTCCCTACCGTCCGTCCGTGAGGCGGCAGTGATGCTGGACGTTAATCGAAATACCGTGGCGCAGGCATACTCCCGGCTGCGTGAACGCGGTTGGGTCTACGGGCGCGGCAGGGGGGGAACCCGGGTAATGCCGCTGCACGAGGAAGGAGAGACTCTCGGTGAGGCGCCCGCTTTCCCCGGTACCGTTGATCTCGCTTCCGGTAATATCGACCCCACGTTGCTGCCGTCCCTGAAGCGGGCCGCGGCGGAAGTGGACTGGCACCAGACCGGATACGACCGGTCCGGTGAGGACCCTGAACTGCTTGACCTGTTCCGGGACAGGTTGGCGCGTGAAGGAGTACCAGCGGACTCAATGATGCTTGGGCATAGCGCCCTGGATCTCATCGAACGGGCGTTGCGGGTTCGGGCACAGATCGGTGAAAAGGTCCTGGTCGAGGATCCTGTCTGGCCGCCACTGCTTGCATTGTTGCGATCTCTTGGCCTCGTGGTGGAGCCAGTGCCCCTTGACGATCAGGGGGTTATTCCGGAGGAGCTTGCCGCCAGGCTCGGTGCCGGTGTAGCCGCCGTTGTGCTGACGCCGCGTGCCCAGAATCCGACCGGTATTGATCTCCCCGCCGGGCGTCTTGAGCGGATTCAGGTCGCGTTGCGGGATCATCCGCGGACCCTCCTGATCCTGGACGATCACTGGGGCCCACTGTCCGAAGCGCCACCACCGGCGATTGATCCCGTCACACCCGCCTGGTTGCTGGTACGGTCCGTCTCCAAGTTCCTCGGTCCGGACCTGCGCCTGGCCGTTGCCACCGGCGATCCGGATACAGTCAACCGGATGGCCCGGCAGTTCGCCCTGGGGCCTCGCTGGGTCAGCCGTCTGGTACAACGGATTGCCGTGCAGCTCCTCCGCAGCGAACATACTGAAAGGCAGCTACAGACCGCCCGGGCCACCTATGCCTCGCGTCACAAGGCGCTGGTTGATGCTTTGCGTCGGCATGGGCTCCCGGTCAGTTCCGGTTCCGGTGTCAATCTGTGGCTTCCCGTGAAGAATGAAACGGCGATGGTCGAACGCATGACCGCGCGCGGCTACCGGATTCAGGCTGGCCAGCCTTTCCGGCTGCGGTCAGGGCCCGGTATCAGGATCAGTGTCGGGAATCTTCCTGTCGAAGACGCCGATGCCGTTGCCGGCGCCCTTGCGGACTGCACACTGGGTACCTCGACGCCAATGGTGTAGAGGGGCAGGGCACTCAAGACCAAAAGTGTGGGCCTGGTTGAGAGCATCAGGCAACAAAGTGCGACGCCCCACGAACGGGAGGCGCCGCGAGTACACGAGTGGACTACTTCAAATCTGAAATACTCGCGCCAAAGTTGATGTGGAAGGGTGTACCTTCAAGGACCAGGGCCGGGACCGACTTCACACCGACCGCCTCGGCCTCCGCGATCCTCCCCTTGTCCTTGCCAAGATGCACCACCTCGACATCGTATCGGGAGGGATCAATGGCCTTGGCAACATTGTCCTCGGCGGCGACGCATACCGGGCACCCTGCATGGTAGAAGATGGCTTTGCTACTCATCTCTGAACTCCTATGATTAATTGGCTGATTGGCGTGCGCACAACCAAAAGATAGAGTGGGCTGAGAGTGCTGACTAGCGGGCACAAATCGGTGGGCTGGGCACCTTTTGGTGTATTTTGTTGAAATTGAGGGAGAAAATTTCTTGAAGGCTCGCAGCTCGTATCGCAAGTTGGAGGACGTTGTAGGCTGCAAGTGGTCGGTTTCCGTCCTGCTTGCGGTCGAAAAGGGCATTAACCGACCGGGGGCTCTCGAACGGCATATCGAGGGAATCTCAACAAAGGTTCTGTCGGAGCGACTTCGTAAACTCACTGCGTACGGTCTGATGCATAAGGAGACCTTTCCTGAAGTTCCGCCACGCACCGAATATTCACTGACCAAGTCGGGTAAGAAGCTGATTAAAATTATTCAACAGATACAGGACCTTGATGTCGAACTAAACGGGACAGACGGAAAGTCTGCACACAAGGATACCGGTATCTGATCGTTAGCGGCTCCGAAAAGCCATAGCTCCGTTATGCTCGTGGTTTCATTCTCTGATAGAAAAGGACCTTGGCAATGGCCATCGATATCCTGGTAGCCGGACGTTTGCCCCCCAATGTTATCCCCCAGTTGGAAGACCGGTTTCGGTTTCATACGCTGCCGGGAGACAAGGATAAAGCCGATGCGATGTTGCAGGAAGTGGGAGGGGCCATCCGGGGTTTGCTGACAAATGCCGCCCAGGGGGCGCCGGCAGGCTTATTGGCGGCGCTGCCGAACCTGGAGATTATCTCCTCGTCCGGAGTGGGTACGGATGCTCTCAATGTGGAGATTGCGGAGGCCAGGGGGATCCGGGTTGAAACGACGCCGGGGGTACTGACCGACGATGTGGCGGACGGGGCCATTGCCCTGATGCTGGCAACGACCCGACGACTAATGCAGGCCGAGCGCAATGTTCGCGCCGGTCGCTGGCTTAAGGGCCTGCCCCTGGGTAACCGGATGACCGGCAAGCGTCTTGGAATCCTGGGCCTGGGCAAGATCGGGCAGGCGCTCGCGAAGCGGGCTGTCGCGTTTGATATGCCCATTGCCTACCATCAGCGGAACCGTAATCCCGAAGTTCCCTATACCTATCATGATTCGGTGGTGTCACTGGCTGAGGCCAGCGACTTTCTGGTGGTCATCGTTCCCGGTGGCCCGGCCACGGAAAACATGGTGAACGCGCAGGTGCTGGATGCCCTGGGACCGGAGGGCATCCTGGTCAACGTGGGCCGTGGCAGCGCCGTCGACCAGTCCGAACTGATCCGTGCCCTGCAACAGGGCCGCATCCGGGCGGCCGGGCTCGACGTTCTGGCGGATGAGCCCCGCGTGCCGGAAGCATTGCTGGAACTGGACAATGTTGTGCTGACTCCCCACTACGCCAGCGGCACCATTGAGACCCGGCTGGCCATGGGGCAGCGGGTGGCGGATAACCTTCTGGAGTATTTTCGGCTGAGTGATGGATGCGTTTGGACGCCTGAAGAATTGACTTAACCATGTACACTCAAACTATCACCCATAGTCAGACCAACGCATGAGGAATTCCTATGATAACGCGACGTCACCGGGAAACGCCCACAACGGTCGCGACCCTCGACGATCTCGCAACGTTGGCAGACTATTCGCTCATGGACACGCTCAACTGCGATCCTGAGGGGAAAGCAAACGGAGCTGACCACGCGCCACGGCAAGTCTTCTCGGGCCACTATGTCCCGGTCAATCCCACGCCCATCGAAAACCCCGAATACGTCGCACATGGGAAAAACCTGTTTCGCGAACTGGGTTTTGCCGACAGCATGGCGCAGTCCAACGACTTCGTCCGCATGTTCTCCGGCGACTTATCCCGGGTTCCGGAGCCTCTGCGCAATGTCGGCTGGGCGTGTGGCTACGCACTTTCCATCTACGGCACCGAATTCTACCAGCAATGCCCATTCCAGACCGGCAATGGCTACGGCGACGGTCGCGCTATTTCAGTGCTCGAGTCTGTCATCAATGGGCAGCGCTGGGAAATGCAGTTGAAAGGGGCAGGGCGCACACCCTACTGCCGCGGCGCGGACGGCCGGGCCGTTCTGCGGTCCAGTGTGCGGGAGTTCCTGGCCCAGGAGCATATGCATGCACTCGGTGTGCCCACGTCACGGTCTCTGAGTCTGTACGTGTCAAAGACCGAGCAAGTCAGGCGACCGTGGTATTCGGGGGGCTCACGCTCAATAGACCCTGATATCCTTATATCCGAGCCAGTTGCCATCTCTACGCGTGTTGCGCCGTCGTTCATTCGGGTAGGGCAGCTCGAGCTCTTTAGTCGTCGTGCCCGCAAGCAGGAACACCCGCAGGCGATGGAGGAGCTCGAGAAGATCATCCTGCACCTGATTGATCGTGAGTACGGTGACGTTATCGACCGGTCACTGGCCACCGCTGAAAAAGTGGTGTTGCTTGCACGTGAGTTCCGCGGCCGACTGACGTCGCTTGTGGCGAACTGGATCCGTGTTGGCTACTGCCAGGGTAACTTCAACAGCGACAACTGTGCGGTGGGTGGCTTCACGCTCGACTATGGACCATTCGGATTCTGCGATGTATTCGATCCGCAGTACCAACCATGGACCGGTGGCGGGCATCACTTCGCGTTCCTCAACCAACCAGCAGCGGCCGAACGCAACTTCCACTCGTTCTGTTCGGCGGTTCGGCCTTTGTTGGCAGGGCATCCGGAGTGTCTGCGGCAGCTGGAGGAGATTCAGAGTGAATTCCCGCAGGTGATGCAAGCGCAAATGGAGAAGATGTGGGCTGCCAAGCTCGGACTCGACGCTTTTGACGCGGATTTGTTCCGCGAGCTGGCAACGCTGATGATGCAAACGCCGGTCGATTACACCATGTTCTTCCGGGAACTCTCGGCGTTGCCAGATGACATTGAGCCACTCAAGAAGAGCTTCTACAGGGGCCCGGCCTATGCTGCAGACCCCGAAGGGATAGACAGGCGCTGGTCAGCGTGGCTCACAAACTGGCAATCGCTCACACGACCTGGCACTCGTGAGGAGCTTTCCAGTCAGATGAAGCTCGTCAACCCGAAGTACAGTTTGAGGGAGTGGTTCGTTGTGCCTGCTTATCAGCAAGCGGCAGCGGGGAATTACGCTTTGCTGCGAGAACTGCAGGACGTGATGACGCAGCCATACGCCGAGCAATCGGAGGACGTAGAGAAGAAATACTACAGGCTGAAGCCGCCGGAGCTCTTTGAGGTTGGTGGGTCGTCACACTATAGCTGCTCGTCGTGACGGGCATCCAAACTTATACCATACTGCGCATAATGTATAGGATGTAACCCCAACAACAACAGCAACTTACACCAACAAACCTCAATAACAACAAAGACTTAAATGAATGACTTAACGATGGTTATATGTCGCGTGACGCGAATACAGCCATGGTCAGATCATGGTGTTTATGTGATTCCCAATAAATAAGGAAATGATCGGTAAAATAAGTACCACCGATGCAGTCCGTTTTAAGACTTCTTCAAAGTAATGGCGGGTTGTTTCACTCGGGGAGCGCTCTATATAAATCTCGGTCAGAACCTCCACCGGATCGAGACCGCACAAGTCTGCAAGCCGCGCTGCGGGCTCGTCTCCGATGGTTCCGTTCCCCTTGCTCCAGCGGCTCACGCAAGAGCGTGATACGTCTAGAAGCTGAGCGATTCGATAGTCTGAGCACCCGCCGTATTGCTTGCGGATGATTTCCAGGTACTTTTTAGTGGCCGAAATTTCCATAGTCCCTCCTGTGTCGCGTCACGCGAAAGCCGTTCAAGGATAGCTCTATTGCCTAGCCGGTTAAACGTTATATAGCCTGTAACGGCGTTCTACGCTCTAGAGCGTTTAGCGTTAAACCTCCTGGCCCCGGGTAGCTCCCGGGGCAACTTTCGGGAGGCCAACAACAGGAGGCAGTACCTATGCAGACCGTCGAGATTAAAAACCACGATTACAGTGGACCTACCACGAACCCCCACCAGCAGGTCATGGACCGGTTGAACCAGCAGTTCGCCCATGTGCGCGGACCTGAAGGGTTGCGCCGTGCCCTGAAAACCTGGGGCCTGACCGATGACATCAGCCCCCGGCAAGCCCGCATGTGGGCCGACATGAACGAGGGCCAGCGCCGGACCCTGTGCCGGATGGCCAACACCCCCCAGGATTACGTGGGCCGCGAGTGGGCCAGCATTCCCCAGAAATTCCGCCCGAAAATCTGGCAGGCCATCGGTGATCTGGCCGCCTGGGGCGAACGACTCAAGGGCCGGTTTTGATCAACTGGAACGGCAATAGCGGCGGGGCCGTCGCGTTTATTACTTTGTTCCTCTGCGTGATGGCAGAGACGTGGATTTTGGGGGAAGACACCGTGGATATGCAGGCAATTATCGAAGCACAGAAAAGCGCCATCGAGTGGGACCGCACTATGGTCCGGCACTACGGCGAGAAGTACCGGGAACAAGTGGCAAACCCTGACAGTGACCCGGATTTTCAGGAAGTGTTGTTGGAAAGCGCCGAAAGGAACGCAAGGGAGCGCCGGGAAAGGGCGGAAGCGCTGGCGCAAGGGCTGGCCATTCTGGAGCGGAAAAGCGAGGTATACGAGGTATGCCAAGGGTGCGGGAATTGGGACTACCTATGGCTTACGCGGGGTAAGCGGCTTTGCCCTGAATGCGACCTGAAAGTGATGGAGGCCAACGACCGCCCCTCTGACGATTGGGACCACGACCACGTATCAGACGCCGATTACCCGGCGGTGGAGGAATACACGCGGACGGGGAAGCCCCTTCGGGTTGGCGGCGGCTGGATTCTTGGGGGTGAGGCGTCATGAATAACGGCCTGGAAGCGCTTGGAATTGTGTTTGTGGTGGTTTTGTTGGTCATCGCTGCTGTGTTCGGGGGTGGGGCATGATTTGCGAACACGGAAACGGCATAAAAATGCTGTGGAGTTCACAAGGCCGGGAAACAGTCGAGCATGTGTTGATCGCTTTCGAGGGCTGTGATCAGTGCATAGGCATTTGGGTTTCAAGTGAGGAAGACGGAACCGATGCAGTGCACCCCATAAACGGGGAGTGGGACAACCTCGAAAACGACCAGATACCTTTCCATGATTGAAAGTTACACCAGCAACGAAACCATCAACGGGGCGTCGGCAGCGGCGGCCCCGTTTTTTGATGCCCTGGCACCAGAGGGCGAGGGCGCCCGCGAGGCCGTGACCGCCATCAGGCGGGCATCGGCCCATAGGCTCGTCAAGGCGGCCAAAAGTCCGACAGAGGCAGATAGGGACCGGCGACTGGCCAAGTTCTGGGCAAGTGAGACGCTCGGAGCGCCACCCTGGCCGCGTTTGATCAATGATCCCCAGGTCTGGGCCAAGGACAACGAGACGCCGGGCACCTGGGCCGTTGTGGAGCGTCGGGACTGGTGCGGTGAGTACCGGCTACGCATGGAAACCCGGGCGGCCAATAGCGATTTGCCCCCGGAACAGAACGGGGACCGGGTAACCGACATGCTCACCGACCGGGGAGCCCGGAAAATCTCGGAATCCTGTTACTTCACCGCCTGCAGGAGAGGCGGATTCACCACGTTCCTGACCCTGACACTGAGCCAGGAGGCCCGCGAAAAGCTGGGCCGCCGGGTGCTGGTGGCCCACCCCCGCGTGAACAGCGGTCTGACCATGGCCCCGTCCATTGAGGCCGCCCGGGCGAAACCCGGCCCGTTCTGCCCGGATTACTCCCGCGTAGACCAGATCACCACCCAGAACCAGGAACAGGAAATAGCCGCGGAATACACCCCGCTCGACCGGGAAACCCTGCGGCCATACGTGCCGCTGGTGGAGGCCTGGGCATGGTCGGTCCAGAAGGAAGCATCCCGGTTTTTCGAGGCCATCGGCCAGATGTACCGGCGCGGCTGGCAGTACCAGAACGACCAGGGCGACACCGTGAAACTCAAGGGCTCCCGCGCCCTGTACTGCGTGGAAGGCGAGGACGAGGACAGGAAAACCGGTGCCCCCTTCACCCGGCTGAAGTGGTGGCGGGAGCCCCTGGATTACCTGTGGGTGGCGGAAAACCCGGACCGGATCGACGAGGAAACCGGCGAGGTCCTGGGCGAGAACCCGCACATCCACGTGATGATGCGGTGGCGCGTCCCATACCAGCACTTCCAGGCCTGGGCGGCCCGGCTGGAAAAGCTGTGGGGGCAGGGTATGGCCCACCTGGAAAAGATCAAGGAACCCAGCAAGGCCGGGGCCTACGTGGCGAAAGCGGCGGGGTATCTGTGCAAGGCCCAGGGCAAGGGCGACCAGGGCAGCATCCGGGGCAACCGGTACGGCATCAGCAAGCGGGCCAGGGCACCCGGGTGGATCGAGTGCGAGCGGCACCAGGTCGGCATGATGGGCTGGCTGTTGGCGGAAGCCAATGAGGCCTGGCAGCGGAAACACGGCGAGAAAATCCAGCGCCGGGAACGCCTGAAATCCCAGCTTGAACAGGCCACCACCGGCGCGGCCCGGCAGAAAATCGGCCGCATCCTGGAGGGCGTCCGAAAGGAGTTGGAACCCCTGCCGAAAGTCAGCAAGTACGGCGCGATATTCAAGAGCGAGACCCAGAAGGATCAGTTCATGACCTGGGCGCGGAAACAGGGCTGGAGCGAGAAACCCCAGTGTTCCCAATGGCTGCACCAGTGGCGGCGGGAGCAACTGAGGCGGCGGAACGGTGCCCGGCTGTTTGCGCGGGATATGGATTGGGCGGACTGGTTCGCCCTGGCCGATGCCGGGGCGGTGGCGTGCAACGACGAGGGGGCGAGCGATGCAGATTATAACGGAGTACACCTGCCGGGGTTGTCGGCGGCGAGTGCGTGAGCAGATATGCGGGTCCGGGTTGCGGTGCAGCAGGTGCAACAGCATCCGGATAGAAAACGGGACCTTTCATTCCGCGCCGACGAGGCCGGAAAACCCACGAATCAGACCTTATAGGGTGACCAATGACGATCAGGCGAATGGATAACCGGGAGCTATTGGCAAAAGGGCTGGCGTTGAAAGGCGCGGCGGCGGGGATCAGTCACCCGATGCTACCGGCCCGGCTGAAAAGCTACGTGGTGAACGCGGCGGAAATCGTCGCTGAATTGGCAATACGGGAGGCAGGAAGATGCCAGCAGCAAAAGACAACCGAAAGCCGGTAGGGCGGGCGGACTGTGCCGACTGTGGCACCGTGGCCGCCTTCTACCAGGTCACCAAGGGGAAGCGGGCCGGATACCTGTACAAGCGGTGCGGGTGCGGCTGCGACCAGTCCAGCGGCAAGGCCAAGCAACAGCGGTGGCTGTCCGAAATGGAACCCACCGGGGAACCTATGATTGACCACCCGCTGGACCTGGACGAACCCGCCCCGGAACCTGCCGGGGAACCTGGGTCAGACCCGGAGGAACCGGAGCCGGAACCCAGCCGGGAACCTACCGGCGAACCTAATAGGGCGGGCGTCCTGGGCCTTGTCGCCATGGCGGCGGCGGTGGGCTTCGCCCTGTTTTCGTAAACCACCAGTGATTGGGTGATCAGATGACCGATGACGTAGTAGAGGAACAGCAGGAAGGCGCGGGCCTGGACGACATGATCCAGGAGTACGAGGCCGAACAGGCGGAAGCCGAAGCCGAGGCGAAACAGCCGGACCCGGAGGAACAGGAACGGGCTCGCAAGCTGGCCGAGAAGATGAACAACGGCTTCCTCTGGGCGGTGAGGGCCACCCAGTGCCCCCATGTTGAAATTGACAAGGTGGTAGACCGCGAGGCCGGGAACGAGGCCTTTGTGCCGCTCGCGGAACGCTGGGGCGGTGAGGTGCCGGAGTGGATCCAGGCCTTGCTGGATCAGTACCAGCCGTACATCGCGGCGGGCTGGTACATGGGCAGCGCCATCTACAAGGCCCGGCAGGCCGAGGCGGAAGTGCTGGCCTATCTGGAGGCCCAGCGCCGTAAAGCACAACAGCACCAGCAGCAACAGGAGCCCGGCAATGGCACGGAACCCGAGCCCGGAACGGCAGAATGAGCACGTTTTCATCGCGGCCAAAACCGGGGGCGGGAAAAGTCAGTTGACCCGGAACAATGTGGTCCCGGGGCGCGGGATTCGCGCCCTGATCTGGGATGTCGACATGGACCACAAGTGTCAGCGGTTCACCGACCGGGGCGCGTTCATGCGGGCGGTGAACAAGGCGGACAAGTCGGGGAAGCCGTTCAAGATCGGGTGGAGTGGCGACGACAGCCAGGAAACCTTTATCTGGTTCTGCGAAGTGGCCTGGGCCATCCTCGACGGCCACCGGGAAACCTGGGTGATCTGCGAGGAAATGGCGGACCTGGAGCTGGGGCAACGGATGCCGCAATTCTTCGGGAAGCTCATGAAACGGGGCCGGAAGTACGGGGCCAAGCTGGTGATGACCACCCAGCGCTGCCAGGAAGTACCGAAGGCCATGATCACCCAGCCGCGAACCCGGTTTATCGGGCTCCATGAGGATCAGGACGCCCGCTATCTGGAGCGGGCCGTTGGCATATCAAAGGAGGAAATCGAGACCCTGAAGCCACTGCAATTCTGGCGAAAGGATGACCAGGGAAGGGCGCTTTTCGAGACGAAATACCGCGCTTTCAAACCGTGATTGGTCGGATTTTAACCTAATAGGTTAGGCCCCTTTCGCATAAAAACCAGCCCGCCTATAACCGAAAGCACAAGCACCGGTAAGGCGGGCTTTTTTTTGTGCGTGTAACGGCGGGGAGCCAGAGCAATGGATCGAATCAAGAGTTGGTGGAATACCAACGTCGACAAAAAGCAGTTGACCACCATCGTGGTGGCATCGGCGGTAATCGGCGGTGCGGCGTTCGCGGCCCAGCGGGCTGGGTTCGGTAAAGCGGCGAAAATCGTCAAGGGGGGCTGATCCATGGGACAGCGGATTTTCAAGAAAGTCCAGGCCCCGGAGGGGGTAGCCCCTGGCCAAACGGCGACCGTGCGCTTTGCCATTGGCAGCAAGTACCACGAAATCGCCATGGTCACCAACATGGCCCTGGCGGACATGACTGAAATTCGTCTGATCGCCAACAACAAGACGATTCACCGCTACAGCGCGACCGAGCGGGACACCATGAACCAGTATTACGGCCTTCCGGCCTTCGGTGCGGCGAAGATTCTGTATATCCCGCTGGACCGTAAGGCGCTGAAGACCCGGAGCATGGAAGAAGTCACCGGTATCAACACCGGCGTGACGGGCGAAAGCGGTGAGCGGATCAACGCCCTTTACCTGGAAGTGGACATTGCCAGCGGTGCCACCACACCGACCCTGGACGTGTACGCCACCACCAGTGCGGCGACCGGTGACGGTGTGGGCACGGTGATGCACATCACCAAGCACAACCGCAACGCGGCGGGGTCCGGCGAACTCCAGGTCAGCGACCTGCCGTTCAATCGTCCCACGGCGGCGGCCCTCAATGCGTCGTTCATCTTCCCCTCGGCCAACGACATTTCCAAGATCGTGGTCGAGCGCGGGCTCTACAAGGTGTTCGAGCGTTCCAAGGCGCTGAACGAGCGCATGCAGACCATCGGCGAGCGTGTGCCCCAGGGTAGCTGTCATGTGGTGGATTTCACCGAAAACGGCTACGGGGCCAACGCCCTGGACCTGCGGGGCTACCAGGACTTCCGCTACCTGCTGACCATGACCGGGGCGGCACAGGTGACTTTCCTGAGCGAGTACCTGGGCGTACTGGGCGACTGATCAGGGGGTAACCATGGCCAACTGGCTGGAAGAACTGGAGCAATTCGGGACTGGGATTCTGGGGGCCACCCAGGAGGGGTTGGCCGCCAGGATCAAACAGGAGTTGGGGGCTGCGGCCCCCGCGAATGCGGCGGACCGGCCCGAAACCCAGTATGACACCACGGTCCAGGAGCCCCTGGACGGCCCGGAGCAAAGTCAGGGCGTGAACCGGGCACTGGATGACCTGTGGGGTCGTTACAAGTGGTGGGTCGTCGGTGGCCTGGGCATCACCGCCTATCTGGCGTTCAAGGGGGCGCGGTAATGCTGAATCCGTTTGCAGTGAGTGGCGGCGCGGGTGGTGTTGACCTGTCCGGCGGGCCTGCAACGGCAGGTGTCGGCGACACCGGCGGCAGTGCGGGCGGGCAGGTGTTCAACTTCCTGCCGCCGCAATCCATTCAGCAGAAGGCCGTAAGCACCCCGGTGGTGCTGGGCGTGCTGGCCCTGGGGGCACTGTGGCTGTACACCCGTCGCAAGTGACCTGGAGCCCGGAGGCGGCGGCCAGTCTGGCGGCGGCACGGGCAACACCGGCGGACCTGGAGGCCTACCGGCGGGATGTCGAGCGAGACCTCGCCCATCTGTGGCGGGTGCCCGGTGAGCCGGTGTCCTACGTGCTGACCCGGGTGGAACAGGACAGCGCCGGGAGCCTGGAAATGGTCATCGTGGCCGGGGCCGGGCAGAACGCCCCGGACACCATCGAGTGGTTCACCGACCTGGCCAGACGCAACGGCATTCCCTCCATCCGGGCACACATCAACCGGCCCGGGCTGACCCGGATTTTTGAGCGCCAGGGCTACACCCTGGACGAGTGGATTATGAGGGCGCGGACCGATGGGCAGTAGCTCCAAAAGCAGCAGCAGTAGCGTCAACAAGGCGTACAACTTCAACAACATCGACTACTCCGGCGGGGGTGGCGGTGAGGGCGGTTCGCTGGCCAAGAACATCAATCTGGCCGAGTCGGAGTTGACCGTTGGCGACGTGTCCACCACCGACCACGGCGCGGTATCCGGGGCGCTGGATTTTGCGGCCACGGCCTCCAGTCAGAACGCCACCGCATTGATGGCGCTGGGAGACCGGGCCTTTGACGATGTGGAGGACAGCCGGGAGTTGACCGGCGACCTGTTCACCGGCGCGGTGGATTCCGTCAACGCGGCCAACCGGGAAACCCTCCAGTACATGAACCAGAACACCGACCGGGCGCTGGCCTTCGCCAATCAGTCCACCCGGAGCGAGGCGGGGCAGATCGCCGAAAACCTCACCAAATACATGATGGTCGGCGGGGCGGGGCTCGTCGTGCTGATCTTTATCGTGCGGAAAAAGGGCTGATCCATGGCAGGCCAGGACATCAAGAAACTACTCCCGGCGGGCGGTGCCCAGCCGGTCAACGTCTCCGGCGATTACATCTACCTGAAGTTCGCGGACCGACCCATTGATGTGATCATCGACGGCGGCAACTCCGGCCAGACCCGCGTCACCATGGAAGCGGGCGACAAGTACCGGCCCGGCGCGTTCGAGGCCTTCGAGATCGTCAACCCGGACACCGAGCGCCAGGCCCAGGTCATCTTTACCGTGGGCGAGGGCGACTATAACCGGCAGATTGTCCGGGGAGAGATCAGTATCGAGCCGGTACTGAGAAACGCGGACGGCACCACCAAACCGGACACCCGGGGCGAGATCCGGGTAAATCTCCAGCCGGTGAAACTGACCACCGAGGCCTACAGCGTCGGCGACCTGATTGACGCCTTTGAGCGCCCAGAGTTCCCGGACAGCGGATTCAGCGGGCGCAAGCTGTTCCACGGACCGGACGGCACCGTCGGATTGTCGGTGGCGAACAGTGCAGACGAAACCGGCATCATGCTATTCGACCCGAAAACCAATGCGCTGATCAGTACCGAGCAATGGGACACCAGTCCGTCCGGGTTCGTGCAGGACGTGTGCTACCTGCCAGGATTCGGTTACCTCTACCTGGATAACGGGGAAAACCTGCGGGATATGCAGGACAACATCCTGTTGGACCTGGAGGAAGCCGGGTATTCAGGCATGGAGAGCATGGACTACGAACCGGCAACCGACACGCTGTTGATTAAACAGGTTAATTCGACACTGCTGGTCAGGGTGAGTCGGGATTTTGAGATTGTCGGAGAGTTGCTGGTGGAGAGTATCGGTTCAACCTTGCTTGATGAGGTGAGGGTGGATCGATGGACCGGCAACATCATGCTCCACCGTAATTTTGATCTGGAAGAGTTCTCCGCCGATGGCCAGTACCTGGGCAACATCTATTTCGGTGGCGGCATGAATTTCGAGGACGGCTATATCCCGTTCCGTAACCAGATCACCACCCGGGATGGTCTGCAGATCGAAATCCATGCCATGCGTGACTTCACCACAATGCCGGAGTTCCGGGCGGTACGCCCCGGCTGTGATCTGATGAACGCGCTGACACGGCCCGACAGGCTGCCCCAGGTGAGCGCACAGATTGCTGTGGAGGACCTGGGCGATGGTATTCGGGTGTCCGGTGAAGTGATCAAGGCCGCGCTGGAATACTACTTCAAGCGAGCTGCGCCGGATGACTACCTGGATCATGTGTACCAGTTCGACATGGACCGAACTGGCAACGGGATGCCATTCAAGACCGTAAACAGCGGCAACCGTACCTTCGCGGCTGCCGCCATAAAGGACAGCTTTGACACCATCCTGCCCGGCCAACTGGTGCTGGTCGTGGATAATGAACTGGAAATGGGAGAGCCCATCTGATGAGTATTTTTGCCGGGAAACTGCATTTCCCATTTGAGCCGAAAATGGCGGTAGCACTGGATGCCACCGGCGAAACCCGGACGCCGGACATTCTGCGTCCGTCGCTGGGCAGCCTGGCGGTGCTCCAGTACAAGCCAGCCAAGCTGGCCTTCCATATGATCCTCAGTGACGAGCCGACCAGTGGCGCGGCAACGGTGAAGGTCTATGCCGGTGAAAGCGAACTGGCAACGGTCGCGGTGACCCTGGAGGGTAACAGTGTCATCAGTGGATCGACCGATATCGACCTCAGTACGGTGCGGGGGCAGACGGCGCTGTCCGTCTCGGTGGACGTGACCGGGGCGGCGGATGCGGGTATTACCGCGACCCTGGATGCGGTGCTGGGTGTCGATCTGCCGGTCGTGCAGTCCGGCTGCTGATGACTCCGGCCATCCTGGCAGCCCTCGCCATCGGGGGCGTGGTCGCCTTCGGGGCCATCCAGTCGGGTGTCCGGCTGGACCTGATCATGGGAAACGATGGAACAGCCAGCAGTAAGGGGAAGGGCGTGAACCTCCAGCATTTTTCACCATCCGAGTTTACCGACCGCTACGGCACCAACTGGTACAGCCAGATGCACCCGGAATTGCTGCGTAAGCTGGACGCCTTCCGCGAGCGCTGGGGGCATCCGGTCATGGTCAGCAACGCCAAGGGGGCCATGGGTCGCCACCAGGGGCCGTCCGGCACTAGTCAGCACAACGTGGACGCCTGGGGCGAGGTCCGCGCCATCGACGTGTTCCCTAAACTGCCTGCCGGGGCCAGCGGCTACCGCTACATCGAGAAGGCCAGCGAGCGGGCCAGGGCGTACCAGGTGGCGCGGGCGGTCGGCTTTACCGGCATCGGCCTGTACACCGACACCAGTCCCGGCGACATGCTGCATGTGGACGTGCGGCCCTCGTCGGGCGTCGCCACCTGGAGCCGGGTGGACGGCAACTACCTGGACATCGGGCAGGTGATCGCGTGAAGCCGAAGCATGTGTTGATCGTCGGGGCCATCCTGGGCGCGGCGTGGTGGTATCGCAGCCACCGGCAGCAACAGGAAGCGGCCTACAACAACCCCAGCAGCGTCATGGCGTCGAGGATGTAATGCTCAACCAATGGACACCGAAAACAACGTTGATCGTCGCGGGCGTGGCCGTGGTCGGCGTCTGGTGGCTGTCCGGGCGGGCCTGGGAGACCGCCAGGGATGTCGGGGAAGCCGTCAATCCAGTGAACCATGACAACGTGTTCAACCGGGGATTCGAGGGCCTGTATCAGGCCGTGACCGGCAGTGACGGCACACCGGGCACTGACCTGGCGGAATGGTCCGACGAACTGGACGAACAATACTACGAATACACACCCCTGGGCCTATACGGCAAGGTGAAAGCGTGGTGGTCGGAATGATGCGCCAGGCCATCCCCTGGGCGGCGGTCGGCTTCGTATTCGGGGCCATGGCCGGGTTCCAGTGGGGCAAAAAGGCAAAATCGAACATTGGCGAGTCGGTCAACACCGACTTCCAGGACGGGGTAGCCACCGTCCAGTTTGATGTGTACGGCGCGGCCCGCTCCGGGCTGGCCGATCCGATAAACGATCTGATTGACGGGATGTTCTAGTGGACGTATCCAACTTGTGGCCGCTGGTCGGCGTAGTCTCAGGAGTGGGCGGACTGGTCGGGTCCTGGCTGGGCAACAAGGTAGAAATTGCCTGGATCAAGGCCCGGCAGGAAAAGCACGAGCAACGCCTGGACGATCACAGCGCCAGGCTTCGGGCGCATGACATCGCGTTGGGCAATCGGGGTGACGTGTCATGAGTTGGTTCGGAAAGCTGGTCGGCGGCACGGCGGCGGAACCCATTGAAGCCATAGGCAACGTCTTTGACAAGCTGTTCACCAGTGACGACGAACGGGCGAAGGCCCAGCAGGTGTTGGAGAAAATCCGGCAGCATCCCCACATCCTCCAGGGCGAAATCACCAAGATGGAAGCGCAACACCGGAGCGTGTTTGTCGCCGGGTGGCGGCCCTTCATTGGCTGGACCTGTGGCAGTGCGCTGGCTTACAGCTATATCGTGCGCGATCTGGTGGCCTGGGGTATGACCCTATGGGTCCCGGGAGTGGAGCCGCCCCCGGAGCTGGCCATGGAACACCTGATGACGGTGTTGATTTCGTTGTTGGGCCTGGGCGGCCTGAGAACGGTTGAAAAGCTCAAGGGGCGGGCGAAGTGATGGGCTGGGCTCAGTGCCCGGCCTTCTTTACGGCCGTTCGCAACGGCACCACGTTCCCGGGCCAGCGATTGGCCTGGGCATAGTCCAGGGCCTCCCGAAGCATCCGATTATCCACCTCCAGCCGGGCCACTCGCGCCTGGAGTTCCGCGTTCAACTGCTTCTGATAGGTGAACGCCATCAATTCATCCGGGTGAAAGCTCCAGCCATTGGGCGCGGTCAGCCGGCCAGTCTCGTCAATGTGCCATTCCCGCCACCGGTGATCCGGCAGCAAACCGAGCGCCCGCGTGTACAGCACCAGCCGGGTGCGCCTGTCCATCGGGTGGGTACCGGCGATCCACTTGTAGACCGTCTGGAGACTCACGCCAGCCAGGTCGGCGGCCAGCGCGGGCGGCAGATAGCGCAGGTGCGGCCCGTATTCGACCCGCAACAGCTTGCGGTCCGGGTGGTGCTGGTAACTTTTCTTAGATGGATTGCGCATAAAGGGAAACCAGAGCAATGCGCCTTTGTTATTAAAATCGGCCATTTTTCGTCCTATCTTTGTTAGAGGTCTAAAGACTCCCGGAACGGCGCCGGGCGGACGATTAATCAAGCACTTACCGAGGTTCCAAAACGTCAAACCGGGTAAAAACTGGCCCGGTGTTGATTCCTGTCACTGCGCATAATGTATATTATGTTAAATGACGTGCATCGCGTCGTTTGACTCATAATCCTGGTAATTACACTTTGCAGTGGAATGATTCAATTTAGAGGGAGTTTCTGTAATTCCCTGTTCCTGCAAAGGATTTGGGATTTTACCGACCACACCCGGCACTTTGGCTAGTAAATCTTTACGTCGTATCCCAAAGCCCGGAGAGATTTGCTGGTTCGACCATTCCTTGGTGGAAACCAATCTGGCTGGGCCCACCCGGCAAGTTCTGCCAGTTGATTTATTCCGATGTGAGGGATCTTGAAAGCCGGGTCATGTTGGGCTTCGAATAAACGGACAGGCAGCTCTTTCCTCGGCCCTCCATATAGGACGTGCCTGACAAGCTCCCTAAAGCTCTGTCCTCTTCCGTTGCGCTGGTCATTCAACCAACCTGCGAAACGTTCAACCCGATCAGCTAGCTTCGCTACCGTCCCTCCTGGCAAACCAAGCATAGACGCAGGAAGTTTGGATACGTGGTCCTTCGTTGAGTGATTTGCCAAGATAATTTCAATGAGATCGTCTTCGTTTAGACTGTCTATTCTTTCAGGATCCAGCAGTGATCTGATAACGGGTGCACGGTCATAGAGGTTAACATCCTCCTCTGAAGGAGCTTTCCCTTGGGACTGCCACCAATAAAGCGCCCGTTCCAGCGCTGCTCTCGGATTAGCTCGGTGGTCCATATAATATTTTTCATAGGGGTGTCCGCCACTTCCAGTCACCTCATTGTAGTAGTAGGCATGAAGAAATTGATCTGCCTGCCAAGACGTGGGTGTGTTGGGACGCAGCCAATCTGGTTGATGGTCCTCTACTACCGATGCGATTTCGCGTAAAACGGTCAATCCGCTCTCCCATTCTTTTAGGAAATTTTGTTTTCTTTTTTCGACCGTTTTCTTTTTATCTATAAAGGCAGGTCCTTCCCAAATTGGCTTCCGTCTCTTCCGCTTTGCCTCGTCTTCGAGGCGTTTCAGAACCTTGCTTCGTTCTTGGTGCAGCTCTCTTTGCTCATCAATAATTTCCTGCGTCAATGGAAATGCTGCCTCTAACGATTCAAGGTAGTCGAAGAAATCAGAGACTTGCTGTAGACCACCAGCGTTTTCCAGCTCTTCCTCACTGAAAAACATCCCGGCTTCTAGGTTCGTCACCCAAGCCCTATCTGTAAGGTTTGCAGACCCAATATAGACGCCGTAACCTTTCCACCAAATGGTTTTTGCGTGGTGAACGTCAGGGATCAGGTAACAGAAGATATTCTGACTGGTGGCCCTCAATAGCTTATCAAGTAGGTTCGGGGATACGGGTACCGTATGATCGTATCGCATCCAAATATCCAGCCTACGTTGATGTTGAAGGCAATTTTTAATCAGGGTATCTGAGTCGCTTCCATAGGCAATTGCGGCCTTGACCCAGTCAACTTCATCCTCCGGGCCTGGTAACTCACTTCTTAAAAATCTGTTGTTCGCATGGTTTGCGATAAGCTTCATGTTTCTTCCCGCATGGCCTGGAATCGTGGGCAGCCGCCCTTTTAGTTAATGGCGATGCATTCCCGTGATTGTTATCCATCAATCTTGAGCGAATAGGCAATTTTCCACGGCACCACAGCTGGTGCAGCGCCCTACTTCTTGAATCAGCGACCTTGAAATCCGTCTATTCATTAAATGGAATTTAGGGCAAAAAAGGTTTAGGGTTCGAATGAAAGATTAGCTTGCTTCTCTTGGCCAGCCCGCTCCAAGGCCTAGAGTTTGACGAAGTTCGACGCGCTCTGACCTTACGAAATCCGAATTCTCGACTGTCGCATGAGTGAAACGTTCGAGGAACGACGGCGCAGGATTTGTAGCCCAAGGATGGAAATAAACCGTGCTTGAGGCTTCAGCGAGTGAAGAAACGCGAAGGTTATTGAAAATCCAGGCTGCGCTGCATCTCAGCCCCTGGACGCCAGAGTTGCCGAGCCACGCTCCTTCTGGCTTAACACGCTCCATTGTGATTGAACGAGCCCCACCAGAAACAACAAAGGCTTTTTTTCCTAATAAAGCCTCGTCCTCATTTATTTCTGATACCCCTCCCGCTAAAACGTTTACGGCGATCACCAAAGGAGCGTCTAAATCACCATACTTTCGGGCCTTTTTCTTGATATTTTTATGAATGGACTGAGTAGCATCTCCTTTAGGTGAGGGAATCGATCCACTACCTATGAGTGATGTAGATTTTCCTCGTGATTGCGGATTCAAGGGCCACGCCTTAATTTTTAACCTCCACCCCTGATCTGACCATTGAAAAGTGGGAAGTTTATAATTTGAACTAGTTATTTCGCTGCAAAGTTCTTCAACCGCTAAGGAGTCCAACCATGAGTGCACGTTACGACAAAGTTGATTTCCATTTGGTTGCCCAAGCGGCGACCCTGATTCCGTAACTAGAATGAGAAAATTTTCGTGCGGAGCACTATTTAGTGCATCTAAAACCCTTGCTCGCCTTCCATTTGCGCCATTCTCTTCTGAAGAGGTAACGCTAACCACTGTAGCTTCCAGATAGAATCTATCACCTGTGCTGGTAATGACCGAGAAATCAGGCCTCTTATCAGATCCATTGGGTAACTCAGGGTGCGGTGTAAGGATACAGCCCTCACGAACTAAGGCTTCATGAAGTATCAGTTCGAAGATGGAGGATTCGAAATCTATGTCATTAGGCGACCTTATTCTAGATCGAATAGCGTGCCGTTCTTCCTCTGGGAAATTTCTATAACAGTTTTCGATAAACGCTCTAACGTTGCCTATGACTGATCGAGCGGACCGATTGTAGAAATTAAATTGAGATTCCTCCATCTTTTTAGGCGAAGAATCGGTCCGTTCAATATTTTCGAAAAGACAATCGAGTTCGAGAGCCTGATTCGCCCTCGATGCCAAGAGTCTCTTTAAAGCAAAAGTTCTTCTCTTAGTTTTTATTCTTCCCATAAATATCTCTGTAGATTATGTTGGTGAACTGTAAACACCCCCGTTTCAGTTGCACCGCTGATTAGAGTTTTCCGCCCGTTGGTGTTTCGCCAGGTATTCCCATGGCGTCAGGTCTTCCAGTGAATCGTGGGGACGCTCATCGTTGTATTCCGTTATCCAGGACTCGGTCAGTTCTCGGACTTCGGTGAGGTTCCGGAAGACATACATGTTCAGGATCTCGTCCCGGTAAGTTCGGTTGAAGCGCTCCACGTAGGAGTTCTGAGTCGGCTTCCCTGGCTTAATAAACTCCAGCGATATGCCGTGCTGTTCCGCCCAATCTGCCAGGGCGATGGAGATGAACTCCGGGCCGTTATCCATTCGCAATCTGGCCGGGTAGCCTCGCCAGGCGATGATGCGCTCCAGAACCCGGATGATCCGTGGGGCCGGCAAATTAAGGTCGATCTCGATGGCCAGTACCTCCCGGTTAAAATCGTCCACCACGTTGAAAGTGCGGAACCGGCGACCACAGAACAGACTGTCGTTCATGAAATCCATCGACCAGCACCGATTAACGGTGACTGGTACGCTCAATGGCTCCGGGTTTCGGGTCGGGAGTCGTTTCTTACCCCGTCGTCGTTTATTCAGGTTGAGTGCACAATACAGCCGGTGTACCCGCTTGTGATTCCATCCGTGACCCCAGCGTCGCAGCACCTTGAACAGTTTGCTGAAGCCGTAGGCGGGATAGCGTTCAGTCGCGCTCTGAAGCGCTGCAATCACTGGTTCATCCCGGGAAGTATCCGGCCGATACCGGTACACAGAGTCACTGATGCCAGCGATTCGACAGGCTCTGCGAATGCTGACGCCGTGAGCCTGCTTGAGGTAATCCACCAGTTCTCGTCGAACGGCTGGCTTTACAGCTTTTTTTCGATCACATCCTTGAGCAGTTTGTGATCCAGGCTCAGCTCCGCGTACATCTGCTTCAGCCGGCGGTTTTCCTCTTCAAGCTCCTTGAGGCGCTTCACATCAGAGGCTTCCATGCCGCCGTACTTGGATTTCCAGTTGTAGTAGGTCGCATCGGAGATGCCGTACTCCCGGCAGACTTCCTTGACCAGGCGACCGCCCTCGACCTCCTTCAGGATCTTGACGATCTGGGACTCGCTGTACCGTGATTTCTTCATGTCGTTCTCCGTTTGCCTCATTGTAGGCCGGAGAACTCTAATTACGCATGCACCGATTTTAGGGGATGGTTACA